>DATGHM010000117.1:0-57469 GCA_035307985.1 Candidatus Acidiferrales bacterium
CAAATGCCCGGCCGCAAATAAAGGCTTCACTAATATAGGTTCTGTGGCATCCTCTGTAAGCAAGATTCTACCGCGATTCATGCGTAAATAAGGCACTCCGGAACCGCAACAACTGTGGATTTATGATCACAAACATCCTAAGTTCAAAGAACGCGTTCATCAAGCCCGGGACAGCGGTTGTTTTGGCCTTCACCTGGCTATTATGCTTCGCCGGGTGCAAGCAAAAACCGAGCGCAGTGTTGCTGCCTCCGCTGGTGGAAGTCACCGCTGTAACCGTGGCCGATGTCCCGATTTATCACGAATGGATTGGCACGCTTGATGGTTTGGTCAACGCCACCATTCGGGCACAAGTCACCGGTTATCTCATAGCACAGGATTACCGTGAGGGTGACGCCATCAAGAAGGGCGATCTGTTGTTTGAGATTGACCCGCGTCCGTTCCAGGCCTTGCTTGACCAGGCCAAAGGCCAGCTTGCCCAGGCCCAGGCAAGGCTCGGCAAAACCGAACTGGACGTCAAACGCTATGCCCCGCTGGTCAAGGACAAGGCCATCAGCCAGGAGGAATACGACGACGCCGTGCAGGCAAATCTGGAAGCCGAGGCAGCGGTCCTGTCCGCGAAAGCCCAGGTGGAACAAGCCCAGTTGAATCTGGGCTTCACCAGGATTCTTTCGCCCGTTGACGGAACACCCAGCATCGCGAAAGGACAGATTGGTGATTTGGTCGGTCCCGCCTACGGGGAACTGGCAACTGTCTCAACCATTGACCCGATCAAAGCATATTACAATGTCACCGAACAGGCTTACATCAACTTCGCCAGATTATACTTAAAGGAAAATGACCGCCAGGAACGCCTCAAACAATTGGAAATACAATTAATTCTGGCTGATGGGACCGCCTATCCCCTCGCCGGAAAAATTTACGCGCCGGACCTGCAAATCGGCCCGACAACCGGGGCGCTTCGATTGGAGGCCCTCTTTCCGAATCCCGACCAGACGCTGCGCCCAGGCCAGTTTGTGCGGGTGCGGGTAAAGTTCGATACCAGACACGGAGCTTTACTGGTGCCGCAACGCGCCGTTTCGGAATTGCAGGGCGCTTATCAAGTCGCGGTCGTGGACGCGGACAATAAAGCCCACATCCAGCCCGTGACCGTCGGCGAACGAAGCGGCAGCCTCTGGATAATTGAGCATGGCTTGGAGCCGGGCCAGCGTATCGTCGTCGAAGGCCTCCAAAAAATTCGCGACGGCGCGACCGTGAACCCGACGAATTTCGAGGCAGAAGCCGCCTCGCAAAAAGCCGGGGAACCACAAAGCCACTAGGCCATGTCCAGGTTTTTCATCAACCGCCCCATCGTCGCCATGGTGATTTCCATCATCATGGTCATCGTTGGTCTGGTGACGATGTCCAGCCTGCCCATTGCGCAATTTCCCAAGGTAGTGCCCCCTGAAATCTTCATCCAGGCAAACTACGTCGGTGCCGATGCGCAGACCATCGAGCAGTCCGTGGCCACTCCCATCGAACAACAGATGAGCGGCGTGGACAACATGAACTACATGTACTCGGTAAACGCGACTGCAAACGGGCAGATGACGATGATCGTGGATTTCGGCGTCACCACGGACCCGAACACAGACCTGATTCTGACGCAGATGCGCGAGACACAGGCCGCGCCACAGCTTCCCTCGACGGTCGCGCAATATGGAGTGTCCGTTCAGAAGTCCACGTCTGCCCCGCTGATGCTCGTCGCGCTCTATTCGCCAAAGGGGACGTACGATGCGCAGTTCCTCGCGAACTACGCGTACATCAACCTGCACGATCCCATCACACGCGTGCCCGGAATCGCCAACGTGCAGGTCTTCGGCGCGGGCCAGTACGCTATGCGTGTCTGGTTGAAGCCCGATCTGCTGGCAAAGCTTGGCCTCACGGTATCTGACGTCGCCAATGCTGTCGAGTCGCAGAATACCGTCAATCCCGCGGGACAGATCGGTGGCGAACCGGCGCCCGCAGGCCAGGAATTCACGTATTCGGTGCGGGCGCAAGGACGCCTGGTCACGCCCGAGGAATTTGGCAACATCATTGTCCGCGAGAATCCCGACGGCGGCGTCGTTCGCGTCAAGGACGTGGCCCGAGTCGAACTTGGCGTTCAAAGCTATACGCTGATGGGCCGTTTGAACGGAAAGCCGAGCGCGATTCTCGCCGTCTATCAACTGCCCGGCTCGAATGCAGTGGACGATGCGCAAGCCGTGCGCGCGCTGATGGGCCAATGGAAGGGCCGGTTTCCGCCGGACATGAGCTACGTAGTCTCGCTGGACCAGACCCGCGCCGTCACCGAAGGAATGCGGGAAATCCTGATCACGCTGGTGATCGCACTGCTGCTCGTAATCATCGTGGTCTACCTCTTCCTGCAGGGCTGGCGCGCCACGCTGATTCCGTTGCTCGCCGTGCCGGTGTCGTTGGTAGGCACGTTTGCCTTCTTTCCGCTGTTTGGCTTCTCCATCAACACGCTCTCCATGTTCGGGCTGGTGCTCGCGATCGGCCTCGTCGTTGACGACGCCATCGTCGTCGTCGAGGCCGTCGAGCGGCACATCGAAGAAGGTTTGCACCCCAAAGAAGCCGCCCTGAGGGCCATGGAGGAGATTTCGGGCCCGGTGATCGGTATCGCCCTGGTCCTTTCCGCCGTGTTCGTGCCGACGGCTTTCATTCCGGGCATTACGGGACGCCTGTATCAGCAGTTCGCGGTGACCATCGCCATTTCCGTGATCATTTCCGCATTCAACGCGCTCAGCCTGAGTCCTGCGCTCGCTGCTCTGCTGCTTCGGCCCACAGAACCCGGCAACGGATTGCTCCGGAGATTTTTCGCATGGTTCAACCGACTTTTCGAGCGCACGGCGAATGGTTACATCCGCGCGAGCGCGGCGCTGATCGGCAAAAGCGTGCTGGCCGTTGCGGCGCTGCTGCTGTTCGCGGTGGTAGCCGTTTTTTTTGGTAAGAAGCTGCCTTCCGGCTTCCTGCCCGACGAGGATCAGGGCTATGCATTCGTCAACCTTCAACTTCCCAACGCCGCTTCGCTGCAGCGAACCGATCAGGCTGCCAGGGCCGTCGAGGCCGTTCTGGCCAAGACACCCGGCGTGCAATATACAACGAGCGTCATCGGCTTCAGCCTCCTCAGCTACGTGCAGACCAGCTACAACGCCTTTTTCTTCGTCACCTTGAAGCCGTGGTCCGACCGAACGCAACGCGATGAGCAATTCCAAGCCATCAAGGCCAGCTTAAACCAGGAGCTCACGAACCTGCCGCAGGGAACTGCGTTCAGCTTTTCACCGCCTGCGATTCCTGGCGTTGGCACCTCCGGTGGTTTCACCTTCGTCCTGGAGGACCGCGGCGGAAACGGAATCTCCTACCTGGCCCAGAACGTGGACAGATTTGTCGCCGCTGCCGGCAAGCGTCCGGAAATCACGGGCGTCACGTCATCTTTGCTGCCGAGCGTTCCGCAGGAGTTTGTCGATGTTGACCGCGACAAAGCGCTGAAACAGGGTGTGCCCATTGCCGATATTTACCAGACGCTGCAAACGTTTATGGGCGGCCTTTTCGTCAACTATTTCAACCGCTTTGGTCGCCAGTGGCAGGTTTATCTGGAAGCTGAAGGGAACTATCGGGCCGATGCACGCGATGCCGGACAGTTCTACGTGCGAAACAATCGCGCCGGAATGGTCCCGCTCTCGGCCTTGACGAAATTCGTCCCGCGTTTCGGCCCGGAATTCGTCATGCACTACGACGAATACCCCTCGGCTCAAATCAACGGCAGTGCCGCCCCGGGATACAGCTCCGATCAAGCCATGGCCGCGCTCGAACAGGTGTTCTCCGAGACCATGCCTCACGATATGGGGTTCGACTACATGGGCATGTCGTTCCAGCAACGTCAGGCGGAGCAGGGTGTGTCCGCCGCGACGATCTTCGGAGTTTCCATCCTCTTCGTTTTCCTGATTCTCGCGGCTCTCTATGAAAGCTGGTCGCTCCCTTTCAGCGTGTTGCTGAGCACGCCTGTTGCGGTGTTTGGAGCGTTCGGAGTGCTGCTCCTGCGGCGCTGGTACACGCAAGCCTTCTACCCGGCGTATATGGTTCAAATCGAAAATGACGTCTATTCGCAGATCGGACTCGTGATGCTGATCGGGCTTGCGGCCAAAAATGCGATCCTGATCGTCGAGTTCGCGAAAAACGAGTACGAGAAGGGGGAATCGCTCGCCGAGGCGGCGTTGCGCGGCGCGCGACTTCGGCTCCGGCCCATTTTGATGACCTCGCTCGCCTTCATCCTGGGCGTTTCGCCTCTCTGGTTCGCATCGGGAGCGGGTTCCGTAGCGCGGCAAATCATGGGCACCACGGTCATCGGTGGAATGTTGGCCGCGAGCGCGATCGCGATTTTCTTCATTCCCGCGATTTTCTACGTCGTGGAGAGGATTTCCAACAGGCAGCGGAGCCACCTGGCCGAGAGCACCGAATGAAAAGGCTTGTACTCTTCGCGTGTGGACTTCTGATGGCGGGCTGCACGGTTGGCCCGAACTACCACAGGCCCCCCATCGCTACGCCCAAGGGATATCGCGGCGCGAGCCCTGATCAGACTTCCATCGCCTCGGTCGAATCGCTGGGGAATGAAAAATGGTGGCAGGTCTTTCAAGACCCCGTATTACAGCAATTGATCCGCACCGCTTTGCTGCAAAATTATGACGCGCAAATCGCCGCGGCCCGCGTGCTTCAGGCGCAAGCTCAACTCGGGATCACACGCGCCAACCAGTTTCCGATGGCGGGCGCCGGCGCCGACGTTTACAGCGAGCGAAATCCGAAGATCTCCAGCGGCTTCCAGGGATACCAGGCCAATGCGGGCGAAGTGGATTTCTCCGTCATCTGGAATCTTGATTTCTGGGGAAAATATCGGCGGGAGACCGAGGCCGCGCGCTCGAACGTCCTCGCTTCGGAATGGGGGCGCCGCGCCGTGCTCACGACCGTCGTGTCGAGTGTCGCGACCGGGTATCTCCAGCTTCGGGAACTCGATCTGGCGCTCCGAATCTCCCAGGAGACCCTGGACTCGCGCCGCGAATCCCTGCGCCTGATTAACGTGCTCGCAAAGAACGGCTCGGCCTCTAAGCTCGACGTTCGTCAGGCGGAGCAGCTCCTCTACACCGCGGCGGAGACCATTCCTGATATTCAGCGCCAGATCGCGCAGCAGGAAAATGCCCTTAGCGTTTTGCTTGGCGCAAATCCCGGCGCAATTCCCCGTGGCCGTGCCCTCGAGGACCAGCCGATTCTGCCCGCTGTTCCGGAAGGCCTTCCTTCTCTCCTTCTGGAGCGCCGCCCCGACATCCGCGAGGCGGAACAAACTCTGATTGCGGCCAACGCGGAGATCGGCGTCGCCAAGGCGGCATACTTTCCAAATATCACTCTCACCGGAACGGCGGGACTTGAGAGCTATGCACTCAAAAACCTCTTCACCGGTTCAGCCGGTCTTTGGAACACGGCTGCAACGCTCACTCAGCCCGTGTTTGAGGCGGGAGGCCTGCACGCCGGCATGCGCCTGGCTGAAGCCCAGGAACAACAGATGCTTCTCGCTTACAAGCAAACGATCATCGGCGCGTTCCAGCAGGTTTCCGATGCCCTCGTCGCCTATCAGAAGGACCGCGAGTATCTCCAGCAGCAGGAGTTGCTGACGTCGGCTGCGCAGGATGCCAATCGCCTCTCGAACTCGCTGTACCGGCATGGGGGAGCAAGCTATCTCCAGGTGCTGACCAGCGCAACAAACTACTTCGCAGCTCAGCTGAATTTTGCACAAGCTGAGCTTAATGAACGACTTGCGCTTGTCCAGCTCTATTCTGGTCTCGGTGGCGGCTGGCAACAGTAACCCCGAAAGCCGGTGCCGCGGTTCTTTCCTGTATCGCCCGGCCCCGATGGCCATCCGAAAGGCTATCGCGCGCGGTCTACATCGGTTGAATTTCCCTCCTCTGTGCGTCTCGAAAGCCGCTTCGCCGCGTCCAAGAAAATGAGGAAGGGATTGGAGAGACTGAGGTCATAGTTTTAGTACGCCCAGAACGCGACTACCAGCAAAGCAATCCCTTTAGGCTATTTGCCGCTGTTCTTCCGCTCCCTTAAAGTCCGTCGACGAGGCCTTTATGCGAGCGAAATTCAACGAGAAATGGGCCACAGCGATGTGGCTAGCGATCATCTTGGCGGTCTGTCTTCTCGTGCCGGATGCCGCACCGGCCAAGCACAGGGCCGCGGCGGGCGTCTCGCTTTCAGCGGCTCTTTGTCAGGTCGTCTATCCGCTCGATGAGTCTCCCCAGGAAGGTTATCGCTACATGTTCCTCGGGAATGGGTTCTTCGTTGACGACCAGGGCTATGTGGTTACGGCCGCCCATCTGCTGTCGTATTTTCGCCAAGGGGGCGAGCCGTACATTCTTGTTGGACCACCGGAAGGTCCCCGTCGAATGCTGGAAGCCCCAATCATGGCTGCCGACTGGGACCATGATGTAGCGGTGCTTCGCGCGACGCCGAATCCCTTCCAGGGCGACAAAAAGATCACCTACCTGCCACTGTCCACAGAGCCGCCGGCCCCTGGCGATGACGTGCTCGCCGATTCGCTGATCCCGCCCGACGAGAAAAATGCGCACAGTTCCGCCGCGCCGCTCGAAGACTTTTTGCAGGGCGAGGTGATCAATTACCAGTTTTATCGAGAGCGAGGCGAGGCGGAAAGGCAGCTCCTGCTTTTCGACCAGGAAGTCGTTCCCGGGCAGAGCGGCGCGCCGCTGGTATCGGCGGGCACGCATGCGGTGGTTGGCGTGGTTGTAGGGCGCTGGCTCCATCCCGCGGTCGCGCCTTCCGGGCCGGAGGGCGGCCACGTGACGCTGTCGCCGGGCGCGGCTCTGCGCATCCATTACGCGATCGGGCTGCTCGAGCAGTTGCATGTCCCGTGGGATATGGCTTCGCACCCCTCCGGAGAAATGGCCGCTACTTCGGAGCAAACGGGCGGATTCACGGCCGCTGTTCCGCTTTCGCTGGTCGCGACCCCCTACCCGCCGCAAGCGCTGTTCGGCGGTGAAGTCCTGCTCGATGCGCTGGTAGGTACGGATGGAAAGCTCAGTGACGTGAGAGTGGCGTCAGGAAGCTCGCCCTTTCTCGACGTGGCGCTTGGGGCAGTGCGTACGTGGAGTTTTCTGCCGGCTCGTATGGACGGACGCGTAGTCGAGTCGCGAATCGGAATCGTCTTTCAATTCCCGCAGTCATTCCTGCCGCAGATGGTGCAGAAGGATCACAAGTATGAGGAGCCTCTGGCTGGAGCCGTCGATCGCGGCGCTTTGCCTGTGCTTACCGTGGAGCCCGGTTACCCGCCCGCGAGCATCGCAGAGGGAAGTATCATTCTCGATGGGTTCGTGGACGGTCAGGGCCGGATCACTTCCGTGTCCGTCATTCACGATGTGGCCTCGCTCGCTGCTCCGACGAAGGCCGCCCTGCAGCAATGGCAGCTTGTGCCGGGACTGAGGGCTGGCGCGAAAACTCCGTCGCAGGTGATCGTGGTCACAACGTTTCGCCGCCCGACGGAGTGAATCCTCGTTCCCGCCGGCTCGCCTCGGAGTAAAGCGAGCGTCTCAATTCTCCGGGCCGCCGGACTCTCCTCCCGACCAGAACTGAACGAAAAGGACCGACGGGTTCTCGACGAAGGGAGCGCCGGCTTTTCCTTCGTTCCGTTTCGCTGAAACCCTCCCTTGCGCTAAACTGTTCCCCCTGTTATGGCGCGAATCGCTGCAATCCTGCCGGCCGCCGGTCTCGGTACGCGAATGGGCTCCGGCGTCCCAAAGCAGTTTCTGGAGCTCGACGGCGTGCCGCTCGTAATTTTCACGTTGAAAAGGCTGGCGGCCTGCTCCCAAATCACCGATTTCTTCATCGCGACGCGCGCGGACGATGTCCTCCTGCTGCAGGATAAAGCAGCGAAATGCGGGCTCGGCCGTCCGGTGCGAGTGCTTCACGGCGGCGACACGCGGCAGCAGTCGGTGGAAAACGCCCTCGCGCAGGTGGATCCGGCGACCGAAATCGTGCTTGTGCATGATGCGGTGCGCCCGATCATCACCCGGGAACAGGTGGAGCGCGTGATCGCGGAAGCGCGCAGTCGCGGTGCGGCCATTCTGGGAATTCCCGCCATCGATACCGTAAAGGAAGTGAAACGCGCAAGCCTCCCGGAGGACGTCGCACTGATTACCGCGACGATTCCGCGCGAGCGTATCGTCCTGGCACAGACGCCTCAGGCTTTTGAGTTCGCGCTACTGCGCGACGCATTTCGCAAAGCGAAGGAAGATGGAGTGACGGGATCCGATGAAGCGCAGGTGGTAGAAAGGCTGGGCCACGACGTTTACGCCGTGCTCGGGTCGCAACGCAACCTGAAAATCACGCGTCCAGAGGACATGGAACTTGCGCGCTTCTACCTCGATCAGGAGCGCGCGCGAGTGGCGTCATGAGCATCATGCCCAATCAATCTCCGCGGGGTAGCTTGCCCACAGTCGCTCGCAGGATTCTGTTCTGGGCCTCGTTGATCGGCCTGGCATCGGCGTTGTGGAGACTTGCGCTGAAGCCGGGAGGGTTATTCGTCTCTCGTTTCTTCGTGATCTTGATGCTGGTGCTCGCCGTGTTCGTGGTGTGGGCGCTTGCGTCCCTGGTGTGGCGGAAAGTCGGCCGGGCGCAACCTGCCGGGCCGGCGAACGGGCCTATCGGATGACGCGCTCCGGCATCGGCTACGATTTGCATCGCCTCCAGGAAGGCCGCAAGCTGATGATTGGCGGCATCGAGATCCCGTTCAACAAAGGCCCCGTGGGCCATTCCGACGGAGACGTGCTCTGCCACGCACTCTGCGACGCGCTTCTCGGCGCCACCGCCCTCGGCGACATCGGCACGCATTTCCCGGACACGGATCCGAAGTGGAAGGACGCGTCCAGCCTCCTTTTCCTCGAGCACGCCCGCAAACTGCTCGAAGCTCGCGGCTTCGGCATCGTTCACGTCGATGCAGTGGTGATCTGCGAACGCCCCAGGCTTGGTCCGCACTTTCCCGCCATGCGTGGCGCAATCGCGAAGGCGCTCGGCGTGGGAGTTGACCGCATCAGCCTGAAAGCTAAAACCAACGAGGGCGTCGGCGAAATAGGCCGCGGAGAAGCGATCGCCTGCCATGCGATCGCGACCGTCCAGTAGCGGACGCGCCGTGCCACCGCTCCAATGAACTGGATCACCGGATTTCATGCAGTCGAAGAGGCGCTTGCCGCCGGGCGCCCGCTCGAGCGTATTGTCCTCGCGCGCGGGCGGCGCGGCGAACGCGTCGAGTCGCTGGTGCGCCTGGCGAAGTCGCGCACCGTGCCGGTGCGTTTCGAAGAACGCGAGCAGATCGACCGGTTGTCAGGAACCCGCGAGAATCAGGGCGTGGCCGCTCTGGCGTCGGCCCGAGCGACGGTCGAACTGGAAGATCTTCTCGCTGGAAAAACCCAGGGAGAGCTTCTCGTTTTTCTTGACGGCATCGAAGATCCGCACAATCTCGGAGCGATCGTGCGCAGCGCGCTCGCGGCCGGAGCCGGCGGCCTCGTGATTCCCGAACGCCGCGCGGCCGGATTGACCGACACGGCCGAGCGGGCCTCAGCAGGCGCTCTGGCGCATTTGCCGGTGGCGCGCGTGAAGAATCTGGTGCGTGCCCTGGAACAGGCCAAGGGAGCGGGCTATTGGATGGTTGGCCTCGATGAACGCGCGGAAAAGAACTTCACGGACGTGGACCTGAAGGGTTCCGTGGGGATCGTCCTGGGACGCGAAGGCGAAGGCCTGCACGAACTCACGCGCAAAAGCTGCGATTTTCTGGTTTCGCTTCCGACGACCGGCCCCGTGCGTTCGCTGAATGTTTCGGTGGCCGCTGGAATCATGCTATTCGAGGCGGTCCGCCAGCGCCGTACTTCAACAAAGAAAGAAACAGGTTTCCCCGGCTGAACGAGTGCTGAATTCGGTCCACCACGCTGCTCGTGGTGTTGCGCGCAACGCTATTTGTCGTATTGGAGCAGCGAAAACACGTCGATACCCGACAGCTTCGAGCGGCCTTTGAGGAATGTCAGCTCTACCGCGAAAGCGGCCCCCGCCACCTTTCCGCCGAGCTGTTGGATCAACTTGACCGCGGCCGCAGCCGTTCCACCCGTGGCCAGCAGATCGTCCGAGAGCAAAACGATTTGGCCGGGGCTCACAGCGTCCACGTGGACCTCGAGCGAATCCGTCCCATATTCGAGCGCGTAGCTCACCGATGCAGTTTTCGACGGAAGTTTTTTCGGCTTGCGAACGGGCACAAATCCGGCGCCAAGGGCGTAGGCTAGCGCCGGTGCAAAAATGAACCCGCGAGCTTCGATGCCTGCCACCAGATCGATCTTTTTCCCGCTGTAGTGCTCGCACAGTTTGCCGATCAGAGCGCGAAATCCCTGCTTGTCTTTCAACAGCGTCGTCAGGTCGTAGAACAGGATTCCGGGTTTCGGATAATCGGGGATTTCACGAATCAGCGCCTTCAGATTGTCCATGCGTTTCCTCTCGTGAGCTTCACCAGCGGTCGTGCTCGATCGTAAAGCGCCTCGCGAACTCAGGATCCACCTGGGCATCCTCCTCGCGAACGTCTTCCACCATCGCTCCCCGTGGCGCTCGTTCCAGTTCCAAGCGAAAGTCCTTCAGCGTTTCGCGCGTCGCGATGGCGTAGACTTCCACGCGGCCATCCGCGAGATTCTTCACCCAACCCGCGACGCCGAGCCGCTCGGCCAATCGCGTCGCGAAAAATCGGTACCCTACACCTTGCACCATTCCGCTGACGAAGTAGCGCCTTGCGATCTTCTCTTGCACGATCCGTCCGGCCCCGCCCCGCAAGAAAACGCAGAATTCTAACAGAGGCTCGATTGCCGCGACACCGGAAAGGGAATGGATCACTGTTGAAACTCAGATGAAAGTGCCCTGAACATTTGTCTCGTCACGGCACGCTCTCGAATCGCCGTTGGTGGGCGCATGCCCCTCATGGCAGAATTGCCCGGCCATGATGCGAGCCGCTCAACGGAGTCGAAGGCCTTCAGGCGTCCCCCGGCGCAGCCGGCAAGGACGCTTTTCCCGGCTTTTGTTGCTTACTCTAGTGGGTATCTTAGTGGCTTGTTCGGGCGCTATTTTTGCCCGTCAGGACCCGCAAACCACTGTTCCGGGCGCCGGACGATCGCCGAATCAGCACGAGTCTAGCCGAATGGCCCCGGGCACCGGTCCACGCCTTGGGATGGAAATCGTGCAGGTTGGGGGTTATCCGGAATTGAAGGTGGATGGGCGGCCCTTCTTTATTCATTCGGCGGCATTTTTCTACGATCGCATTCCTCGCGATTCGTGGGACGAGATGCTCGAGCGGTATAAGCGCCTCGGCATCAATACGATCGACATCTACGTCCCCTGGAACTGGCACGAGCCGCGCGAGGGCGAATTCGACTTCGACGGGCACACAAACCCCCGCCGCGACCTGCGGGGCCTGCTCAATCTCATCGCTGAAAAGGGGCTTCGGCTGATCGCGCGGCCAGGGCCCGAAATCCTTAACGAATGGCGGCACGGCGGATATCCCGGCTGGCTGCTCGACCGCCCCGAATACAAAATGAATCCGACGGACTGGATCGAAGGCCGCTATCCGCCGCTCGACAACCTGAATACTCACAATGCGGAGGCCGCAGCGCAGGGCTGGCTGGATAACCCCCTTCATATGAAGCAGACTGCCATCTGGATGGGCGCCGTCGGCAAGGAACTGGCTCCCTACGGCGCAAACAAAATGTTTCACGTGAAACAAAATGCATCTGGCGAGGCTGGCGGCGCCGCGCGCAATCCGAGCGACGCGAAAGAGGAGAAGAGCGGCCCGCTACTCTTCGTCCAAGTAGGGGACGATTTTGCGATCGGGCGAACAAATAACGCGGGGCCCGCGTTCTGGCAGTACGTGGAAGATCTTGGCAACATGCTGAAGGCCGGAGGGTTGGATGTGCCGGTCTTCATCAATCCCACGGACATGCGCGTTTCGGCGGCGGGCTCGACGCAGAATCCGCCGATCGGAGCGATGGGGCAATGGTATATGGATCCCCGCCGGACGGAAGTGGCGGAGCCGCCGATCCTGACGCCTCGAGACGCGAGCGAGATCGAACTCTTCACCGAAGAATTGAAAACTCAGCCCGCTTTTCCGCCGGTCATGATCGAGTATCAGGCAGGATGGTACGCGACTGCGGACGACGATCGCCCTCTTCCCGATCCTCCGTCAAACACTTTGCTTAGCTCCCGGCTGCTGATTGCAAACGGAGTTCGCGGCTTCAATTATTTTCCATTGCAGGACACCTTCACTCCGGCGGGCTACTCGGTCCCATGGGCGAACCGCTCGTATCGCTGGGACGCGGCGCTAAGCCCAGATGGCGACCCTCAGCCCAGAATTCAGGCCGTCCGTCGCAACGCGCGATTTCTGAAGTTATGGGGCCCTTTGCTGGCCGCCTCGCACAAGCGGGCCGATTTCGGCATCGTCTATCCACTCGGCGCCTACCCGCAGAAATTGCTGAAACCGGAAGACATTCTGAACGTTTCCGAGTCCGTGATGCGCATCGAAAGGCTGGGCGAACTTTGCATGCTTTCGAGCGAGTTACTGGACCCGGAATTTCAGCCCGCCGAACAACTCCTGCGCGATCCGGTTCTTTTCTTGCCTGTCTTCGATCCGGCAAGGCCCCAATTCCAGCTTTCCTCGCGAGCTCAGCGGGAGATCGTCGAATACGTGCGGCGCGGAGGAACGCTGGTGGTTTTCCCGGCAAAGCCGGCGGGCGAAACGATCGGCGAGCTTTGGAAGGATGCGCCGCCTCCCGGCCCGCCTTCGCCGGAGTCGGCGATCCGTGCAAAATGGCGATTCGGGAGCGGCGAGGTGATCGAATCATCGCGCGATTTCTATTCCTGGGTTTCTCTCGATCAAAGCTTCGCCGCGAGCCGAAGCGAGGAAGCGCTTCCGGTAGCGAGGAACGCGCTGGACGACTTCTTCGGGGCCGCGCGTGTAAATCCGTCCCTGAGATTTTCCCCGCCGATCCAACAGGCCGGCGACCTGATCGCTTCCGAGATCGTGACCGATGCAGGCACCGGGACGCTCGGAGGCCGGACCGCTGGAGAAGGCTTCCTAAGTGTGACGAATCTGTCGGTGGACTCCGCAGCCACAGGCACGCTTCGTTTCCTGCCGCCAACCGCGTCCGCGCGTGGAAGCAACTATCGGTATCCGTCCCTGCATGTTGACGTCCCGCCGAACGAGTCGCTCCTGCTGCCGCTGGGTGTTTCGGTTTGTGGCCCGGATGTGAAGGATGGTCTGTGCGCCAGCGCGATTCCCAGCGCCGGGGCGGAGTTCCTGGGCGCACAGCGGGAGGGGAAACGATTGAATCTTTCGTTCTACGTGCCGGCTCGAGCCGGGGTGAATCTCCGTCTCACGGAAAAACCTTCTCACGTGTGGCTCGATCAGACCGACGCGCACCCGAACTCCACTTGGACACCCTCCAGCCACGAGCTTCAACTCACGATTCCGAAGGGAGCGGCGCCGAATTTTCGAAGGACGCTCAAACTGGAGCTGCCGCACGCTCCGCGCTTCAAGGATGAAACGCCTCGTACGCACAGAGCGTCCGCCGAGGATCTCTATTGTTACATTGCGAATTCCGTTCTCCTTCCGACGAGCGGCGATGCCTTCCTCCGAACTTTTCCCGCGCTGGTGGTTCCCGACGCGGACCAGAAGAAGAATCTGCTGCTGATTGCCGAAAATCGCAACGAGGATGCCAGCGGCGACATCGGATTGTCTTTGGAGAGACCGCTGCACGGTCCGAAAAACATATCCGTTCCAGCAGGCGAGACTGCGAGCGAAACGATCGATTTCCGCCAAGCCGATCTGCCGAATGGAGGTGCTCCGCTTCCGGCCGATCACCTGTTTCACACAGCGATAGAGATGCGTGTGGGCGGCGACCGGCGCGTGCTTCCGGTCGTTTTCCTGCTTCATTCGCCGGGGACCGAAGAGCATTACCGCTTCGACTTCGATCGCGACGGCGCCGACGAATGGGTGCTCGAAAACGACCAGTTGCGCCTGATCGTTTCGCCGGAATCGGGAGGGGAGGCCATCGCGCTCACCGCAAAGGGTTCCGGCGAGGATTTGACGACAAGCGTGGGACTGCTCCGCGATAATTTCTCTTTCACCCAAAATCCGCCGGGTATCAGCGCGGCGCGCAAACGCGGCCGCTACGGGTTGTCAAACCGATCCTACACTGCGAAATGGGATGGGGATGCAGTGCACCCACTCCTGAGGATGCACTATGACGCCCCCGACGTGTTTCCCGGGGGAGCCACGGTCGAGAAGACGGTCCGGCTGGAAGGCAACGACACGGTACGCGTCGATTATCGAATCGCTCTCAATCCTGCCGCACGAGCGAACACCTCGGAGGATCCGTCGCAATCCTTTGTCGCGGTGAACTCGTTTCCGGCGCGAGCGGAGAATGCATCGCCGACGCGCTTCTGCTGGCGGGCGGGAGTTAAGAAAGCTTCGATCGGCCGGAGCAGCACTCCGGAGGCGGAAGGCGATGAAACCTGCGAGAATTTCATTCCGGAAGGCGGTTCCCTGAAGGTTCCCGCCGGGATTTCAGCCGTTGAGATTCGCACGCCGGGCCGGACGGGAGTCGAAGTCAACTGGGACTGCCACGAAACGTGCGGGCGGATGACGATCGAGCCTAAGCATTTCTCAGCGCTCTTTCGGCTCGAATTTCCGCCGCTGGAGGCCGGAGCGGTGGCCGGCACGTATTCCCTGCGTATCCGCGCTCTGATTGCGCCGTGATCCTGTCTTTGATGGACCGCGCTCAACGGCCGGACAATTTTCCGCATCCAAGTAAATGAGAAATCAAAGAATGCGACTCGGAACGCGACTTGCTCACATCGGCATCTTCCTCAGCGGATTCCTGCTCCTGCTCGTCTGGCCGTGCGGCGCGCGCGCGCAGAGCGAACAGGGCCCGCTGCCGTCTCCGCCGAAGTTCGAGGTGCGCCGGCTTCCGTCGGTGCCACACCCGGGTCCGCCGCCGATTCCGGAACAGGAAATTATCCAGCGTTTCGCCGCGAACGAAGACGCGATGGCGCAGGTCTACAAGGCTTACACGTTCACGCAAACCGCGCGGGTGGAGGAGTTCACCAATCCGGAAGGGAAATTCATCGTGACGGGAGAGGTCTACACGAAACCGGACGGGACTCAGGCCTGGCGAATCAGCGGCCGACCGTTATCGAGCCTTAAGATCACCACGCTGACCATGGAGGACGTTCGCACAATCGCGACGATTCCGCTTTTCTTCCTCACCAGCAAAGAGATCTCCAACTATAACTTCCTCTACGCGGGGCAGGACAAACTCGACGAGCTCAATACATACGTATTTCAGGTGAAACCGAAAGAGCTGAGTCGCACCCGCCGTTTTTTTCAGGGGGCTGTGTGGGTGGATGAGCACGACTTGACCATCGTCAAGAGCTACGGGAAGTTCGTGACGGAGGTCCAGGGCGAGGGAATCAGGCTGCCGTTCACGATGTTCGAAACCTACCGGCAGAACTTCCAGGGAAAATACTGGCTGCCGACGTACACGAATTCTGACGATTTCATCAATCGGCCGGACGGCAGCGAGGTTCACTTGCGTCTGGTGATTGCGTCGTCCGATTTCAAGTTGGAGCAACCGCCGCCACCTGCGGCTAACAGCAGCGCGGGGCCGGGCTCGGGCGCGCCGAGGTGAAACGACGCGAAGTCAGCGCTGGCGCGGGTCAGAGACGAAATTTCGAGAACAGCGAAGCAGCAGAAAGAACACGATTTGCGGTGACGCGTTCAGGCGCTGTACCGCAGAGGGATCACGTCGTCGCGTTGCAGGGCGAAATCGTCGAAGGTTGCGGCGTAGCCAAGCCAGCCCGGCGTGTCAGACACCTCCGCCCGAACGATGTGCGCCGCGGTGACCATCTGAACGCGCCCCTGTCCCGTCGGGCGGTCGACTAACGCGACCTCCAGTTCAACCGACATGCCTACTTCCAGGACGCGAGGGGCCAGAAAAAAGATTCCGCTCGAGCTGATATTGCGGGTGACCAGGGTTACGGGAAATGCTTCGGCTATTTCGCCCACGCGGACCAACCGAAGAGGCAGCGAAAGCTTCGCGCGGGGATAGCGGCGCTGTTCCAGCGCCACGCCGATGGCATGGGTGGGAACGCGCGCAAAGCGCCTGGGCCCGGGCTTATTGGAAAAAGCGGTGACGCCTTCGGTATGAGCGTCAATTCCACGCAGCGGCGAAAGCGTGGCCGCCCACCCGCCCCGTTCTGGAATCGCCCCCATGATCACCCCCCTAAGATCACTTTGAAATGGCAGGCCCCCCTGCCGTGGGGGTGCGAATATGCCGCCGAGTGACAACTTGCGTCAACGAAGGCAAAGCGAAAAGTGCCGTATCGGGTACCCCCTCCCGGGCAAACACCGTATTGCCATCCCAGGCCCAATTTGGACCAGTTTGGCTGCAAGAAACGGATAGCCACCCGCATACGAATTGGCTAATTTTGAGAATGTAAGTTTCAATAGCGGAGGGCGCCGTGGGAACCTCCGTGATGGAATTCACAAAACAGGATCCAATTCGGCCGGATTCAATGGCGCAGTCGCAGAATGCTGACACAATGTGGCAGTCGGTGCTCGCGCGAGACCGTGCGGCTGACGGCGCTTTCGTCTATGCGGTACGTTCGACCGGAATTTATTGCAGGCCTTCCTGCCCGTCCCGCCGGCCGCATCGCGAGCAGGTGAGCTTTTTCCCGTTGCCGGAAGCGGCCGAGCGTGAAGGCTTTCGCGAATGCCGCCGCTGCCAACCTCGCGCGACGGGCACGCGTGATCCGAGGACCCGCCTCGTTGCGCGCATCTGCCGGGAAATCGAGCAGCGAATCGCGGGCGACGGTGCTGCAGACAATGATTCGCGAACCACGCTCGGGACTCTCGCCCACCAGGCGCGAATGAGCCCGCACCAACTCGAGCGCACGTTCCGGAGCGTCATGGGCATCACGCCCCGGCAGTACGCGGACGAGAGGCGCATGCGCCATCTCAAATCTCGACTGAAAAAGGGGGACAACGTGACCACCGCGCTATACGACGCAGGATTCGGATCGAGCAGCCGCCTGTACGAACGCGCACCCACGCATCTGGGAATGACGCCGGCAACGTACCGGCAGGGAGGTTCGGGAATGTCGATACACTACACGATCGTGAATTCTCCGATGGGACGACTGCTGGTCGGAGCAACAGAAAAGGGGGTGAGCGCGGTTTACCTGGGCGAATCCGATGCGCGTCTGGAGAACGCGCTCAAGAAGGAGTATCCGCGCGCGGATATCCGGCACGATAGCGCGGGCCTTAGCGCATGGGTTTCGAAAATCCTCGGGCATTTGCGCGGACGCGAACCCCATCTCGATCTGCCGACCGATATTCAAGCGACGGCGTTTCAGAGGAGAGTCTGGGAAGAGTTGCGCCGGATTCCGTACGGGACGACGAAAACTTACACCGAAGTGGCTCGGGCGATCGGGCGTCCAAACGCGGTTCGCGCGGTGGCGCGCGCTTGCGCCACGAATCCCGTCTCGGTGGTGGTGCCGTGCCACCGGGTCGTGCGCGGAGACGGGAAGCTTGCGGGCTATCGCTGGGGCATCGAGCGCAAGCGGTCGTTACTGGAACGCGAAAAGGCGGCCGGAAATTCTTGACGGTGCCTGCGGCGCAAAGACGAAATGACCCCTGAACACGGGAAAGAAAAAGGAGTTCCTGATTTTCTCCTCGACGCGGAGGAGCGGCAAAGGCTCTGGCGATCTCTCACTGAAGCGATCGAGAAGTATGCGACGCATATCCGCGAAATGCCGGCGTCTGCCGACCCGACGCCGGAGGCAGCGCGCGCGCTGGTGGAGCGGTTCGATTTCCAGCGGCCAATGGCGCCGGACGAGGTGGTCCGGTTAGCGGCGGAAGCTCTTTCGACAACGCAGGTGCATACACCGCACCCTCGCTATTTCGGGCTGTTCAACCCGACCCCAACGACAGTGGGAATTGCCGCAGATGCGCTGGTGGCCGCATTCAATCCGCAGCTTGCCGTTTGGAAACACAATCCGTTCGGCGCCGAAGTCGAGCGGCGGCTGATCCGTGAATTTGGGGCGCGATTTGGCTACGTGCCCGAACAAACAGACGGGGTCATGGCTTCGGGCGGATCGGAAGCGAATCATACAGCCCTGCTGGCCGCGTTGACGCACGCGTTCCCCAAATTGGGTAGCGACGGTCTGCGCGCTCTGTCCGCGCAACCCGTGTTTTACGTTTCGGCGGAAAGCCATCATTCGTTCCACAAGGCGGCCAGGCTGTGCGGGTTGGGCAGCGGTGCGGTTCGGGAAATTCAGGTGAATGCAAGCCTGCAGATGGAGCCGGAAGCGCTGGAGTCTGCGGTTCGCGAGGACCGGCGAAGCGGCTCCGCGCCGTTCCTGGTGGTTGGCACGGTAGGGACCACGAATGCCGGGGCCATCGACCCGTTGCGGGAAATCGCCGCGATCGCGGAGCGCGAGAATCTCTGGTTTCACGCGGACGCGGCCTGGGGCGGAGCGGCGGCGCTCGTGCCTGAAATGCGACCCTTGCTTGCCGGAATCGAGCGCGCGGATTCCATCACGCTCGACGCGCATAAATGGCTTTCGGTTCCGATGGGCGCGGGAATCGTCCTCACGCGGCATCCGGAGATCCTGCGCCGCACGTTCCACATTTCCGCGGCGTACGTTCCTCCGCGGGCCGCCGGAGTCCAAACGGCCGACGCCTACGAAAGCTCGATGCAGTGGTCGCGACGCTTCATCGGCCTGAAGATCTTTCTCTCGCTTGCCGTGGCCGGGTGGGAGGGCTATGCGGAAACGATTCGTCGCATGACGAAGGTCGGCGGCCAACTCCGGCGCGACCTCGAAGCCGCCGATTGGGAAGTGGTGAACTCGACTCCGCTGCCGATTTGCTGCTTCCGCGACCGCACGCTTCCACCGGACACCGCGATGGAAGGGGACTATCTCGAATCCGTGGTGCGCGAAGTGATCGCTTCAGGGAAGGCGTGGATCTCAACCACACGCTTGCGCAAGCACATTCCCGTTCTGCGGGCATGCATCACGAGCTATCGCACGAACGGGGACGACTTGCGGATTCTGGTTTCCGTGTTGAATGAAGCGAGAACGAAGTTGCGCGCGGGAACCGGGTGGGCGGGAAGAGTCAAATCGGCTACGCCTGAGGCTTGACCTTTTGCGTGCCCTTCGGCCAGTGGGGCTTGAACACAGAGTCCGGGATGCTCGGATTCTTTACGACGTGCGAATATCGCACGATCGAATAATCGTCGGAACCTGTCTCATAGAACTCCTGCTGCACGGGCAGCATCGACGACAGGTCGAGCCATAGGTCCACTTTGGAGATTTGCTTCCGCACCGCGTCCGATCTGGGCGTGAGCTCCAACTCAACCGTCTTGCGGTCGCCGATCGTCGGCTCGCCTTCCAAGGTGACAAGGTAGGCCTTGCGCAGTTCCTTTCCCGACGTGCCGAAGCCTAGAAGCAAAAACTGATCCACAAGGCCGCGGTTCTTTCCGAGGTTGTACTCTTCAACGCGCTGCAGACCGGGATTGTAGAGGTAGAAGGTATCGCCGTTGCGCAGAACGGTGCGCGCATCGGGGGCGTTCAGCTGCAGAACCATCTTGTCGCCGCGAACGCGAATCGTGCCCGTTTCGGTGGAGCGGTCGTTCACCACGACAGTGACCTTCGTGCGCTCGACGTCGGCCGAAAGACTGTGAAAATCCCGGGCCGCCTCGTCCATCTGCCGCTGGACCCCATCGAGCGTCAGGTTCTCGTGACCTCGATGAGGAGCTGCCGCCAGCAAGCTAGATGCCGCCACCAAGACTAACCCCACCAGGGCAGCCCTCAGCCCTCTCGCATCTCTCATTAACCCTACCCGGACGAAAATGCCCCGCGTGAGATCACCCCGGAAACCCGTGATGATACCACACTAGTTAGGATGCGCGGGACGGCGGTAGGTTACTAGTTGCGAGAAGTCCAGCGGAATCAGCGGCTGCAATCGAGGCGCGGAGATCCCGGGCGCGCAAAGAATCGAACCTGGGTTACGATAGAAACGATCTTGAGGCCTCGAAAGACAACAAGAGCCGCCGATCCCGCGCACAACTCCGGCCGGGACAGCCATTTCGCCACGCGGCGCGTCATCCCGCTGAGAGAATGCAAGTCCCACTCGTGCGGCCGCGTTTTCTTGCTCTCTCCGGCCAACGCGTCCGGTTTCCGGGCGCAGGCGCTTCTCGAAAATTCCGAGCGCTCCGCTTTGGGTACGCGGCTCCGGGGAGAAGGCGCACCGCTCGGCGAAATTTTCAGTTTCATCAGCGGCCTCTATTTCCGCGGCAAGCTCGCATACGCTCGCGCTTTTGCCGACCCTCCTGCTCGCGCGCCCGGGATCGCGGTAATTACGGCGTCAGGTGGCCTGGTCTCGCCCGATGAGATCTTCACAATCACGCGGTTGCGAAGGATCTCGACCGTCGCGATTGATCCTGCCGAAGCTCGGTATAGGATCCCTCTCTTACGCGATGCGCAACAGCTGCTCGACACTATCGGTTCCGGCTGCGAAGTGGTCCTGCTTGGCAGCATTGCCACTTCAAAGTATGTCGAGCCGCTCCTGAGCGTTTTCGGCGACCGCCTGCTGTTTCCCGCCGAGTTTGTCGGGCGCGGCGACATGAGCCGCGGCGGGCTGATGCTCCGATGCCAACGGGCCGGAATTCAGTTGAACTATGTCGCCATCTCAAACGCGGTGCGTCACGGCGCCCGCCCTCCCAGGTTGGCGAAACTGGCGCGTGGCTCTGACCCGGGACGCGCCGCGGATCGCGCGTAGGGGACGCATGGAAGCCGTGATCTTCATCGGAGCCCAGGGGTCGGGCAAGACCACGTTTTATCGCGAGCATTTCTTCAACACACATGTCCGCATCAGTCTGGACATGCTGCGGACCCGTCACCGCGAGCAAATCCTGCTCGCCGCTTGCCTCGCGGCGAAACAGCCGTTTGCAGTCGACAACACAAATCCAGTGCCGAGCGACCGGACGCGATATATTGGCCCGGCGCGCCGAGCCGGCTTTCGCCCGGTGGCGTATCTCTTCCGGGCTTCCCTGCGCGAGGCAATGCAGCGCAACAATCAACGCTCCGGAAAACAGCGAATTCCGCCGGCAGCCGTCGCCAGAACGTTTCTGAAGTTGCAGGTTCCCACTCTGGACGAAGGATTCGACGCAGTCTATACAGTGACCATTTCTTCCGGCGGAAGATTCGTCGTCACAGAAGGACTCACCCCCGAACGAGCCTGAAAATCTCGCTCCGGACCACGCCGGCGGCTTCGAAGCCTTTATTTCTTAACCAGCTGAAACAGCGGCTCCCGGCCTGAAAGTTCCGATGTAAAATTGTGGGCTGTTCAAAACAGCCATTCGGTCTCAAAAGACAAAAAGGAATTCTTCAGGATGCCTTCGCAGATATGTTGCCCCGGTGGTTACGCCACCCGAAAAATTTCGATTCGAGACGCTGCCATTGCGCTCTCGCAGAACCAGGCCATCGGCGTTTGTGAAAAATGCGGCAAGCGCCTTCAATATCGAATCGACCATCTCCACGCAAACGATGATCCCAGCGGCAAGGATCGCGCCTACACCGTGATTCGCGCCGTCCGACTGAAAACGCGATTTGCGGACAAGGACGCTTACGATCCCTTTCTCCTGGTCCTCCGCGAAATCAATACGGGCAAGGAGGAGATTCTTCCCGCGTTCTGGGCGCCCGGCCAAACCGGGACGCAACGCGGCGGGCAAGCGGCCCCCCTCCTTAGCTTCGAGGAATGGAAGACACTTTTTCGGCGGCTGGACGCCAGCTTCTCCGATCTGGAGGAAAGAATTCGCCTCCGGGCGTACGAACTGTACGAGGAGCGCGGACGCTGCGACGGTCACGCGATCGAGGACTGGCTGCGGGCAGAGACCGAGTTGAGTGAAGAGAATGCGCTCCGTGTAGCGGCATAGCTTTCGTTGACAAATGATCTTCGAGCGGTTGGTGGAGTGACCTCCCTTCTGTTCGAGTAAACGTTTACAGGGATGGTAATCGGCAGTACAGTGTCTCTGCGAACTTCAATCCAACCGCCTCGGAGGACTCCTAGTGGACCGTCGCCTGTTTCTGAAGAACCTGGCCGTCGCGAGCGCCAGCATAAAGTATATTTCCGGCGAGAGCGCATCTGGTTTCGCCGCTGTTCCGGTCGCGTCCGGCAGCAGCGGCTTGCTTCCCGCCTCCTCAGTCGACACCGCTGGGCACACGCTGCTGTGTGAATTCGATTTGGCCGGAACGAAGTGGAAGGCGTATGAGGACCTTCGCACGCGCGACGGGGCGGTGACGTTCGTCTCGCCGGCCGGGACGGCCCGCGTGCTCCCGAAAACGGCGGAGGCCACCTTCGCCGAGGCTGACCCACCTTATCTCGGCCTGAGCCTCAAGGACATCGGCACTAATCCTCACGATCTCCTCGCGGAAAAACTGCTGGCAAATGGCGAGCCAGATCCCGAACAAGTAAAGAACGCCGCGCCCCCGCAACAGTCCGTCTTTCAGCGTCGGGAAGGCTGGCGTTTGCCCTGGAACACATTCGTCGGAACCAAGGAGTGCTCGGACACGATGCCCGTCTTCTACGGCGGCGCGACGCGGACGTATCACGCCGGTCAGTATTTTCCCGAATTGACGTTCCAGTCAGCGGGAAAGCGTTTCGAGGGACTCGTCGGCGGGTGGATGCCTGCCGTTCGAAAAGTCTTCCCGGTCTCCGAGAGCGTCTACATCGAAGCCATCCTCTTCGGCGACGTGGAAGATCACGAGCGGTTCATCGTACAGACGTGGCACCGCACCGCCCGCGTCGAAAACGGCAAGATCACCAAAGTCGTGTACGGCTACAGCTATCCCGCGTTTCCGCCGCGCCGTGAAGATCCGAAGCCTGAGCAATTCTATCGCGGGCTCCTGGCGTTCGCAGAGTACTGGGACAACCTTCTCCACGATTTCTCTGCTACCGCGCTGCCGGAGAATTCGTGGGTCGACATGTCGAAGCACGCTTTCGCGAAGGAGCTGATGGCGCGGCCCGGCGGTGTCTATCCAAAGTATGGGGCGGTGGATCGCGACTACTACGGCTCGGAATACGACGGCTTCCAGGACATCTTCACGATGTCCGTCGGGACGAATCTCGAATGGCGACGCCTCGAACCCGCGCGGCAAATCATCGACAATTACCTGACCGACTTCACGGACTCCAAGGGCGTGATCAACATGCGCGGGCCCGAAGTTGCGCAATTCGGGATGACGCTGTCGCTGCTGGCGCGCTATTACAATTACACGACAGACAGGGCGCTGCTGCTGAAGCACGCCGAAAAAATCGAAGCGACGGCCTCGTTGCTCACAGGGCTTCACGACGAAAGTCTGAAGCTCCCGGCCGATGATCCCGGATGCGGGTTGATCCACGGCTGGAGCGAATCGGACTCCTGCCTTGCACCCAATCCGACGACCTGGTGGTTGCCATATTATTCACACAACGCGTTTGCAGCCCGTGGTCTGAAGGATCTAGGGCGTGTCTGGCCGGCGATCAATCACGAAAAGACGGCGGCCGCTGAGCAGACTGCTGCGGCGTGGTTGAAACGCAGCAAGATGCTGCAAGATTCCGTGATTGCCGCGATCCAGAAAAATATTCGCCACGACATGGCCCCTCCGTACATCGGCACATACGCGGGCGCGCAGGGGACGTTTTGGGAGTCGATGGAAAAGGAGCGTCCGAGCCCACAGCAGTGGCCGCATCGCGGCTACGCCGAATTGCTGCAGGCCGACATCTTGCCGCCCGACCTCGCGAATCTTGTGATCGACTGCATGCGCGCGTATGGGGCTACCACCCTCGGCGTGGTTGCGAACGTCGAGCGGCCGCATCCGCAAGGCCGCGACATTCTCGGATTCATTTCCTACGGCTACGCACAGATGCTTCTGCGCCTCGACCGAATCGACGAGTTTCTGCTGTTCCTCTACTCGCATCGCTACCACGATCACACGCGCGGCAGTTGGACGGCCGGCGAGGTGGCTGGAATCACGGGCGATAGCGCGCTCTTCTGCGTGCCCGCGCAGCAGACGATTCCTCTTCTCGTTCGCTGGATGCTGGTGCTGGAAGATTCGGACAAGGATCGGCTCTATCTGGGAAAAGGCCTGCCGCGCGAATGGGCGCTCTCAGGAAAGGAAATTCGGATCGATCAGGCGCCCACGCGATGGGGCCGCGTGAATTTCAAAATGACAGGCGATGCAGATGCGAAGCGCGTGACTGCAACGGTTGAGTTGGGCCGCGCTGGAGCGCCCAGGGAGTTGCACGTCAAATTCCGATTGCCGGCACAGCACACGCTGCAAAAAGTAACTGTGAACGGCGAAATCGCGAAGATCGGCGGAGTTCACAACGACACGGCGGTTTTCGCGAGCACCGGCAAGCAGCACTTCGATCTGATCGCTGAATTCTCCTAGCTCGATTGCACTCGCGCACATCTTACCGTTTCGCTGTGCAGCTCGGGAGACGGAACGCGCCGATTCGCGTCCGGTAATCCTTGTCGTCTTTCTTCAGGTAGTCGCCCACATACCAGAAGGTGCAGTCGTCGCCGGGATCCATCGCCGTCGTGGTGTAGTCCTCCCAGCGAAAGCCGTCGGTTTGCGAAGCTTCTCCGTTTGCGAGCACCGTTTCATGAAACGTCAGCAGGCCCTTGGGATCTCTCGCGCGCCGCGCCGCAAAGCGCTGTCCGGGGAAATTGGGCGTTCCACCAAACGAATAGCCCACGCCGATGTCGCCCTTCCGGTCCATGTCGATGCTTGGAATCGAGCGATAAAACTGATCCGGAGCGTACGTGCCCTGCTGGAAAAGATGGGGATTGCGGTGCTTGTCGAGGCAAAACTCGTACCATCGCACCCCTCCGTCACCGGCACTCGTGTCGATCGAGTGCGCGCCGACCTCGCCCGCAGGAACAGAAGTGGGACGAGGTTATCGACCAACTTCTCGAAAATCGCGAAAATTGACGAGAGTTTTTCAGGGGCGTATCTCGGCCTGGGAATGGCATTGAATGCGGCAAAAAGATCGTTAGAGGCAATCGCGCCGCTGAAAAAACAGGCGGAGATAGAGCCGTCTCGCGCGACGGCCGGATATTGCATTAGACCTTGTTTTTCAACCTCCCGGGACCGGGGTTTGCACACCTTGGCCGTAACATCAGCCTGTAGACACCGTTCGGCACAATTTCCCAAAAGGCGACCAACACTCACCGAATAAGGGCGGGAGTGTCAAAGAGGGCAAACAGAGATTGAAGGCGGACCGAGAAAATATATTGTATAAAACGATTGACACAATATATCGTATGTTGTATACGCTTCACGGACTGCGGGTGGGGCTCGCGGACTTCGGGGTGGACGGTATTCCTAGTTTGGCCGTGCGGCACACCGGCCGATTTGCTTTTGCCAAGCTTGATGTGCTTCGCCCCTAAGAACAACCCTAAACAAAAAAACAGGCCCGGCTTCTTGGAGGATGCAATGGCACAAAGACTAGGTCGGCTTGTGATCCTTCTGACAGCGGCTCTTTTGTTCCTTGTTCCGGGCCTGGCCCGGGGACAGGCGCGCACCGAGGGCCAGCTCAGTGGAACGGTTGTAGATCCCTCGGACGCTACGATCCCGGAAGCGACCCTCACAATTACTGAGACATCGACCGGCTTTGCCACAACGGTCACAGCGAGTTCATCGGGCGCGTACGTGTTTCCCGATTTGCAACCGGGGACGTATACCCTGACCGCGAGCGCGAAGGGCTTCGCGAGCGGAACATACCACGGCGTTGTGATCTACGCGGGCCGCACGACGGACTTGAAAGTCCAGCTGAAAGTAGGGACAGCGGCGGAAACGGTCGAAGTTTCGGCGCAAGGGGAGGTGCTGGAGACGACCACCAATACGCTCGCAACGACCGTTAGCGGTGACACCATTCAAAACTTGCCACTAAACGGGCGCGATGCTTTGCCTTTCGCGCAGCTCATGCCCGGCGCGCAGGTGGGTGGCGATCAGCGCTTTACGACCTATGACGCGATGCCGAACGGTGCAATCAACATCAGCATTGATGGCACGAACGACAATTTCTCCCGATTTCGCACGTCGACGACTGGGTTCTTCACGGGCGCGGGCCTTCGTATCGGCGCAGTTGACGAAATGACGGTGTCGACCGACCAACTTGGCGCCGATGCGGCCGCCGAGGGTGCGGTGACGATCAACGTGACCACGAAGCACGGAACGAACGAATTCCACGGCAATGGATTCTGGGAGGCGTATAACAGCGCGTTCAACGCCAACAGCTACGGCAACGACACCTACCTCTACGATGCGAAGCAATTGGCGACGGCGGATCCGGGGACGAGCGCTGCTTACCTGGCGTCGGGCAGAAAGCAACCCTCCCACGTGAACGATTTCGGCGGCAGTATTGGCGGGCCGATTCTAAAGAACAAGCTGTTCTTTTTCGTCAACTACGAGCGCGAGCATGTGCCGCAAACATCGCTAACGACAACAGAGATCCCGAATCAAGCCGCGCAGAACGGCAATTTCACATACATTCGAGCCGACAATGGTCAGCCACAGACGGTAAATCTCTACAACATCGCTGCTGCGGATGCAGGGGCCTGCAACTGCGGGTTGGCGTCGAGTATCAACTCGAACATACAGAGCCTGTTGAGCACCGTGAACGGCTTCGCTTCGAAAGGAACGCTGGCGCCGAACACGACAGATCCTTTGCTGTCGACCTTGATGAACAATCTGTCGTTTCCTTACGATAATTCCTACACGCAAGTGTGGCCAACAGCCCGCATCGATTTCCTAATCAAGCCGAACGTTACTTGGCACACCTCCTATAACATGTACTGGCGAACTTTCGCCGGGACTCCGATCTATCCAGGCGATTCGGTGCTCGAGAGTTCCTTCCAGTCAACGTATTCGACTTTCGCGACAGGCTTGGATTGGACGATCAAGCCGACGCTGGTCAATCAGATCAATTTCGGCGTGCTAAACGAGCAGGAAGAATTTCAGCACGGCAATTCGTTCAGCGCGTTTCAAGGGATAGTGTACCTGCCGGTTGCGAGCGGCCTGGGTGGACCGGGCGGAAGTGTTTTCACGCCTCCAGTGCCCGATTCGGGAAGCATCCTACCGGAGCCGCGGAACTCTCCGGTTAGGAACGTAACGGACAATCTGACTTGGACGCGCGGAAACCACACGATAACTTTTGGCGGTGAATTTCGATATTCGACTGCGTTCGACACAGGTACGTTCCCACCAATTGCCCAGAATCTCGGCATCAGTAGCGTTGACCCGGCAGCGGGCATGTTCAACACGAGCGCCGTTTCCGGCTGCACTTCAGACACGCAGGGATGCTTCCCGGGCGGTCTAGGCACGGCCAATAACAATGAGGCGTTGGCGGACGCGGAAGCACTGTACACGCTGTTGACCGGCCGCGTCTCGTCGATCTCCGGAAACGTGCCGCTGAACAATCTGAAAAAGCCCTACGCATACACGCCCGGTGGGCAAACTAAGTTGGAGGAGGAGTTCAAGGAGGGCGGCCTTTACATTCAGGACGCGTGGAAGATCACGCCGCACCTCGCGCTCAACTACGGACTGCGTTTCCAGTTCACCGGTCCGATTACGAACACGAACGACTATTTCACTGGTCCAACCTTCGCGAACCTGCTCGGCCCGTCGTCCGCTCTGTTCCAACCGGGTGTACTGAACGGAGTGGCGAATCCTCAAATTGCCTTGCGGCCACAACCTTACGGTGGCGATTACAAGCAACCTGCTCCGCGCTTCGGTTTTGCTTGGAATCCGGATTTCGAAAACGGATTCCTCGGTAAGTTGGCCGGAGGTAGCAAGACCGTGATCCGCGGTGGGTACGCGATCAATTACTACGATGAAGGAACGATTCCTTGGGAGAGTGTTGCCCAGGGAGGGCTCGCCAGCGAATCCTTCTTCTTGAACGCTGGACAGTTTGCGCCCGGCTCTATTTCGTTCGATCCCGCGAATCCAGCAGTAACTTCGATCAATTCATTCCCGAATACCGGAGGTCAATTCATCACGCCTCTTCCCGAGTCTGAATTCACGTTCACGGGGCTAGGATCTTTCAGCACGGTTGATCCGAAGATTCGCACGCCTTACATCCAGAACTGGTCTTTCGGGATCCAACGCCAATTCGCAGGCAGCTGGGTGATTGAGTTGAACTACGTCGGTAACCACGCAGTTCATATGTGGGACGCGTACGACCTCAACGAGGTAAACATCTTCCAGAATGCAAGCGGATTCGATTCGTTCCTGCAGGATTTCCAGAACGCGCAGGCGAACCTTGCCGCCAGTGGGGGGGCGACGTTCTCTGGGCCCAATCCAACACCGATTCTGACCCAGGCTTTTGGCGGGGCGGGCAGTTCGGCGTTCACCAATCCGAGTTTCTTGTTCGATGTTCAGACGGGGCAGGCCGGTGCTCTGGCAGGAGCAATCACGCAGGCACCGTCTTACTTCTGCAACCTTGTCGGAAATACGTTCTCCCCTTGCGTGCTTCAGGGCTATGTGGCGGCAGGGCAAGCACCGACGCCGCTAACCTATCCAATTAATTTCTTCCAAGTGAATCCCTATGGTGGCGGAAATGGATTGGAGTTTCTGTCCGATCCGGGCAGCGAGACCTACAACGGGCTTCACGTCAACGTGAAACATCCGGTGGGGCACGGCCTAAATTTCATGGCGGACTACGCGTACAGCCATGCCTTCACCAATCGCTACTTGGGTGACTACTTCTCGGCGGATTCGGCGGAAGCCGACTTCTACACGCTTCGCGACCCGCATTTGAACCGCGTGCCGTCGCCGTACGACTTGCGCCACACATTCAACGCTCTTTTGACCTATCAACTGCCTTTCGGAGCGGGTAAGGCGTTCGATGCCAGGAACTCCATGATCAACAGAGTCATCGGCGGGTGGACCGTAGGAGGCATCTTTACTTGGCAGATCGGACGTAACTTCAAGCTGGCTGGCGGACAGGATACATACAATTGGTTCGACACCTTCAACATCAACAACTCCTTCGGATTCCCACCCGATCCCAACGATTCGGGAGTGGTGCTGAATGGCGTCACCGTTTCGCAGTTGCAAAGCCAGGTGACGGTCCGTCCTGCACCGACAATTACCGATGCGGGCGTCACCATACCCGACCCGTCGATCCAGGCCCTCATGTTCCCGACAAGCGAATTCGGGCCGGGCGGGGCGATTCAGCCGGAATCGACGCCGGGGGTGATCGCGCCGCCGATTTTCCTGCATGGGCCGATGTTCGTGAATACGGACCTCTCACTTACGAAAAACATTCCCATCTGGGAGCGCGTGTCGATGGAAATTCACGCGGAGTTCATCAATGCGTTCAATCATCCGAGTTTCAACTACACGGATGGCTACTCGTTTGGCACAAATAATCCGGCGCAATATTTGTTCGTGAATTTCTCGCCGTACTCGCCGTTGACCGTGGGCCAGGGCGGAAACCGGCAGATACAATTCCGGGCGCAGATTGTGTTCTAGAGCGCCGACCGTAGCGGATTTGTAAGAAGAGGGACAGCCAACGAAGACAAACCACCCCCAATATGGGGAGAGCGAAGTTGCTCTCCCCATTCCCCTCTGTTTTCCTGGTCCGCCGATATCGGCTTGCAGTTCGGGGAATCCTTCTATCGTTCGTCATGCGATTCTCCACTGGAAGCTGCAAGGGTTTGCTTAGTGACTGTCCCTCGTTTTATGGTGCCGCACCGGACTTGAGATTCCGAGCCTCTCGATTTGAAGCAGTTGCGGCTATTGTAGTTTGGACTAAAAATCCGCGATTCAGAAAGGGCTAAAAGCATGGGGCATATCTTGCGCCGTCTGATTCTGCCAGTAGTTCTTTCGTTGTTCGCCGTGGCGTCCGTACACGCACAGGGGACGCTCGCGGACTACCAGCGGGCAGAAAAGTTCCTGCCGGGAAACGCGCGCCATTTGTACACCACCGGATCCGTGATGCCGAACTGGATAGGCAAGAGCGACCGTTTCTGGTACCGCAGGACGACTCTGAAAGGAACGGAAATCACTTCGGAATTCGTGGTGGTGGATGCGGGGAAGAATACGAGCGCGCCCGCTTTCGATCACTCGCGATTGGCGGAAGCCTTGGCGCATGCGACGAAGCAGCACGTGGACGCGGCGAATCTGCCGTTCGAGGAGTTCGAGTTTATCGACGACGAAAAAGCGGTTCGCTTCGAAATGGAGAACACGCAGTGGACCTGCGATCTCGAGAAATACGAGTGCAAGAAAGGCGAGTCGACATCCGCGCACGAGTACGAGTCCGTCTCGCCGGATGGACGCTGGGCGGCTTACGTCGAAGATCACAATCTGTTTTTGCGCGATACATCCACGGGAACAAGTTCGCACCTAACGCACGATGGTGTGGCGGGCTGGGATTACGCGACGCCGTTGCCGTCTCTACGCGCGTATGTGGCACAGCAAACAGACAACCCCAAAGAGCGCCCGGCGGTTTTCTGGTCGCCTGACTCGTCCAAGTTCGTAACCTACCGGATTGATTCTCGCAATGCGGGACGTTTCACGAGCCTTCAATTCGTTCCGCCCAATCAACTTCGGCCGAAAGCATTTTCAGCGGTGTATCCGCTGCCCGGCGAAGTGCTGCCCAAAGCGGAGCCGATCGTTTTTGACGTTCTCGCCGGAAAACGGATCGAGGTGAAGACGCCGCCGCTGGATATCGCATTCCAGGGAGGCCCGTTCTTCGAATGGTTTCCGGACAGCAAGCATTTTCACTACGAGGCGGAACGGCGCGGATGGAAAGAACTGGAATTGCGCGACGTGGACGCGGAAACCGGCGAGCAGAAGGCGTTGGTCAGCGAATCGGCCAAGACGTATGTCGACCCTGGCGAAACTGACTTCCGGTTGCTTGAGGACGATTCGGAAATCGTGATGTCGTCCGAGCGCGACGGATGGAATCATCTTTATCTTCACAATGCCAAGACGGGCGCACTAGAGCGACAGCTGACGAAAGGCAACTGGGCCGTGCGCGAGATTGTCTCCATCGACGATACGGCGCGCCGCGTTTATTTCCTTGCCGGCGGCCGCGAGAAAGGCGAAGACCCGTATCTCACCCACCTCTATTCCGTGGGGCTGGACGGAACGGGCTTGCAACCTCTCACGCCGGACGACGCCGACCATACGGTCAGCATGTCGCCGGATAACAAATACTTCGTCGACGACTTCTCGCGCGTCGACTTGCCGGGCGGCTCTCTGCTGCGTCGCGCCGACAACGGGTCCAAGGTGCGCGACCTGGAGCAAGCCGATGTGAGCGGGCTAACGAGTATGAGCTTCAAATTCCCCGAGCCGTTCGAGGGAAAGGCGGCCGATGGCACGACGGATTTGTACGGGCTGATTTGGAAGCCGACGAATTTCGATCCGTCGAAGAAGTATCCGATCATCGAGCAGGTTTACACGGGGCCGCAGGGATTTTTCGTGCCGAAGACGTTCGGGAGTGCTATGCGGCTGCAGTCGATGGCGGAGCTGGGGTTCGTCGTGGTGATGGTGGACGGGCGCGGCACGACGGGGAGGTCGCGCGCCTTCCACGAATTTTCGTATCACAACCTGGGTGGATCGTTCGCGGACCACGTGGCGATGATCAAGCAGATGGCGGAGAAGAATCCGTACATGGACATCACGCGCGTCGGGATCTACGGAACTTCGGCGGGCGGATACGGCGCCGCGCACGCGTTCCTTCTATTCCCCGACTTCTACAAGGTCTGCGAATCGATTTCAGGCGACCACGACGCGCGCCTCGATAAAGCCTGGTGGAACGAGCTGTATCAGGGCTATCCAGTCGGGAAGGACTATGCCGAGCAATCGAACGCGGCCCTGGCGAGCAGGCTGAAGGGTCACTTGTTGCTGGTGCATGGCGACATCGACGACAACGTGCACCCGGTGGAGACGATGCGCCTTGTGGACGCGTTGATGAGCGCGAACAAGAGCTTCGACATGCTGTTCGTTCCGAACATGTATCACGGCGAAAGTGGCGTGCACGCGCACTATCTGGTGCGGCGCCGCTGGGACTATTTCGTTCAGTACCTGCTCGGCGTCACGCCGCCCGTCAATTTCGATCTGCATGACGAGCCGCTGCCGCCCTTTCGTTTTCGACGTCGCTGACGCTTCACCGGGGAGAGGCTGGATTTGAATGCAAAGAGAATTATTCTTGCGCGGTTTTCTGCGGCTCTTCGCGCCGCTGCTGAAGAGTCTCTTTCAGCGTGCGGCCTGCCGTCTGGATGTGCTGCTTGAGCAAAGCACACGCGCCTTCGACGTCGCGCTTGCGGCAGAGTTGAAGCAGTTGACGATGTTCTTTCTTGGCGCGTTCGAACGCGCGCGTTAGATACAGCTGCAAACCGGTATAGCGTTCGCCGTTGTTGTTGATCTGCCGAATGATGGACATGAAGTGAGGACGATTGGCGCGTCCGTACAGAACCGCATGAAACTGCGAATTCAGCCGGCCCCACGAACTGACATCGCCCTGCATCCAGAGGGCCTTGTCGTAAACGCGCAGGATTTCTTCGGCGCGCTCGAAATCGGCCTCGGTGAGATTGGGAATCGACAGGCGCAGCACTTCGCATTCCAGAACCGCGCGAATATCAAAGAGTTCCTCGATTTCCTCCGACGAAAGAGACGAGACCACGGCCCCTCGGTGCGCGACGATTGTGATCAGTCCCTCGGCCTCGAGTTGCCGGAGCGCCTCGCGGACTGGGATGCGGCTGACCTGAAAACTGGCGGCAATGGCATCCTGCCGCAACTGTTCGCCTTCCTGGAATTCGCCGCGAAGGATCATCTCGCGAAGGCGTTCGGCTACGGCCAGGGTCAACGACGTGCGCGGAATCCCATTTCCGCTGAGCGCGTCGCTGGAGGTTTGCGCTTTTTGCCTTGGGGGCACCTGTATCCTCGTCTCTGCGTCGCCGGGAAAATAACACATTCGCTCTTCTAGATCACAACAATCTAGTCGAACCGAGGAGGTCAAGTGAATGGATCGCGATTCCTTCTGAAACGCAAGATGTGGAGCGGCATCCTGGGGATTTTCTTTTTCGCCAGTGGGAGCGCGCTCGGGCGGGAACCAATCCCTTCGAGGCCGCCCCTCAACTCCGTAGTCGTGCACCGGGCGATAAAGTTCGATGTTTCGCGGCCGCTTCGCTTGCAGCCCGATTCCGGTGCGGTGCGGAAGCCTGCGGCATGCGAGAGCGTGGCTTGCACGGCCCCGGTTGCTGAGTTCGACTCATCGCAAGACTCGCAGGGCAAATCCCCGGCTCCGCCGTCGATTCCGCCTGCGGCTCGGGCCGTGGAACAAACGTCGCAGGGGAATCGGCCGCCAGTGCCGCTGGTAGAGAGTTTCGACGGGCTCGGCGCCGGTTTTGAGGGGCCGCAAGGAACGGCACACTTCAGAAATCCGTCCGACAATAGCTTGGCGGTCGGTCCAAACCACATCGTGCAAATCGTGAATTCGCGGCTCGCCGTTTACACAAAAAAAGGCGCGGAATACCAGCAGACCGGCAAGGTGCTGTACGGACCCGCGGCAACCGATTCGGTTTTCGCGGGCTTCGGAGGTCCGTGCGAGACCCATAACAACGGCGATGCTGTTGTCCGCTATGACCAGCTTGCCGGTCGCTGGCTGGTCGTGATGCCGATCTTCCGGCCGCTTCCTCCGAGTGAAACGGGAGCGGCAAGCGAGTCCGCCACCGCACAAACCTCAGAGCATGGGGCGCTCGCGAGGCAGGGTCAGGCCTCGGCCGCGGGGGCGGCTGCGAAGATGCCGCCAAATCCACAAGAACCGAAACCGCCCGTTTATCAGTTTCATAGGCCGCCCGGATATAAGCCAGGTGAAGCAGTCGATACGCCTAGAGGGACATTCGCCATGTGCTATGCGGTCAGCACGACTTCCGACCCGCTCGGCACGTATTACCGCTATGCGTTTGAACGCAAGCTGTTTCCGGATTATCCGCGTCCGGCCGTGTGGCCCGACGGTTACTACGTTCCGACGAGCACAGGCGACACGGTCATCCAGAAGCACGACTGCATCGCGGATCGCAACAAGATGCTCGCGGGACAACCTGCCATGGAGCAGTGCGTGATCATCGACGGCGTGAACTTCCTCAATAACGCTGATATTGACGGCCGAAAGCTGCCGCCGCCGGGCGCGCCGAACATCATGATGGCGGCGGGCGGAACGCAGTTGAAGAAAAATTTCGAGGATGACGGGATCTATGCATGGAAGGTGCACGTTGACTGGAATAACCCGGCGAACACGAAGGCCGACGGTCCAGTGAAAATTCCGGTGGCTCCATATCACTATTTGTGCGACGGGCAGTTGTCGCACTGCGTGCCGCAGCCGGGCACGGACGTCCGGCTCGATGTTCAGGGCGACAAGCTGATGCAGCGCCTCGTCTATCGCCGCATCGGAAATCGCGAATCCATCGTCGGCGCACACTCGATCGACACGAGCGCGGGTGGCGGAGGGGTGCGCTGGTACGAGTTTCGCCTCGACAAGCAGCGCAATCCTTACCTCTACCAACAGGGCACGTACGCTCCGGATCAGTTTTATCGCTCGATTCCAAGCATTGACATGGACCGGAAGGGCGACATCGGCGTCGGCTATTCGTTTGGTGGAACGCCCAATTTCCCCGGCCAGCGCTTTGCGGCGCGGCGCGCGAAAGATCCTAAGGGCCTGCTGACGTTTCATGAAACGGTGCTCGCAAACGGAGAGGCTTCGCAGACGGACGGCTTTCGCTGGGAGGACTACACCACGACGGCGATGGATCCCGGCGACGACTGCACCTTCTGGTACGTCGGCGACTACCTGAAGAAAGACGACAAGGATTATCGGACGAAAATCGGCGGCTTCCGCGTCCCCGGCTGCGGACCCAAGCGGTGACTGATGCGCATGGATATGAGCCGTCTTCGTCCAAGGAATCGGGTTCGGCCTCGCCTCGCGTATCTTTGCGGCGCCCTTCTTGTGCTTTCAATGGCTGGCTTGGCGTGTGCGGGACGGGCCGCGAAAAAATCTCCCATGCAAGAGAACCTCTAAAGGTAGACCCCGAACTTCTCGCTGGCCTGCACTGGCGCTCCATCGGGCCGGCGGTGTTCGGCGGGCGTGTGCTGGATGTGGCGGGTGTGCCGGGGGATCCCAACATCATTTATCTGGCGCATTCGTCGGGGGGCCTTTGGAAATCGACGAATGGCGGCACGACGTTCGAATCGATCTTCAACGACGGGAACACGCTCGCGCTGGGGGCCATCGCGCTCGATCCGAGCAATCCAAATGTGGTGTACGCTGGCACGGGGGAAGGGACGGTGCGCAACACGGCGTCATACGGCGACGGAATTTACAAGACGCTGGACGGTGGCAGGACGTGGAAGCACCTGGGACTCGAGAACACGGAGCGGTTCGCGCGCATCGTGGTGAATCCGCTCGACACGCAGGTCGTTTTCGCGGCGGCGATGGGGCACGAATTCGGAGCGAATCACGAACGTGGACTCTACCGGTCGACCGACGGCGGCAACACGTGGAAACAGGTGCTGTACGTTAACGAAACGACGGGCGCAGGCGATGTGACGCTCGACCCGACGAACCCCAATATCGTCTTCGCGGGAATGTACGACTACCTGCGGCGCCCCTGGCATTTTCGCAGCGGCGGCCCCGGAAGTGGGCTCTACCGCTCAACAGACGGCGGAGACACTTGGGTGAAGTTGACCGATCCCGGGCTGCACAACGGCTTACCGGCCGGTCCCCTTGGGCGCATCGAAATGCGCGCGAGCCAGAGCAATCCGGAAGTGGTGTACGCGATGATCGAGTCGCGCGAAGGCGTGTTGTGGCGATCGGATGACGGCGGGAATCACTGGCACCTGGTGAACAGCAATCATCGAATCAATTCGCGGCCGTTCTACTTTTCCAACGTTCGCATCGATCCCGTGGACGAAGACCGAATTTACGTGCTGGCTGTGTATCCGCAGATTTCCGAGGATGGCGGCAAGACGTTTCGCGACATTCCCTACGACGAATGGTTCGGCGACGTCCACGCGCTGTGGATCGATCCGACGAATCCCTCGCGGCTGCTGGGCGGAAGCGACGGCGGACTTTTCATTTCGAACGACCGGGGCGCGACCTGGGATTTCATCAACAACATGCCGATGGCGCAGGCGTACCACGTCACGCTCGATATGGCGGACCCGTATCACGTGCTGGGCGGATTTCAGGATCACGAAATGTGGCGAGGGCCGAGCGACCGCTGGAACGAGACAGGCGCGCGAGCGGGAGACTGGCGGCGAATGCGCGGCCACGCGGACGGCACGTTCATCGTGGCCGACCCGCGCGATCCGGACATCGTTTACTACGTGGGACAAGGCGACATGACGCGCTTCGATTGGAAGACGCACGAAGAGCGGTATATCCAGCCGTATCCAGTCGCGTCGGCAGGGACCGGCGACGACATGCTGAAGTACCGGTTCAACTGGAACGCGCCGATTCTGATGTCGCGCTTCGATCCAGACGTGATCTATCACGCAGCAAACGTCGTCTTCAAGACGACCCACGGCGGGAACTCGTGGGCGGCGATCAGCCCTGACCTGACGACGAACAATCCCGAGGAGGAGAAGCTGAGCGGCGGACCGGTCACGCCGGATAATTCGACGGCGGAGTTTCACTGCACCATCGTGTCGCTGGCCGAGAGCGAGTTCGATCCAAAGACGCTATGGGCGGGGACGGATGACGGGAATCTGCAGGTGACGCGCGATGGCGGCGCGCACTGGACGAACGTGATCGGGAATATCGAGGGATTGCCGCGCGAGAGCTGGGTCAGCTCGATCAACACGTCGTACGCGGATGCCGGGACGGTTTACGTTTCGTTCGACCGGCACATGATGGACGATTTTGCGCCGTACGCATACGTGACGCACGACAGCGGAAAGACGTGGAAGCGAATCTCGAATGGGCTCAGCGGATATGTCCACATCGTCACACCGGATCCCAAACAGCCGAGCCTGATCTATGCGGGAACGGAATTGGGATTCTACGCCTCGTTTGACGGCGGCCAGAATTGGACGGACCTGCGGCTCGGATTGCCGCATCTGCCGGTCTACGACCTGAAGGTTCATCCACGGGACAACGATCTGGTGATCGCGACGCACGCTCGCGGCTTCTACATTCTGGATGACGCGACGCCGCTGCAACAGCTTGCCGCGGCGATGACCCGCAAGGCGATGCTCTTCCCTCCTGCGCGCGGCACGCGTTACAACCGCTGGAGTGATACGAGCACGCTTGGCTCGCAAATGTGGACGGCGCGGAACCGGCCTTACGGATGCATTATTTCGTACTACCTCGCGCAGGCGGCGGCTTCAGGGCGAGTGGAAATCTCGATTTTGGACGCGGAAGAGCGCGTGATTCGCACGATGGAAGGACCGGGAGATCGAGGCGTGAATCGGGCGGTATGGGATCTGCAGGAGGATCCGCGGTTCGGCATTGCCGGTGATTGGCCGAAGGAATGGCGCGACCCGATGCTGCCTGGCGTGCGCGCGCTTGCGGGCAAGTACACGGTGCGCTTGCAAGCTGCGGGAGAGACGCTCGAGGCCAAGGCAAAGGTGCGGCTGAATCCTCAGGTCAACCCAAGCGCCGAGGATATGGAGCTGAATTACAGGGCGGTGAAACGGCTCGAACGCATGTCGTACGACATCGATGAATCGACGGAACGCATCCGTCGCATCAACGCGCATCTGACGGCGCTGGAGCAATCTGTTCCCGATCCGGCGATCACGCAGGAAAGCTCGCAGGTTCGCAAGGCGCTCGCGGGAATCGAGAACGATTTGCAGGCACCGTGGACCGATCCGGAGCATCTGAATCTGCGAATCAAAGTGCGCGAACTGCTCGCGCAAGTGAACGACTACTCCGGCAAGCCAACGGTCCCGCAGGAAGAATACATCGGCGTTTTCCAGAAGCAGCTCCGAGGAGTTCTGGCGAGGTTGAACAACGTGATTTCCGGGCCGCTGGCCGAATTGAACAGGCGGCTGGCGGCCGCCCACGCCCCTTATATCTCACCGGAAGATTCACTCGCGACGGAGTAAGCTCAACAACAGGTACGGGAGTCCTCACCTTGGGATGTCGAAGCTGTCGCAGGCTGGGCCTCGACTGCGCCTACAAGCGGCCGTCCCGAGCAAAAAGCGAAGATCAGACGAAGCCAACAAAATGGATTTTTTGGCGGGTAGGAATTTGTATATCGCTCATTCGTAATAGTTTGAGGAGATTTCTACTCGTAGGCACTCGCGGGTAGACGTCATCTGTGCGACCCAACTCTGACTGGGCCCAGCCACTGGTGAACCCTTGCGGGAAACCGCTCGCATCGCTAACTCTCGTTCCAGGCGAGCTCCGACGACGGGAGTCTCTCTGCCGGCGCCCGCCTTGCAAATCCCTCGCGCGAAAAGCACCATCACCCGCCGTGCATAAAAGGACCGGGAGCCGTTGCCGGCTCCCGGCTGAGCTTTTTGTCTTTTGATCGTTTCGCTCGCGTGCCTCCTCAGAACTCGAGGTTGGCGCGGAGTTCGATCGCCCGGGCACTATTGATAGCGCCGAAGGTCGTGCCGAAACCAGATCCGTCTTGAACGCCGGTATCCATCGAGTATCCGCCGTAGTTCCCAAAATTTGGGTGATTAAACGCGTTCAGGAACTCGCTTTGGATGCTGAAGCGGATGTTCTCGCGAATCGGTATCGTTTTCGTTATGGCCAAGTCGTCGTTGATAAAGTGGGGGCCGTAGAAGTAGTTTGGCGAGGCAATCGTTCCTGGGTTGGTATTTGCGACGAGTTGACCGCCGGAAGTCCACTGGCCGGCAACGGTGGGATTGATGAGAGCCACGGAGCCGCCACCCAGATTGGTAACGCCCACGGCGCTTTGTATCTGGGAGCGCGTGATTCCGTTTAGAACGACGCCGCCGTCTGCGTAGTCATTGAAGGTGTTGTTTCCGCCGAACAGAGTGAACGGTGTACCGCTATGGAACGTAAAGATCGTCCCCAGGGTCCAGCCACCGACGATCCGATCGACCACGCCGCTGGAATTGAGGAACCGTTTGCCGACCCCGAACGGCAGGTCATAGGTTCCGCTCGCGTTTAGACTGTGGCGCATGTCGTAGAGCGTAGGGGCATAACTCAAGTGGAGATTACGAAGCGTGTATCCGTTGTCGATGACCGCTTCCCAATCATTCTTGGTGGCTATGCCGAGATTGTGAGCCCAGGTGTAGTTCACGTCGAATTGCATGCCGTGCCAGGACTTTTGGCGGAAGTCGACCTGCAGCGCATTGTACGTGGAATATCCACCGTTGGTGAGAATGTTGACGGATCCGCCAGCGTTATACGGGTTCGCCTGGAAGTAGTTTATGGGGTAGCCGGCACCCGGACCGGTAAAGCCTTGCCCAGCACCGGTCGTGCTTGAGCAGGGACCAAACCCAGCACCGACGAGATTGCAGAAGTAGTCGGTGGTGCCGAACGGATTGTCCAGTGAGCTTGCGAAAGAACCGGCGGCACCTTGGTTCAAATAGGTGACGAACTGCGAATTCGAGTAATCCGCCAGCGCCCCTCCGCTCATCGCTTCTCCGGCAAAGGCGGCATCGAAGACCGGCGTGGACCCCTGGCCCGCGAGACCGAAGTTCGCGAAGCTTCCGGGATTCCCGTTGGCTGCGTTAATGGCCAAGTTCTTCTGAGCCTGTTGGAACTGAGCGAGGAATGAACCACCTGCCGGAATGTTGTTTCCGCTTTGGAAAATGTTCACCTCGTTCAGGTTCAGCCCCAGCCACTGGTGCACGACGCGATTGCCGATGTACCGCACCTCAAGGGCGTTGCTGGTCCCGATCTGTTTCTGGATGCCGAGATTCCAGGATTCGGTATAGGGCTGCTTGATCTGGGGTTCGATGCCCCATGCAGGAAATCCAGTGAACGTCGTATCCGCCATGGGAAGCGTCTTCTGATACGTCGAAAACGGGGTGTATAGATACTGCGATGCGGACGGCTGAGCAGGGCTAGAGCAGCTTGAGCTGCACGTCAGCGCCAGAGAACCCGGCTGAAAGAATCCGGTTCCCGGGGTGGGACTCGCGCTCAGGGAAAAATTATCGTAGTAAAACGAGCCCTGGTCGGTCGCGTAATCCCAGAAGTATTGGTACGGCTCAACCGAATTCTTGATTGCAAAGCCGGCACGTATGACGGTCTGACCCGCGCCGGCAAATTTTCCCAAGAGCCCCTGCGAGAACTGCGGACTCCAGGCTATGCCGATGCTCGGTTGCGGGGTTTTGTACCAGCCGCCGTAGGGCCTTCCATTGGCAGTGTACTCGGGATTGTTAGTGCCGTTGAGAGACCCGGGATTAAACAGATTACCGACGCCCGAGGGTCCGTACAATGAGTTCACATCAACGCTATGGTAGGCGCCTGTCAAATCCTGCTGGGGCGACGTCAAACTCCAGGCAAGGCCGTAGTTCAGAGTGAGATTGGGTTTGATGCGCCACGAGTCCTGTATGAACAGACCTCCGGCGTAGGACAGTTCGTCGAGATTGTATGCGCTGCAGCAGGTGTTCGCATACTGCCCGGTCTTCAAGTCAACTGGGAACTGTCCGTTCACCGACTGCACCCTTCCGGCCAGGATCCCGTATAACGCTTCGATCCTGGAGAAGTCTGTCTGCGTAGCTCCGGGAACGCTGCTGGCGGTAAACATGTTCAGCGCGGGGTCTCCGTTGACGACGCCGAGTGTAAAGCCCGCATAACCGGCCGGGGCGTTCCAATAGTGATCCTGTTCGCGGTACCAGTTGCCGCCGAAGCTCAGGCTGTGTGCGCCGTGTTGCCAGGTGACCGAGTCAGAGAAGTTAAAGACGGGGTAGTAATCCGGCGTCGGCAGATTGAAATTTTGGCCCGACATCCAAGCACCCCTCGCACCGTTGTAGGGGAAATTTACGCCGGGATAGTTCCACCCGACTGCAGGATATTGGGTTTCGATATTGTTGAAGCCGACAGTACCGAAACCGTCATAGTGATACAAAAAGCCGCCACGGAATTGATTGACGATGGTGGGCTTAATAGTCCAATCGAAACCGAGGGCCGCAGTGTAGTACTTGAAGGTGCTACCGGCACCCTGTCCATTGAAGGGCGTGCCAGGGAATGTCGGCGCGTCGCCGTTGGGAATGTTCTGTTTGGTCATATTCCATGCGACGTTGAAATGCATGGTCGAGGACATGTCGTAGTCAACGCGGACAGTTGGGAAATACCAGGTGGTGGGATTCGGTGCTTCAAATTGGAAGGTTTGCCAGTTCGGATCCCCGTTTTGCGAACTTCCCAGAGTGCCCAGTGGGAGCGCCGCAGTGTTGATGTTAGCTTGCTCGGCGGCCGTAACAGCGTTGGCAGGCCCGGCGGCTGTGGCGGTTGGGAAACTGGTTCCGTTTGTTGCGTTGTATTGATCAACAATTCCCGTTCCGCCGGGGCAGTTGTAAGTGAACAAGCAGACGGTACTGCCGTTGGTGAGAGTAAATACGCCAGATTGAGCGGCGGGGGTCAGGATGCCGTTATCGAATACCGACGATCCCGGCTGCTTGGCCTCGGCGTAGGTACCAAAGAAAAAGAGTTTGTCACGGATAATTCGGCCGCCGATACTGCCACCGAAATCATTCAGCTCAAGATGCGGCTTTGGAGTTGCGGTTGCGTCATTAGACCAGCTATTCGCGTTCAGGTACGAATTCTGGAAATCCTCGAAGAGACGCCCATGCAAGGAGTTGGTTCCCTGGCGGGTAACATAGTTTACTTGCATGGCGGACTGGCCATTGCCCTGGTTAGCATCCAAATGGGCGGTTTGCACCGTCATCTCGGAAATGTCCTCAATGCGGGGCTGAACGTCCGGGGCAGCCCCGTTGCCCGCAAATTTCATCCGGTTGGTACTTCCGATGACGCCGTCCACGTTCGAGCCTTGCGCCATCACGGGAAGGCCGTTCCACGTGGGACCGACGCCCGCCACATTCGAGGTGCCGGGAACCAAGGTCGAGAGATTGGCGATGTCGCGACCGCCGAGCGGAAGATCCTCAATCTGCTTCATGTCCACCGTGGTGCCGATGCCGTTCGTAGTGGTTTCAATGAGAGGGGTAGCGGTTTCGTGGACTTCGACAGTCTCCGTGGCGACACCTACGCTGAGGGCCGCTTTCAAGTCTGTCACCTGGGCGGCATGCACGAGCACCGCATCGAATACCTGCTTCTCGAAACCTTGCTTCGCGATCGTGAGCGAATAGGTTCCTACGTTCAACCCAACAAAGCTGTACACGCCGGAATCCTGCGTTGCGGCGGTGCGAACGCTGTTCGTGGACAGGCTGCGGAGCTCTAATTGCGCGCCGGACACAACCGCACCGCTCTGGTCGACGACGGTGACGGTGACAGTCCCGGCAGTGCTTTGCTGGGCCCAGGCCGATGAAAAGGCGGCACCAGCCAGAACGAACAAAGAAACAAGCGTGCTACGCACCCAAAATCGATACAGCGACATCTTCCCCTCCTTTAGTCGCCCCCGCTGAAAAAGCACGGCACGTGTTTGGATTCAGAATGGCACCCGCTGAAAAAAGATACGGCGTTCCGTCAGTCCCGAGGTTTCCATGCGCCCTCGGCCTAGTCACAAATCGTAACTGGAAGATCGCGATTGGCTTCGCGTGTCCGCTCAAATGAGGCAGAGAGGCCGGTAGAGTCTCCCGTTTGCCACCCCGTTGGCAGAGCAGGAAAACGTTTCCTCATCCGCCCTCACCAATCTCCGCGCCGGAGAAAAGTGAAACTGCCAGATTTGTATAATGTATTATATATTGGTGTCAAGCGAAATTTCAGAGTGTATTGTTGCACGCGGCCTGCGAGTGTATTCTTCCGGTCGGACTCGCTGGTCGTCGGATGTTTTTTCGTGCAATGGGCCGATCCACTCTGCCGTGCCTTGGAGACGGCGGCCTTGGAAGGCGATGAATGAACGGCAAAGACTTGACAGTAAGGAATGCGGGGAATCGGATCTGCTGGGAAACGTTTCCTGGCAGTTCGGTACGAGGTGACCATGAAATCTGACAGAAAGTCTTTCGGTAGGAAGTCGATCGGAGGGATTTCGCGGCGACAGTTTGTCTCGGGAACTGCGACAGGAATCGCGTCCGCGGCGCTCGCGGCTTGTTTGCCGAAATCGGTGGCGGCGATGGTCGGCCCAGCAGGTTTAGCGGCGGCGCCGCCGCAGCGTCCCCGTGGGCCGCACGAGGTGGTCGCGTTCAAGGCGACGGCATTTCCGCTCGATCAAGTACGGCTGCTCGAAGGTCCGTTCCTCGATGCGACGCACACGAACGAGGAGTGGCTCGAGTCCCTTCCGGTGGACCGGCTTGTCCACAACTTCCGCGTGAATTCGAAATTGTCTACATCGGCTGAGCCGCTGGGAGGCTGGGAGGCTCCGGACTGCGAGCTGCGCGGGCATTACACTGGACATTTCCTGTCGGCTTGCGCTCTCAGTTATGCGAGCACGGGAAACGATACTCTGAAGCAGCGCGGTGACGCGGTGGTGGCCGAACTGGCGCAATGCCAGAAGGCGAACGGGAACGGATACTTGAGCGCGTTTCCTGAGGAATTCTTCGATCGCTTGAGCGCGGGCAAGCCGGTGTGGGCTCCATTCTACACGCTGCACAAGATCATGGCCGGCAACCTCGACATGTATACGCTGTGCGGGAACGAGCAAGCGCTGGCCAACGCCGAGGCTATGGCCGGCTGGACGAGTCATTGGCTGACGGGAATCAGCGACGAGCACATGCAGCGAATTCTGAGGACCGAATGGGGCGGAATGAACGAGTCGCTATTCAACCTGGCGGCGATCAAGGGCAACTGGTGGTTTCTCGAAACGGGGCGGCGATTCGAGCACAAAGCATTCTTCGATCCGCTTGCGGGGCACCGCGATGAACTGAAGGGATTGCACGTGAACACACATATTCCGCAGGTGATCGGCGCGGCCCGCGGATACGAGCTGACGGGGAGTCCGTATTACCACGACATTGCTTCCTATTTCTGGGACGAAGTGACTTCCGAGCGGACGTACGCGACAGGCGGGACGAGCAACGGCGAGGGCTGGAATAGTGATCCGGGAGACTTGAAGGGGCAACTCAGCTTGTGGTCGGAGGAGTGCTGCTGCGGATACAACATGCTGAAGCTAACGCGGCACGCGTATCAGTGGACGGCCGATCCACGGTATTTCGACTATTACGAGCGAACCTTGTTCAACTCGAGATTCGGCACACAAGATCCACACGGAATGAAGATGTATTACCTGCCGCTACAGACGGGCTACTGGAAGTTCTTCAATTCGAGGTTCAATTCGTTCTGGTGCTGCACGGGAACGGGTTCGGAAGAATTCTCGAAATTTGCTGATTCGATTTACTTCCATAATGCGAGCGACATGTTCGTGAACCTTTTTATCGCGTCGGAGGTGCGCTGGCCGCAGAAAGGGCTCGCCGTTCGCCAGCAAACGCGGTTCCCTGAAGAGGAGGGCACGACTCTTATCGTGAAGACGGAGCGGCCGGTGGAAGCGGGAATCAACGTGCGCATCCCGGCGTGGGTGAGGGAGGGCGGGTCGGTTTCGGTGAACGGGAAGGCGCTGGCGGCTTTCGCGAATCCGGGAAGCTACCTGGAAATTCGTCGTACGTGGACGGACGGCGACAAAGTGGAAGTGAAGCTGCCGATGCGGTTGCGGGCCGAGCCTTTGCTTGGGGATCCAGCCCAGCAGGCTGCGATGTACGGACCGATCGTTCTGGCGGCTAACTTGGGGTCGGATGGCCTTACACAGCAGATGCAGAACGACGAGGTACAGGGACCGACGGAACTGGCGCCGCGCCGTGCGGAGCCGCAGGGATCGACAGAGATTGCGGTGAAGTCGCCGGAAGAGCTGGCATCGGCGGAGTGGGTGGAACCGGTAAAGAACGAGCCGCTCACATTCCAGACGGTGGGCCAGAAGAGCACGACAAAACTGATTCCGCTGAACCGGATCTATGGCGAGCGGTACGGCGTGTACTGGAAGGTGAACGCCGGATGGCCGCGATTCGAGGGATAGCGTGATAGCCGGGGCGGCGCCTAATCGGTCAGAGTTGGAGTGAGAGGGGAAGAACCTTGACGTTGCATATTTTATTCAGCATCATACGTCGCCATGTCTCCCGCTGATTCCGGCAAATCGCCAGACACGTCTGAATCACGGATTTCGCCAGGGTCAAGATCACGCAAGGTTTCGCGCCGCCAGTTTGGCCGGGACGCAGTGGTGGCCACTGCGGCGACCGTAGGCGCCTCCAGTTTATTTGCCGTCGCCCCCGGCATCGCCGAAGCTGTTCCTGCTCAGCGGAGGAAACCCGAACCGCTCAAGGGCCTCACTCCACAACAGATTGCCGAGGTGGAAGCGAAGCTCGCAGATATCCTGCGCAAGTATGGCAGTCGGTTCAACGAGGGCCAGAAGGCGCATCTGCGGCGAATTCTGGCACAGAACGAGCGATTGCTCGCGCCAGTGCGGGCATTTGCGGTCGAGAACGGCGATCCACCGGCGAGTGTCCTGCGGGTGTCGTTCGAATCGGCCGGCCAAGCGGGCGAGGGCTAGGCCGTGGCCGGCGAGGACGTCCTGTATCTTTCCGTCCGCGAATTGGGCGATCGAATTCGGGCGCGAAAGATTTCTCCGGTTGAACTCGCGGAAAGCTATCTCCAGCGAAGCGAGAGCCTCGGTCCGAAATTCAACGCGTATGCGACGATCACGCGCGACCTGGCACTGCAGCAGGCTCGGGCCGCCGAAGCAGAAATCTCCGCGGGTCACTATCGCGGCCCATTGCACGGAGTCCCTTACGCGCTGAAGGATCTGGTCGCAGTGGAAGGCTACCCGACGACATGGGGAGCGCGGCCGTTCGCCAATCAGAAATTCGATTACAACGCGACGATTGTTGAGAAGCTGAATCGCGCGGGTAGCGTGCTGATCGGCAAGGCGGCGATGATCGAGTTGGCAGGCGGCCTGGGATATTCGTCCGCGAACGCGTCACTGACTGGGCCGGCGAGAAATCCGTGGAACACCGACCGATGGACCTGCGGATCGTCGAGCGGTTCGGGCGCGGTGGTTTCGGCGGCGCTGGCGCCGTGGGCGATCGGTTCGGACACGCGCGGCTCGACGATTTGTCCTGGGGCGTGGTGCGGGATTTCGGCAATGCGCCCGAGCTTCGGGCGCGTGAGCCGGCACGGCGCGATGGCGATCGCGTGGTCGATGGACAAGCTGTGCCCGATGGCTCGAACAGCGGACGATTGCGGGCTGATTCTTTCCGTCATCGCGGGGCACGATGCCAGAGATATCGATTCGCTTTCGGGCGAATTCCGATATCCGGCACCGGAGCGTGAACCCAGGATGCCGCTGCGAATCGGGCGGTTGACGAACGCCTGGAACCACCTCGAACCGGGGCTCGGTGAATCAGTGAGCGCCGCGTTGAAGATTATGGAGCAGAACGGGGCGCGCGTTTCCGACGTCGCGATTCCGGACGGTCCTTACGAGCAGGTGGCCGAGTTGACGATTCAGATGGAGGCCGTTTCGGCATTTCAGGATTTGATCGAGTCGGGCCGCTGCTTCGAACTGGAAGATCCGCTGGGGAAAATCAACGGCTACGCGGGCTTCCAGTTTACGGTGCAGGACTATCTGCATGTCCAGCGCGTCCGCGCGTTCCTGCAGGAGCGGATCGACCGCGTCTTTGACAACTACGATGTTCTGGCCACGGCGGGCGAATCGAGCGGGGCGTCGTTGATTAAAGAGGTTGACGATGATTCGGACGATCCAATTGAGGAGCGAGCGCCGGACGGCGTCTCGAGTCTCTGCGGTTTGCCGGCCCTGACGGTTCCCTGCGGTTTCAGCAAGAACAAGCTGCCGTACGGGATTCAGTTCATTGGGCGGGCGCTGAACGATCATGCGGTGATTGCCGCCGCGCGGCTCTACCAGGACCACACGGACTGGCACACGAAGCGTCCGCCAATCGATTAGCCCAGTGCTGTAGATGATGCGGAAACTGATTCTCACTGTGACGGCGAGCCTGGCGTTCACTTCGTCCCTCATATTGTCGGTACCCTCCTCCGACTCCTCGCCCATTCGGTTCGAAGAAATCGCCGCGAAAGCCGGCTTGCACTACGTGACGGAGAATTCGCCTACTCCGAACAAGAATCAGCCTGAAACGATGGTGGGAGGAGTGGCACTGCTCGATTACGACCGCGACGGGTATCTCGACATTTATGTGGTCGGTGGCGCGGCGATTCCTTCTCTTGCAAAAGACGCTCCGAAATATTGGAACCGACTGTTTCACAACAATCACGACGGCACGTTCACCGACGTGACGGAAAAGGCCGGGCTTGCCGGAGCGGGATATGGAATGGGTGTCGCCGTGGGAGATTACGACAACGATGGCTACCCGGATATTTTTCTGGCGAACGTCACCGGCAATCAGTTGTTCCATAACAATGGCGACGGGACGTTCACAGACGTAACGAAAAAGGCCGGGCTGAGCGGCGCATTGATGGATGGAAAGAAAATGTGGTCGGTGGGCGCAGGATGGTTCGACTACAACAACGACGGCAAGCTCGATCTGTTCGTGGTGAACTACTGCAAGTGGGAAGTGAACAAGGACCCGTATTGCGCGAGCACCGGCGTGCGCGGGTACTGCCATCCCAAATATTACGCGCCGCTGCATAACGTTCTTTATCGGAATAACGGCGACGGGACGTTCACAGACGTTTCCGAGGAGACTGGCATCGCGCAGCACCTCGGCAAAGGCATGAGCGTTTCTTTCGCGGATTACGATCACGACGGATACCTGGATGCTTTTGTGGCGAACGACACGACGGCGAACTTTTTGTTTCACAACGTGGGCGGTAAGAAATTCGAGGAGGACGGCGTCTGGTCGGGCGTGGCGTATGGGCCGTATGGTTACGCGCTTTCCGGGATGGGATCGGATTTCCGCGATGTGAACAATGATGGCTGGCCAGATATCTGGCACGACGCGGTGGAGAACGAGACATTTCCTCTCTACATCAATCAAGGGAACGGAAATTTTGCCGACAAGGGCAGCGGGCTCGCGATTCCGACGGTGAATATGTCGGGCTGGAGCAATGGCATCTTCGATTTCGATAACGACGGGTGGAAGGATTTGTTCGTCGCGCGCGGGAACGTGATGGACACGATCAGCCTGGTCGTGCCGGGACGGAGTTACGCGGAGCCGAATTCCGTATTCAGGAATCTGGGCAACGGCAATTTTGAGGATGTGAGCGCCCTGGCGGGGCCCGATTTTCAGCGGAAGGCTCCGCACCGGGGCGCGGCGTTCGGCGATTTGTTCAACGACGGCCACATCGACGCGGTCGTCACAGTTCTGGGCGGTCCGACCGAACTTTGGCGAAACGTTTCAAAAACCGATAATCACTGGATTCTGCTGAAGCTTGTCGGCACGAAGAGCAATCGAATGGGAATCGGGGCGCAGATTCATATTGTCACGGAAGACGGGCGCTCGCAGTGGAACGAGGTGACGACCGCCGTCGGGTATGCGTCATCGAGTGACAGCCGCGTTCATTTCGGGCTGGGGAAGAACAAGCTCATCAAAGAGATCGATATTCAATGGCCGAGCGGTATCCGGCAGGTTCTCCACGACGTCCTTGCGGATCGCGGCATGACGATCGAGGAACCGCGGCAATGATGGCTTCTTCGGAAAACTGTCGGCGAGCTATTGCGGTGGATCCTGCGGCTTGACTTCGGGCGACGAGTTGTCTTTGTTGATTGTTGCGTTCAATTCGCGCTGGCGCGCGAGTTCCCGCTCGGCGGCATCTCTGCGTCCCGTGCGCGCGTACGCCATCGCAAGCTGATAATGGCCCGCCGCGTCGTCGGGCACGCCGCTTACGTATTTCTCGAGAGGAGCCACCGCGTCCGCGTAGTGGCCTTCAGCGTTGAGCGCCATGCCCAGCCCGAGGTAAGCCTCGAGAAATCCAACGTCGAGCCGAGATGCGCGAGTGAAATGAGCGATGGCTTCGTTCCAATCCTGGAGCTGGCGGTCCACGTCGCCAAGCATGAACTCCGCGGCGGCATTGGTGGGATCGACCTTGAGCTCCTCTTCGAATTCCTGTTTGGCGTCCTGAGCGGTGGTGGGCGTCGACGGCATGGAGAGGATCACGCGCCCGATCCTGTAGTGAATGCTGCGGAGATTTGGATACTGCTGCAGGATGCGCTTGTACTCAGCTATCGCGTCGGACCATTTTCCGTGGGCTTCGTAGGATTCCGCGTCGAGTTCCTGCGCCTGATACGACGTGGGATCCTTGTGAGCCAGTTCGAGGGAGGCGTCGCTGGCCAACTCGGCGCCGAAATGAGCAGTGATGTAAAGCACCTGCGGATCGTTCGGGAAATCGCGATTCAAGCGGCCCAGGTCCTCGAGGGCGTCCGCCACCTGATGGAGACTCATCGCGCACTGCGTGATGGCGATGGCCGCCTTGTACTTGGTTGCGCGGTCGGCGATGTGAGGCAAGGCCGCGTGAAGAAGCGGGAGCGCCTCGCGGCAGTGGCCGGTGTCGGCGAGCTGAAGTCCCCGGCGGGCGGACGCGTTGGAATCACTTGCGGATCGCTTTAAGGAGGATTGCGAGAAGGCGTTCGGAGGGAAACAAACGAAAATGACGGCGATAAGAGCCAGTTGAAGTGTCATTCCGGATGCTAAATGGGTGTTGAACGAGCAAGTATCTACCGATTTGCACAAGGAAAAGGCGGATTGCTGGGGAGTTGGGTGATGCGAGTGACGCACAGCATACAATATACGACAACTCGGGACGCGCGAAAAGCTGCCGGGGGTCGCGACCACAACGCGGCTCAGCGCGACCGAGTTTGTGGTGCACTTTCACGGTGCGCAGGAATTTTTGGAGAGACGAAGGAGTGACATCCGGGCCGCGGATTTCTCGAAGGGACCTGCTGCGGTATTTTGGGAGCGCGCTGGCCCTGCCCGGGGCGGCCTGGGGCGCCGCTTCGACGCATGCGTTCGATCTGCGCAAGAGCCACGTGCGGTTCACGGATGTGGCACGCGGGTCCGGGATTACCTTTCGGCACGACAACGCGGCGTCTTCCGAAAAATATCTGATCGAAACGATGGGGTCGGGCTGCGGTTGGATCGACTACGACCAAGACGGGCTGCTCGATTTGTATCTTGTGAACGGCGCGGCCACTCGTGTCTATACACCGAAGCACGCGTTGCGCAGCGCGCTCTATCGCAACAACGGCGATGGAACGTTTACCGACGTGACCGAAAAGGCCGGCGTTGGCGCGGAAGGACTGTTTGGGATGGGAGTCGCCGTCGGAGACTACGACAATGACGGATACCCGGACCTTTTCGTGCTCGGGTACGGGCGCTGCATCCTTTATCACAACAATGGGAACGGAACTTTCACCGATGTGACGAAGCAGGCCGGGGTGGCGAACGAGGGGCGCTGGGGGTCGAGCGCGGCGTGGTTCGATTTTAACAATGACGGGCATCTCGATCTTGTGATCGCCAATTACGTCGACTGGTCGCCGGAGCGAAATTTCTGGTGCGGCGACCACGGTCCCGGCATGCGCAGCTACTGCCACCCTGACGACTACAACGGCGAGGCTCCAACGCTCTACCGCAATAATGGCGACGGCACGTTCACCGACGTCAGCAAGCAGTCGGGCGTAGGGGTAAAGCCAGGCAACGGTCTGGGCGTCGTGACCTTCGATTACGACGACGATGGCTGGCAAGACATTCTGATCGCCAACGATTCCATGGCGAATTTTCTGTTTCACAACCAGCGCGACGGCACCTTTCGCGAGGTCGGGTATGAGAGCGGGATCGCCGTCAGCGTGGACGGCGCGGCGGAAGCCGGAATGGGAGTGGACGCGGCCGACACCACCGGAAGCGGAAGGATGGACGTCATCATTGGGCACCTCGATATGCAGCTTGCCCGCTTCTATCGCAATCTTGGCGATGGCACGTTCGAGGATGCCACTCTCCGTTCGAAAATAGGATACGCGACATATCACATGAGCGAATTTGGCACCCTCTTCCTCGACTACGACAACGACGGCGCGCGAGATATCTTTCTAGCTAACGGGCACGTGCTCGACAACATTGCGCGCTATCACGAGGACGTGCACTACGCCGAACCCAAGTTGATGTTCCGCAATCTCGGGCGCGGCATTTTTCAGAATGTAAGCGATCGGCTGGGCGCTGATTTTCAGCTGCCGTGTGTGAGCCGCGGCGCGGCCGCCGGAGATTTCGATAATGACGGCGATCTCGACGTCCTCGTGAGCAACAACGGTCAACCACCGCAGTTGTTTCGCAACGATGGCGGCAACGCGAACCGCTGGCTCGAGATTTTGCTTATCGGAACGAAATCCAACCGCGACGGCGTGGGTTCGCGGGTGAAGGTGACGGCCGGCGATCTCACGTCCTACGCCCAGCGAAAAGGTGGAATGAGCTACCAGTCTGCGCAGGATCCGCGTTTGCACTTCGGCTTGGGGGCACGGCGCAGCATCGATGCAATCGAAGTGAAATGGCCGAGCGGAAACGCCACGAAGCTTTCGAACCTGGCGAGCGATCAGATCGTTACGATCAAAGAAGGGGAAGGCCTCGTCAAACGCACGTTTCCGTACGTGCCTTCCCGTTGACGTGTTCCCAATCGGCTGATCGTACGGCGAACGGTCGTTCCTGGCCTATTGGTTGCGAACCGAAGTGACGTTGCCCCGGTGCTCTCCCGTCTTCGCCCCCGCGTCGCGAATCTGGGTGACCTGCTGCTGGTTCAGGCGAGCTAAAATCGTCACAACTTCGCGTAGCCGTTTCCTGTCCCCGCTGCGCCGCAAGGCCGTTGCCAAATGCGAGTACACGGCCGGGTTCTGGGGGTCAAGCCCGCGAGCGGCATCCAGTTGCGTGATTGCATCCTGGATGCGGCCTTCCATCAGATAAATCTGTGCCAGCGAAATTCGAGATTGGGAGTAGTCGGCGCGCTCGGCAATCGATTTCTCGAGGTCGCTCTGGGCTTCGCCGAATTCCGGTTGTCCCACGTCGATTCCGGAGCGAATGAGAGCCTGGCCGAGCATCGACAACAGAATGTAGCCATCCTTGTGCTCCGCAATCGCTTCTCGTGCGATGCGGATAACCTGCGTAAAATTGCCCTCGATCAAAGCCTCGTGCGCGGAGGAGATGAACGAAATCTCCGAGTCAGGAGCAAGCTGCGTCGCCAGATCAAAATCGCTTCTGGCTCTTTGGAAATCGTCCAGGCCAGTCAGAAAAACGGCGCGCTGATAATGCAACCGGGCGGAATTCGGGATATTCCCGAGGCCCAGATCAACCACTTTTAACCCCAACTCGTTCGCGTGGGCGTCAACACAGGCATCGGCCACATATGAGTACAGTTTCTCGTCGTCGGGAGTGGCGGCGGCGGCGCGTTTGAGTGCCTCAAACGCCTTGGCATCTTGATGGTCTCCTGCGTAAGCCTGCGCGAGCAGATTCCAGACAGCGGGAGTGGCCCGCCCTTCTCGCTGCAGCTCATCAAGAATCGGGACTGCTGACTTGGGCTTGTCCAGGGCCACATAGCAAAGCGCCAGATTGAAGCTTGCGGCGTACTCCTCGACGACGTGTCCTCGCGCGGCCAGGAGATGAGGCACTGCCTGGGCGAAGTGTCCATGGCCCGTCAGGGACGTGCCCGCTCGCAGCTCTGCTTCTCCGTTATTGGAACTTTGCATCCCTCCGGGGTCCGCAACCGCCGGTTGCCGGCTCGTTTGACGCGCCCCGAGGTCAGGAGCAACGTACGCGCACAGGCAAATCGACAACGCACTGAGCCGGAGAAAACGACGGAAAAGAGAAGCAGGGGGTATGCTCTTGGGGGGCTTGCCATGGATTGAGGCAAACGCGTCAGTTCTCACGTGAGGCCCTCATCTGGGGCCGGCACCGTCCCGAAGGGCCGCGACCGGCACCTTGCCGCGCATCGTCGGTAATTCCCCCCCGCGAATGCCTGACACCCAAGCTGCCTTTAGACAGCGATATTCGCTGAGATAAAGTCGCACAGCTTTGGCCATGATTCAACTGTCCTCTCGATTTGCGCATTGGCAGGCGCACGAACGCGTCGTTCCATGTGGATTCAGCAAGGACAATCTGCCGTTCGGCGTTCAATTCGTTGGTCGCGCTCGCAACGACCACGCGGTAATTGCCGCCGCGCGCCTCTACCAATCCCACACCAACTGGCACACCAAGCACCCGTCCATCAGCTAGGGTCGCCTCGGCTCGACTTGTTCTTAAGGCGCAGGGTGGTCTTAACTGGGGGCTAAACGCGGCGGAACGGGACTGGAAACGGAAAGGGAGAAACAAAAAGCCCGCTCACCCCGAAGGGAGAACGGGCCTTTTGGATTTCTGGTTATCGGCGTTTAGGAAATCCAGCGCCGACGTAGACCGACTAGGCCAAACAACCCGGTTCCCAACAGCGCCAAGCTGCCGGGCTCCGGTACTGAGTTACCGCCGCCACCACCACCGAGATCATGCGAAACGGCTAACGGCTTTCCCCCCATCGTCTGCGTGCCACCGTTGTTGGTGTAACCCGTGGCTTGGACATGAAGAGCTCCGTCAGTGGAACCGCCCGTGATATTTGTGGTGAAGGTATAGGTGACTCCCTCGGTCAACACAGTCGACAGCGTCGAAGGAGCATCCCAGCAAACTGCGCCGCCGAGATCCTTCCCATTGCAGCCGCCGCCATTGCCAACCGCATTGTTGTTCTGGCCGCCGTCCTTGGCCGTACTATACCCTGTGGGAGCGCTCCCGCCTGTGGGTCCACCAGTAAACGTGAACCCTTTCAGGGTAACGTCCCCAAGAAACCATCCGTTGCAAGTCGAAGTGGTACATTCAACTGTCAACGTGACAGTGGTGCTCGTCACCGTGCCCGTGAACAAGACGCCCGTAGGGTCCAAGTACGAATCGGCGTGGGCAAGGCTACTGCCAAGCAAAACTACTACAGCTACCAACAGACTTCTAAGTGTCAGGTTCATTTCGTTTGTTCTCCGGAGTCGAACCGATCCGAACCGACATGCGGACGCACATGTCAGCGCGTTAATCGCAGCACGTGGGGGGCCACTGGATTGGTCATCCGATCTGGCCCTAAGTACAAGTGTTATCAGTAGTATCGAAATGGCGAACGCAGCCAGATAAAGCGATCCGGGGCCAAGCAGGAAATACTATTGAAGGTATGGGCAACCCGTTGCACACTATCGGATACAAGGTGATACAGGGAACCACTGAGCGCCTCGTAGTTCCTGTCCCCATAAACGGGTGCCTAGGATGCTTTACGTTTATTGCGTTTTATATACCTTGGTGCGGACAGGCATCGGTGGCGCCGAATCCGAGCAGTCCGATGGCTGCTTTGTGCAAATGTTTACGCCAGTGCGAAGTCTAGGTACCCTAAGTGTCTTATTTTCAGCGCGTGGCTCGTGGAGTGGAAATTGCACCTCTACAATTACCTGCGTCCTCGCTTCGCCGGGGATGAGACAGTAGGCACCAGGGTGTGAAAAGCAATCCCTTCTTGTGTCTGAAGACGTATAATTTCACAACGCGTCAAAAGTGACGTCCCATGCCAGACGACCGCTATAGTGGATTCCATGAAAATCTACGAGAGGAGCCGGAGGACGGCTCTTCAAATCGGGCCTTTGGACTTACTTTCGCCGTCTTCTTCGCCCTATTGGCTTTGATGCCGTTGATCCACCACAAATCGGCACGCCCCTGGGCTCTGGGATTGAGTGGGCTATTTCTGGTGGCAGCCGTTGCGTTCCCATCCGTCCTAAAGCCCCTAAATTCGATCTGGGCAAAAATTGGGCTGCTTCTCAGCCGGATTACAAATCCGGTCGTTACTGGGTTAATGTTTTATCTCTTTTTCATGCCAACATCCTTGCTTCTTCGGGCTTTGAGTAAGGATCCCTTACGGATTAAGCTTGACAGGAGTGCCGAAACCTACTGGATTGCGCGCATTCCGCCCGGGCCAGACCCAGAATTTATGCGTCATCAGTTCTAGAAGGAGGATCTATGTCGATCTTCGCAGAGCTTTGGGCGTTCCTTCGCATTAGGAAAAAATATTGGCTCATGCCCATTGTGATCGTACTTGTTGTTTTTGGCATTCTGTTGGTGCTGGCGCCAGCGATCGCCCCTTTTATTTACACTCTCTTTTAGGGACCGCCGCGAATGCGGATTCTTGGGATTTCTGCCTTCTATCATGACAGTGCCGCCGCGCTCGTGCGCGACGGCGAAATTGTCGCCGCTGCGCAGGAGGAACGCTTTACCCGCAAGAAGCACGACCGGGGTTTCCCCACAAACGCTGTTTCGTATTGTCTGAAAACGGAAGGCGTAACACTTAAGGATGTTGATTACATCGTTTTCTATGACAAGCCGTTCCTGAAATTTGAAAGATTGCTTGAGACATATCTGGCCTTCGCTCCCCGCGGGTTGCGATCTTTTCAGATGTCCATCCCGCTTTGGGTTCGCGAGAAACTTTTTCAAAAAAACCTTCTTCAAAAGAAGCTTCGGCCTTTCGGTGCCTTTGATTGGGATAAAAATCTTCTCTTCACTGAACATCATCTCAGTCATGCCGCTAGTGCGTTTTTCCCGTCGCCATTTCAAACTGCCGTTGTTTTGACAATGGATGGCGTCGGCGAGTGGGCTACGACGTCAGCAGGGATCGGCGATGGCAACAATCTCCAAATCATAAAGGAGATTCACTTCCCTCATTCGCTTGGCCTGCTTTATTCCGCTTTCACCTATTACACCGGTTTTAAGGTGAATTCTGGAGAATATAAGCTGATGGGTTTGGCCCCGTATGGCCGGCCGAAATATGCTGGCCTTATCCTTGAAAAGCTCGTTGATCTAAAGCCGGACGGGTCTTTCCGATTGAACTTGGAGTATTTCAACTATTGCACCGGTCTTACGATGACGAACGGAAGATTCGATGCTCTCTTCGGCGCTCCGGCAAGGCGGCCTAACGAGCAGCTTACTGATTTCCACATGAACGTTGCTGCTTCCATACAGGCGGTGCTGGACGAGGCTGTGCTTCGACTCACACGTTCTTTGCAATCGGAGACGGGCGCCAAGAATCTCTGCCTGGCAGGTGGCGTGGCTCTCAACTGTGTTTCAAACGGAAAGGTGCTTCGGGACGGACGCTTTGACCGCATTTGGATCCAACCGGCCTCTGGGGATGCTGGCGGAGCGTTAGGCGCAGCGCTGGCTGTGTACTACGGGTATAAGGGTTTCCCCCGCATAATCAAATGCTCCTGCGATTCGATGAAAGGCTCCTACTTGGGGCCCGAGTTTGCTCAAGAGGACATTGAGAAGCGTTTAGGGTCCCTAGGCGCTCGGTTTGAAGTCCTCGCTGATTCAGATCTTGTCGACAGGGCTGTCGACGCTTTGGTGGCAGGCAAGGCGCTCGGATGGTTCCAAGGACGGATGGAGTTCGGACCACGGGCACTTGGCGGACGCTCGATTCTTGGTGACGCGCGGTCACCCAAAATGCAGTCGCTCCTCAATCTGAAGGTGAAGTACAGAGAGTCATTCCGACCTTTTGCGCCTGCAGTCCTGCGTGAAGATGTTGCCGATTGGTTTGAACTCGATGGCGACAGTCCCTACATGCTCATCGTTGCTGATGTGGTAGAGGAACGCAGACGACAGATGACGCGCGAAGAAGAGGCCCTGTTCGGGATCGAAAAGCTTAACGTTGCTCGTTCCGAAATACCAGCTGTAACGCACGTCGATTATTCTGCCCGGATTCAGACCGTTCACCGGACAACAAACCATCGTTACCACGGGCTGATATCCGCATTTAAGGAGCGCACGGGTTGCCCTGTGATCGTGAACACGAGCTTCAACGTTCGCGGGGAGCCCATTGTCTGTACCCCGGAGGATGCTTTCCGTTGTTTCATGGGCACAGAGATCGAGACGCTGGCAATTGGAAACTGTTTCCTCCACAAGGAGAATCAGGATCCGAAGCTGAAACTCAATTATAAGGATGCATTTTCCTTGGATTGACCTTATCGCAGTGCGGTTGCCATTTCCCGTGCACAGCGCAACTCCGGCGTTCTCTGATTTGGCGAAGAGGTCCTGACCTGCTCCCCGAAATTTAGTCCAGCCAAAACGTAGCTTCTCCGGGTATAAAACCACGAGAGGAGAAGCGCGATGAAAAGAAGCCGCTTTAGTGAAGAGCAGATCATCGGCGTGTTGAAAGAAGCGGAGGCCGGAG
>DATGHM010000118.1:0-11929 GCA_035307985.1 Candidatus Acidiferrales bacterium
CGGCGACAGCGACGAAAAGCCGTCGTATTCAAAGACGCGCACACCGGCATCGTCCACGGTCTAGGCTTCGTTCGGACTAGGCTGCTTTCAAGGTCCTCGATTCGCTGCATCTGCCTCTCGCGAGAAAGAGGCGGGCTGACCGGCCCCGGGAAACCTGGACTGGCTCAACCTGCCTCTTTCTCTTGCTTTCGCTGCTCTCCGCGTGTTGAAATATCGATCGACGAGTCTTTGTTTGACAGGCTTACCTCTCTAGCTTAGACTCAACGTTTGTCGATTGAAGGGAAAGGTGTGCTGATCTGATGCGGACGTATGTTCCAAAGGGTCGTGAAGCGGAAGAATTGGCGGAAGGCAAGAACTGGTTCGTGGTGGACGCGAACGGACAGGTGCTCGGCCGCCTGGCGACACGCGTCGCGCGGATCCTGATCGGCAAGGATAAGCCGACTTTCACTCCGAACGCGGATTGCGGCGATCACGTGATCGTGGTCAACGCGGAGAAGGTCCGGCTCACCGGCAACAAGATCGATCAGAAGATTTATCGTCATCACAGCGGGTATCCGGGCGGGCTGAAAGAGATCCCAGTTCGGCTGCTCCTGCAGAGACGCCCCGAAGAGTTGGTACGCGAAGCTGTCATGGGAATGCTGCCGAAGAACAAGCTTCGCGCGCGTCGTGCGAGGAAGTTGCGTGTTTATGTGGGAAGTGAAGCAGTTGCCCGCCACGCAGGACAGAAACCTCAGCCGCTCGCGTTGTAGCCTCAACAGAGGGCCAATCGTGTTTTTGCACCGCCTTCACCGGCGGCGTCGGCTGCGGCCTTGAGTGTCGTCCGACAGATCGCGAATTAAATTGGAGGAGCAGTGAGTTCATCAGGAAGCCCGTTGGAAGCGGGAAAGCAGTTCTATGGCACGGGCCGTCGCCGCGAGGCCATCGCCCGTGTGTATATTAAAGCGGGACCGGCGGGGTTTACGGTGAACGGGCGTCCGGTGGAAGAATATTTCCGGAACGTTTCCTGGCACACCTCCGCTGTGGAGCCTTTGAAGTTCACCCAGACTGCCGACCAGGTGGAAGTGAAGGCGATCGTCAAGGGCGGCGGCGTGGGTGGACAGGCCGGCGCCGTGCGCATGGGCCTTTCGCGAGCGCTGGCGCGGTTCAATCCTGAATTGCGCCCGGCGTTGCGCACGAACGGATTCCTCACGCGCGATCCGCGCATGAAGGAGCGCAAGAAGTACGGCCAGAAGGGCGCGCGCCGCAGATTCCAGTACAGTAAGCGCTAGTTGGAGCTTCTCTTCGGCCGCGAGGGCGGCTTCAGGGCAGGCCAGTACAGCAAAGGATGTTCGCTGCATCCCCGGCGGTTGCCGCCGGTAACGGCGCGGCAAGCACCGGGGAAAATCACGGCCGGCAAGCAGCCGGCAAAAAAGGACGCTGGTCCCGCTGAAACCGGGATGAAAAGCGTCCCTTTTAACGAGAGGAGGCACTTTGGCAGTAGAAATCACGATGAAAGAGCTTCTGGAGGCTGGGGTTCACTTCGGCCACCAGACGAGGCGCTGGAACCCGAAAATGAAGGAGTACATTTTCGGCGAGCGCAACGGGATCCATATCATCGACCTGCAAAAGACTTTGAAGATGTTTCGCGAAGCGGCCCGCTACGTGGCCGAACGTGCCGGAGAGGGCAGAACGGTCCTTTTCCTCGGCACGAAGCGGCAGGCGCAGGAAGCCATCGCCGAAGAAGCGCAGCGCTGCGGAATGTTTTATGTGAACAACCGCTGGCTGGGCGGCACGCTCACCAACTGGGCCACGCTTCAGAAATCCATCAAGCGCCTGAAGCTGCTCAAGGCGATGGTGGAAGACGGCCGCATGGCGGCTCTTCCGAAGAAGGAAGCGGCGCGGCTCGAACGCGAACTGAAGCACCTCCAGCAGAATTTCGCGGGCGTCGAGAACATGGCGACGCTTCCCGACACCATGTTCGTGATCGATCCGAATACGGAACTGATCGCCGTCCGGGAAGCGCGCCGCATCGGCATTCCCGTGGTCGCGATTGTGGATACGAATTGCGATCCGGACCTGGTCGACTGGATCATTCCGGGCAATGACGACGCTTTGCGCGCGATCCGGCTGTTCACGTCGAAGATTTCCGATGCCGTGCTGGCCGGCAGGCAATCCTTCGAGCAATCGCAGATCGCCGAGGAAAAGAGCGCCGAAGGCGCTCCCGGCGAAGAGGGCGTCGAGTACGTCGACACGAGCGCGTACGAAGTTTACGAAAAGCAGGAAGGCGACTTTGTGGAGGGCGAGCCCGGCGAGGAACCCGCGCCGGCGCCTCTGGCCGACGACGAAAGCTCCCGATAGAAAATCGACCATCCGATTCGGCGTTCGACAATCGAATCCAAAAAAAGGAATTTAAACGTATATGGGAACGGACGGAAAACCGAACGTATCGGCGCAGCAGGTGAAGGAACTGCGCGATCGCACGGGGGCCGGCTTCACGGCCTGTCGCGAAGCGCTGATCGAAGCGAACGGTTCAATGGAGCAGGCGATCGATGTCCTGCGCAAGAAGGGCCAGGCCGCGGCCGCCAAGAAGGCCCAGCGGGCGACATCGGAGGGCCTGATCGGATCGTACATTCACGCGGGCGGAAAGATTGGCGCGATCGTCGAAATCAATTGCGAGAGCGACTTCGTCGCGCGCACGGAGGTCTTCCAGCGGCTGTGTCACGACGTGGCCATGCACGTGGCTGCCACAGATCCGCGATTTCTGCGTCGCGAGGAAGTGACGCAGGAGATCCTCGATCGCGAGCGCGAGATTTACAGCGAGCGTGCGAAAGCCAGCGGCAAGCCCGATAACATCATCCCCAAGATCGTCAACGGACAGATGGAGAAGTTCTACGAAGAGAACTGCCTCTACGAGCAGCACTTCATCAAGGACGAAGGCGTGACGATCAAGGAACTGGTCGAGCAGGCCATCGCCAATCTCGGCGAAAATATCGCGATCCGCCGGTTTTCGCGCTTTAAGGTGGGCGAGAACGAAACAGCGGCCCTGTCGCCCTCCGCGGGTGCGGAGGAGGCGGGCGCCCCGGTTTCGGCGTAGCCGTCGCGTTCCTGACGTTCAGCCCGTCTCCTGTTCGTGCTGGAAGAACAAAATTCTCACGGTTTCGCTGCGCGCGTGAGCTTCCCTTGAATCTCTGCTAAAATGCCGCCGCGATACGGATCGAATCACGCGCGATGACAACGTCGACCAGCGGGACTCAAGCAGGGCAGGGCGCGCCGATCTACCGGCGCGTCGTGCTGAAACTTTCCGGCGAATCCCTCGCGGGCCCTCAGGATTTCGGCATTCACGCCGAAACGATCCAGGCTCTCGCGTCCGATGTGAATGAAATCCACGCCCTTGGCGTGCAGGTGTCAATCATGGTCGGCGGAGGGAACATCTTCCGCGGCACGCGACAGAAGCAACTCTCCATCGACCGGGCGACCGGCGATTACATGGGCATGCTCGCCACCGTGATCAACGGCCTGGCACTGCAGGACGCGCTCGAGAAACTCGGCTGCCACACGCGGCTGATGAGCGCCATCGAAATGCACGAGATTGCCGAGCCCTTCATTCGCCGCCGCGCCGTCCGGCATCTCGAGAAAGATCGCGCCGTGATTTTCGTTGCAGGCACCGGCAATCCTTATTTTTCGACGGATACCGCCGCCGCTCTCCGAGCGATGGAAATCAAGGCGCAGGTGATTCTGAAAGCGACGCGCGTTGACGGTGTCTACGATGCCGACCCCGAAAAAGTGAAGAACGCGAAGTTTCTCGACCGCATCACGTACCTGGACGTCCTGCAGAAGGGTCTTTCCGTGATGGATTCCACGGCCATCTCGCTCTGCATGGACAACAAAATGCCGATCATCGTCTTCAATATGAACGTTCCCGGCAATCTGAAACGCGTTGTGACGGGCGAGCGAGTGGGCTCTCTTGTCGCCGCGGCTTGAAATTCCACCTTCGGAGGCGATCCGATGACCACGATAGCGACGAGCAAGGACGCTCTCGCGCAGGCCAAAATTCGCATGGAAAAGGCCGTCGAGGATTTCCGGCGCGACCTGGCGGGCGTGCGCACGGGGCGCGCGAACGTCGCGCTGCTGGACAGCATTCGCGTCGATTATCACGGCACTCCCATGCCCCTCAATCAGCTGGGCACGATGAGTGTTCCCGATCCGCAGATGATCGTGATTTCGCCCTGGGATCCCGGCGCCGTCCCGCTCATCGACAAGGCCATCCGTACTTCCGACTTGGGCCTCAACCCGACCAATGACGGCAAGATTGTGCGCGTCCCGATTCCTTCCCTTACGGAAGAGCGCCGCAAAGAGCTGGTCAAGCACGTCCACAGAGTTCTGGAGAACCACCGCACAGCCGTGCGAAACATTCGCCGGGACATCAAGGAAGCGGTCGAAAAGCTCGAGAAGGAAAAGAAAATCAGCGAAGACGAAAAGAAGCGCTCTCTGGACGAACTCGAGAAGGTAACTCACTCCGAAACTAAGAAGATCGAAGACCTCTCGGCCGGGAAAGAAAAGGAAGTCCTCGAAATCAAGTAGTCGCCGGCATTTCGCGGCGCTCTCTACTGCGTGGCGCGGGCGTCCTCCGGAAGCGAAAGCGTGAACGTGCATCTCCCCGTGGGCTCGCACGCCAGCGTCCCGCGGCGGATGAGCTTCATCGGCGTCGCATCGGGAAACACCGCTCCGAAATCGATCGACTTCAGCTCATTCGCGACTCGGCGCAACGACTCGTCTCCCCCGACAAATCGCACCGCTTCGATTCGCGTTGAGAGACTTTTCGCTCCGCCGGGCGACATCGCGATAAGAAAATCCGCGGAAGCGTTCTCTTTGACCGGCAACCGCGCCGCGAATGTGCGCAGCTTCTCCAGCTTCGGCCGGGCCGCTTTCACCAGGGCGTCGATTTGCGCGTTTCCTCCCAGGATGAGCATGAGTCGCGCTCGCGTGTCCGGCGAGGGGTGCGCTGCCGCCAGCGCCATGGCGCACTGCTGAATGGCGCGCTCTTTCGCCCCTGATTTCTGGTAGATCTGGGCCAGATGATCGCCTACCTCTCCGTCCTGGCTCAGCAGCCATGCGGCTTGGATGTAGCGCTCCGCCCGCGGGAGATCGCCCTTGCGGAAATAGATCCAACCCAGCGTGTCCCAGTATGCGCCGATGTTGCCGGTTTGCATCAAATCCGCCGGCGTTGGATGTGCGACATCCGCCTTTTCCAGTTCCGCGGTGGTCATGCGAATTGCCGACTCCGCGTATTCCCGAGCCTTGTCGAGATCGATTCCTTGCTCTGCGAGGCTGAAAGCCGCCTCGTTCCGTACCGCGGGGCTTGAAGAGAGCGCTGCCGCTTTTTGGAAGGAGGCGAGAGCCTTGTCCCGATCGCCGATATTCAAATAGGCGCGCCCGAGACGCACGTCGAGTTCCGCATTATCCGGTGAAAGAACGGCCGCCTTTTCCAGCTCCGGGACGGCGTCGGAGTATCTGCGCTCGGCGAGAAGAATATTTCCCAGTTGCGCGTGTGCCACCGGATCGAGCGGCTGCAGCCCGACCTGCTTGCGAAACGCATCAGCCGCGTCGTCCTCGCGGTGCAACTCCAGCAACGCCACGCCGAGATAGTCATGCGCGCGCTCGTCGGAAGAATTCGCTTCCGCTTGTTTTTGAAAAGCGGCAGCGGCCTCCGCGAATTTCCGAGCTTGCATATAGGCGAGCCCCAAACTGTTCCAGGCGCGCTTGTCGAGCGGTTGGAGTCCGGTGGCTCGCCGCAGCAGCAAAATCGCTCCACGCGTGTTGCCCGATTTCAGCGCTGCCGCTCCCGCTTCGATCAAGTCGTCTGCGCTGGCGTTCGCCGGAATCTCCGCCTTTGCGCCCGCCGGATTTTCGAGCAGCAGAGTCTGCGCCTCGTCCGCCTGGACGGCATGCATGAAGGCCAGGTAATCCTGCGTGCTGGCGGCAGGCAGTTCGCGCGCCTTGAAATTCAAGGCTCGCCCGGCCACCAGTTCGCCGTTTTCGAAGCGGTAGCTGGACTTGAATTCCGCGTAATCCCGCGCCACGGCAACCCCGGCTGGCAGATGCGCGACGAACCCGCGTGGAAACCTCAGCAGCAGATGCGTTTCAACGTCGAGCGGGCTGCCGAGCTTCACGGGCTGGCCGCTTTGTTCCGGGGGATCCGGCATCGCAATCGTCAGCAGCGGCAGCACCACCTTGGTTCGCTCCATGGGCCACTCGAACAGGCTGGGATTCGAAAAAGCGATGGTCACCTGGAACGGATTTTCGGTGTCCAGAGGATCGTTGGTGGTTACATTCGTCACATCGCCGCTCAAGCCATCGAGCTTTAAAACCGTCTGCGCAAGTTCGTTCCATTGCGAGCGCGGGGCGCGGTGAAACGCCATACGCAGAACATATTCCGTGTCGCCGCGCAGCGAGTAGCGCACAGTCCCGCTCAGCTTACCGAGCTCCGTCACCTGGGCGTCGATCGTCACATTCTGCGTTGACTCGAACGGCGGGTCGGCCGGCGTTTCGACGATCTTTCCGGTGCCGTCGTTCCCGATCAGCAGCGCGGACTTCCCGCGCAGGGGCGCGGGCAAAAAGCCGAAGGGAGCGAGCTCGGCGCCCGGATCGATCCAAACCGTCTTTGCTCCATCGCGAAAAGTCGCGATCACGCGATCGAACTGCGATGGCGCGGGAAGTTCCGTGTCCAGGGCGCGCCCGTACGGAATCAAAACCGTCTCCGAACGAATCCCAGCCGCGTCGAGCATTGCCGCGAGGAGCGCCGCTTTGTCTTCCGGGTCGCCGTAGCCGCCTGCGAGCACGGCTTCCGCCGAACGCGGCGCACGGCGCCCGAAAGCCTCCGAAAGGTTCACATCGCGGATTTTCTGCGAAACATAGGAGCAGAGCGCCTGCGCTTTTGCGGCGTTCTTCGTTGCACCGCGGACCAACTCCTGCGTTTTCGCCGTGACCTGCGGGCCCGGCTCGGACGACACCTTCCCGGACTCCGCGTACCAGCGCGCGACGGCATTCCAATTCTCGAACGAAGTGATCGCGACATCGGGGGGCGTGCCGCTGCGGTTCCGTGCATCCTGCGCTTCGCCGGAAGCCCGCTTCAAGTTGGCGTGCGTCCAGCGCAGAATCATGCGGCCTGGACGATCCGTTTGCGTGAAGACGAAACCGCTGCCATCCAGCCTCGCGCCGGCGGCGCGCGTTTCCTTGCCCCCAACGCGCGAAAAATCAGGCGCTCGAATGCTGAACGCGCGGTCCCGCGGTAAATCCAGCTCCAGTTGTTCGTCCAGAACGATTGCATCGCGGACGAAACTGTATTCGAGCCAGAACTCTCCCGGCGCGAAAGGTTTGACGACGCGCGTCACAACGTCGTATTCGAGGATGTCGCCGGCCACGAGCGAAGGCGCCGCGACATGCATCTCCTTGAGGTTGGCATAGGCGGGGAAGTCCCGCGTCACCGGAGACGCGGATTCCTTCGTGGAATTCGGCGCCGCCAAGACGTTTATGGAGCTTCCATCGGGCTTACGTATCGTCGCGGAGCGGACCGACAGTTGCTCGTTCGGCGAGATGTAGCTGAAAACAAGGCCGCGAAACCGCTGCGCGCCTTCATCGCTCTGAACCCGCACACGCACGGAAAGTTCGCGCTCTTCCGTTCCATCATTCTCAAAGCGCACGGTCACGGAATGCCGTTCGAAGACGTAAGGCTCTTTCGAATCACGTCTCTCCTGAGCCGTCTTCGCTGCAGCCTCCTTGTTGGCGACGTGGCGCTGAACGCTCACCCTTCCCGGCCGGGGTGAGTCGACTGCCGACGTCATAAGCCACAGCCCAAAAAAACACGTCAGCGCTGTACCGCGAAGAAACATCCGCACTCCCTGTTGGAAATTCCGAGAGCAGTGTAGGGGAGTTTTCGGTCGCCCGAAAGGTCCAGCTTTGCTCAAGTTGACCAATCCAAAAGCTCCCGCCTGCCGCGCGCATGAACAGAAGACTCGAAACCATCGCGTACCCGAGAGGCGCCTCGCCGATTCGCTTCTGGAGCAGCATAAGCCATGTCGAATCTGCAATATAACGCCCCGTACCGACGAGGGGTCGCCTCAGGGCCTGCGGCGGAGAGATCCGGCTCCGGCGGAAACCTGATCGGAGGCAGCTGGTAAAAGACGAAACGCCCATCTCCCGGTATCTTCGCGGTCAGAGGTGATCCGGCACGCGAAAATCGGCCGCGGTGTCTTCCGGCGCCACCCGATTTCCACAAGGAATCGAGTTGACACGAATTGTTGTTTTACCTATACTTACGCGGTTGTTTCGATGGATTTTGGGCTTGTGGTGAAAGGGAAGTCTTCGCGTCCCGGAACAGAGAACGAGGGAACGGGGCGACGGAGAGCAGCCGAAATGGGGCGCCAGCCCCGCAAAGCTGCGTGAGCCTCTCCGCTGTAGAGCAGATGCAGTTCACTCCTCGGGGTGAAGCGTCCGCGCGGAGTATCGAGTAGCTCCTTCGAGCTTGGCGACCTTTCAATTCATTCACCTGTGGACTTCTGTGCGGGTTGCGCGAACCTGCGCGGAAGAAAACGACACAAAGTCTTCAAAAGTCTTGAGAAAGCGGAGGCTACGAGTGCCGACATTTTCGCAGTTGGTGCGATATGGCCGGGAACAGATGAAGGCCAAGACGAAGTCGCCGGCGCTCGAGGGATGCCCGGAAAAGCGCGGCGTATGCATTCGCGTCTACACGCAGACGCCGAAGAAGCCGAACTCCGCGCTGCGCAAAGTGGCTCGCGCGCGCCTGACGAATAGCGCCGAAGTGACCACCTACATTCCGGGAATCGGTCACAACCTGCAGGAGCACTCGATCGTGCTGGTTCGCGGCGGCCGCGTGAAGGATCTGCCGGGCGTCCGCTATCACGTCGTGCGCGGAACGCTCGATGCGGCAGGCGTGGAGAATCGCAAGCAGGGGCGCTCGAAATACGGCGCCAAGCGGCCAAAGGCCGCAAAGTAGGGAGCTGAAGGATGCCTAGAAAAGGTTGGGTTCTGCGAAGGAAGACTCCCGGCGATCCGGTTTACAGCAGCGACATCGTGCAGAAGTTCATCGTAAGCATGATGTACGACGGCAAGCGCTCGACAGCGCAGAATATTTTCTATACGGCGATGGACAACGTCGCCAAGAAGACAAACGATGACGCGCTCAAGCTCTTTAAGAAGGCCATCGAAAACTGCAAGCCGGTGCTCGAAGTCAAGACCCGGCGCGTTGGCGGCGCGAACTATCAGGTTCCGGTTGAGGTGAACCCGTTCCGCAAGCAGTCGCTGGCCGTTCACTGGCTGATCACAAGCGCGCGGTCTCGCGGCGGCAAGTCGATGATCGACAAGCTGACGGAAGAAATTATCGACGCGGCGAACGGACGAGGCGGCGCGGTGAAGAAACGGGAAGACGTGCACCGCATGGCGGAGGCGAACAAGGCTTTCGCGCACTACCGCTGGTAATTTGCGGATTTTTGTAGAGGCACTCCCCGCTGCGCCCGTGCAGGCGACGCGAGATTTAGAAAACGAAACTGAAAAATGGCAAGGCAAGTACAACTCGATCAGATCCGCAACATCGGGATCATGGCGCACATCGATGCCGGCAAGACGACCGTCACCGAGCGCATCCTGTTCTATACGGGTGTGACGTACAAGATCGGCGAGGTTCACGAAGGCACGGCCACGATGGACTGGATGGAGCAGGAGCGCGAGCGCGGCATCACCATCACTTCTGCTGCCACCACGGCATCCTGGAAGCGGTGCGACAAGAATTATCGCGTCAATATCATCGATACGCCCGGCCACGTCGATTTCACGGTGGAAGTCGAGCGTTCGCTGCGCGTGCTCGATGGCGCGGTCGCCGTTTTCGACGCGGTGGCCGGCGTGCAGCCCCAGTCTGAAACGGTTTGGCGCCAGGCGGACAAGTATCGGGTTCCGCGCATCGCCTTCATCAACAAGATGGATCGCATCGGCGCCGATTTCGACCATTCGATCCGCTCGATGCGCCAGCGCCTTTCCGCACACCCCGTCCCCCTCCAGTATCCCATCGGCAGAGAAGACAACTTCATGGGCATCGTGGATTTCATCGACGAGCGCGCCATCATCTGGAAGGACGAAACGCTGGGCGCGGAGTATGAGGTTTTGCCGCTCGAGAAACTCTGGGACGCGGCGTACCTGAAGTCGCGGCCGAATCTTCAGACTGCCGTCATCGCCTCGAAGCTCACGCCGGAGTTCTACAAGGAACATCGCGACAAGGTGCTCGAATACGTCGCCGAGCATGACGATGCCATCCTCGCGAAGTGGCTCGACCAGCATAAGCTCGAGTCCGCTGAGCTGCGTGCATCGATCCGCCGCTCGACGATCGCCTTGAAGCTTGTTCCCGTCGTTGCGGGAGCGGCGTTCAAGAACAAGGGCATCCAGCCGCTGCTGGATGCGGTGGTGGATTATCTCCCGTCGCCGATGGATGTTCCGCCAGTCGAGGGCTCCACGCCCGACGGTACGGAACCGGAACTGCGTCGCGCGTCCGACGATCAACCCTTTGCTGCGCTGGCCTTCAAAATCATGACCGACCCTTACGTCGGACATTTGACCTACATTCGCGTCTATTCCGGCGTGCTGAAGACGGGGCAATCCGTTTACAACTCGTCGCGAAAGACGCGCGAGCGCATGGGCCGCTTGCTGCGCATGCACGCCAACAAGCGCGAGGAAATCGAATCGATCGAAGCGGGCGACATCGCCGCTTGCGTGGGATTGAAGAACGTCACCACCGGCGACACGCTGTGCGATGAGGACAAGCCGATTGTCCTCGAATCCATCCAGTTTCCCGCCCCTGTGATTTCGGTGGCGATCGAGCCCAAGACCAAGGCCGACCAGGAAAAAATGGGCACGGCGCTTGGAAAGCTCGCGCAGGAAGACCCCACGTTCCGCGTTCATACGGACCACGACACGGGCCAGACGCTGATCTCCGGCATGGGCGAGCTGCACCTCGAAATCATCGTGGACCGCATGCTGCGCGAATACAACGTGCAAGCCAACGTCGGCCGTCCGCAAGTCGCTTACCGCGAAACCATTCGCAAAAAGGCGCTCGCCGAAGGCAAATACATCAAGCAGACCGGCGGTAAAGGTCAGTACGGTCACTGCAAAATCGAATTGCACCCGCTGCCCAGCTCCAGTCATGAAAATATGAAGGAGCTTTCCACCGACGATATCGACGAACTCGCCAAGCAAGTTACCGGCGGCACTCCCGGCAAGTGGAAGTTCGATAAGGAACATCGCTTCCTGTTCATCGACAAGATTGTTGGCGGTTCCATTCCTCGCGAATTTATCGCTCCAATCGAAGCGGGCATCCGCGAAGCCCTCGACAACGGCATCCTCGCCGGCTTCACCATGGTCGACGTAGCAGTCGTCCTCATCGATGGCAGCTATCACGACGTAGACAGTAACGAAATGGCCTTCAAAATTGCCGGCTCCATGGCCTTCAAGGAAGCTTGCGCAAAAGCCAAAGCCGTTCTTCTTGAGCCCATCATGAAAGTCGAAGTGGTGGTGCCGGAAGAATATATGCCTCCCGTTTTCGGCGACCTGAATGCCCGGCGTTCCGCGATTCAGGGCACCGAAAGCCGCGCAGGCAGCAACGTAATCCGCGTGGAGGTTCCGCTGGCACAGATGTTCGGTTATGCCACGGATTTGCGCAGCCGCACGCAGGGCCGCGCCACCTTCACGATGCAATTCGATCACTACGAACAGGTACCGCAAAACGTCGCGATCGAGGTTCAGGCGAAATACGCCTGAGCATCGACGCGAAAACTTTAACAAGCACTGCCAGAAGGTCCGATTAGGAGATTTCCATGGCCAAAGAGAAATTCAACCGTAACAAGCCTCACTGCAACATTGGTACGATCGGTCACGTCGACCACGGCAA
>DATGHM010000119.1:0-2098 GCA_035307985.1 Candidatus Acidiferrales bacterium
GGTGATCGGCCCTTTGATCGCCGCGACAGGATTTGCGCTATTCACTCGGCCCGGCATCGTCGGGTCGTACTGGACAATGTTCTTCCCGGCGCTCGTCGTGCTTGGCATTGGCATGGCGATCAGCGTGGCCCCGCTGACCACGACGGTAATGAACTCGGCCGATCAAAACCATGCAGGGACTGCGTCAGGAATTAATAATGCCATTTCGCGCGTTGCGGCTTTGTTGGCTGTTGCGGCATTCGGGGCACTGCTCGCGGATACTTTTCAGGGCGCCTTGGATCGAAATCTGAATCATTTAGGTGTTTCACCCGCGGCGGCGGCTCACGTTGAGGCACAGCGTTCAAGCCTTGCCGGTGCCGAAACAGAGGACCCGTTGGCGCGACAAGCGATTGACGAAGCTTTTGTTGCTGGCTATCGCGTCGTCTTGTGGATAGCGGCGGGACTTGCAGTCGCCAGTTCTTTGACCGCCGCGATGTTGATAACGAATAAAACAAAATCTCCACGGAAAGCACAATAGCTCGAGCCTCGATCAGCCCTGCGGACTATTTGATCGGCCGAGACCAGTGATCTGGATATCCACCGAGCCTCTCGACGCGCTGCCGCCAGTGATCTGACGTGCCGGCCGAAACTAGAGTTCTGCCAATGCTCGATGCACTAGATGAATACTGATCGCGCCTTCTCCCACCGCGGACGCCACTCGCTTCACGTTTCCAGCCCGCGCGTCGCCGACCGCAAACACTCCCGGCAGGCTGGTCTCCAGCATTTCGGGCGCACGATCGAGCGGCCAATGCGGGTTGCCATCGCCGGAGCCAGACGGATCGAGGTCGCGGCCCGTCAGAATGAAGCCTTTCTGATCGAGGGCCAGGCAGCCCTTCAGCCATTCGGTTCGCGGAGAAGCGCCCGTCATGATGAACAGGTGCCGGATGGCATGCTCCGACTCGGCGCCGGTGGCCCGGTCGCGCCAGGTAAGGCGCTCCAAATGGTCTTCTCCGTCGAGTCCAGAAATTTCGGTTTGATAATGGAGGTCCACCTTCGGGTTCTCCTCGAGCCGCTGAATGAGGTAGCGCGACATCGTGCTGGAGAGTTCCGCTGCCCGCACCAGCATGTGTACCCGGGTCGCCGTCTGGGCAAGGAATGCCGCCGCCTGCCCTGCCGAATTCCCGCCGCCCACGACCGCGACCTCCTCACCCGTGCACAATTGCGATTCCATATAGGTAGCGCCGTAATACACGCCGTTCCCCTCGAACCGTTCCAGGTTCGGCAGCGCTGGCTTGTTGTACTGTGCTCCCGTGGCGATCACGATCGTGCGCGCCGCCAGCTCCTCTCCGCCGTCCAACTTCACCGTATACGGCCGCCGTTCGCAGGCGAGTCTCAAAACGCTGCGGGCGACCACTATTTGCGCGCCGAACTTCAGCGCCTGCGAGGCGGCGCGCCCCGCCAGTTCCTGTCCCGAAATTCCCGTCGGGAATCCCAGGTAATTCTCGATTTTCGAGCTCGACGCCGCCTGCCCGCCAGGCGAACTTGTTTCGATCAGCAGTACATCGAGCCCTTCCGAGGCCGCATAAACCGCCGCGGCCAGGCCCGCGGGGCCGGCACCCACAATGATCACGTCCCGGATTTGTTTGCCGCCGCTGACCACACTCAATCCGAGGCCGGCCGCCAGATCCCGAACCGAAGGGCTGCGCAGCACTCCCTGCCCGGGGCAAACTACGACCGGCACGTCCCTGGGCTTCACTTCGAAACGATCCAGCAGTTCCTGGGAAGTCTGGTCGCGATCCAGGTCGACATAAGTATAGGGCTGCCCGTTGCGGCTGAGGAATTCGCGGATCTCCAGGGTTCGGGCCGAGTGCTGCGATCCCAGAACGACCAGGGTGCCCCAGCCTTGGCGAATCATCTCTAACCGGCGCAGAATAAAGGCGCGCATGAGAATTTCGCTCAGTTCCGTGTCCCTGGCGACCAACACCCGCAAGTTCTCGGGGCTGAGTTCGAGAAACTCTCCGCCCTCGCTCACGCGACCAATGACCTGGCTCCGCGCGCCGGAAAGCATGGTCATTTCCCCGGTGAACCCGCCCGGCTCGTGCAACGCGATCGTCCGCTC
>DATGHM010000120.1:0-2999 GCA_035307985.1 Candidatus Acidiferrales bacterium
CCGAAAAGACCTCTGGAATTGGCCAGCACGGATTGCATCCGGCCGGACGAAAAAATACCTGCGGCGGTCTGCTTATTCCTGTCCGCCATTTCGCAGACCCGCTTCACAGCGCGTGCGCGGTCCTGCGGATCTGTTTCCGCGGTCGCCGCAAAGAAACGCGCGACCTTCTGATATTTCTGCGCGCGAAGCATCGGCAGTAAATCGGGATTGCGCGGCTCGTTGCGCGCCAGGCTGACGGCGGTAGCGGCGGCGCGGCGCAGCGAGTCGTCATCTGTTTTATTGGTGCTGGCGCGCGCGGTGCGGCCATCGACCACGGCGCGAACGGAAATTCCCAGGGTTTGCTCCGCCACGTTCTGGTGAATCGTGTTGTTCGCAAAGCGCGTGAGCGCGTCCGTAGCCGCGCCGATTTCGACCTCGGTCTGATCGGCCTCGCTTAGTTTCAATACGCGCTCGGCGATGCGCTCAAGATCGTGGTTGCCACTACGAATCAGCCTTTGGTTGGTCGTGGGCCGTTCGCGGCCAGCAGGATTGCCGCTCTTCCGTTTTCTGGTCACAGGTGTCATTTCGAACAAGCCCACGACAAACCAGAATCGGGTTTGTGGTGGCTACCACCTTTCTCTGTGTCTTTGTGCCTCTGTGGCAAATCACTTCGCGAACGCGACGCCAACCTTCACATTCCGAAAGCGCGCGGGAGAAGCGCCGTGGCCCGTTCCCATCGTTTGCATGGGCTGCCCCTTGCCGCAATTTGGCGTGCCCCACAGCGTCCAGTGATCGCGCGAGCAGATCGCATCGCAACTGTTCCAGAACTCCGTGGTGATCCCGCTGTAACTCGGATTCTTGATCATCCGCGTCTTCTTGCCGCCTTTGATCTCCCATCCGATTTCTGTCGAGAACTGGAAATGGTAGCGGCGGTCGTCGATGGACCACGAGCGATTCGTTTCCATGTAAATCGCATCGTCCGTGTCGGCAATCAGGTCGTCGAAATCCCACGCGCCGGGATTGATGCTGATGTTCGTCATGCGGATGATCGGCAGGCGGTTCCAGCTCTCCGTACGCATCGTTCCGTTCGACCGCTTTTCGCCGATCGCCGCGGCCGTCTCGCGATTGCTCAGATAACCGGTGAACAGCCCGTTTGTGATAATCGGGGTGCACTGAGCGGGAACGCCTTCATCGTCATAGGCGAACGTACCCAGTCCTGGACCGTGCGCCAGTTGGGCGTCGGCAACCACGTTGACGATGTCCGATCCATATTTCAGCGTGCGCAGCTTCTCCAGCGTCAGAAAACTCATCCCCGCAAAATTCGCTTCCATGCCCAGGACGCGATCCAGTTCGATCGGGTGCCCGATCGATTCGTGAATCTGCAAACCAAGTTGAGAACTGTCCAGAATGATCGTTCGCTGCCCTTCGGGGCACTGCGCGGCGGAGTGCAGCGCGACCGCCTCTTCCGCGACGCGCGGCGCGTGCCGCACCAGGTCCAGCTCTTCGATCAGTTCGTATCCGCGCAGCATGTGCTGCCCGCCAAAACTGTTCGGATACGAGCGCTTCTGAATCTCCGTGCCGGCAAACGCGGTCGCCACGATTCCCGCGCCGGATTGCATCTTGATCTGGTGGATCGACGAGCCCGCGCTTGAAACGAAAAGCTGCTCGATGCGACGGAACGACATCGACCCTTCCGCCACCGTCACGCCCTTCATCTTGCGCATTTCCTTGTCGGCGGCAAGGAGCAGATCGATCTGGCGCTCGACGGGAATGCGGAACGGATCTTTGAGGAACGGATTCTGCCACGTGTCGACGTACGCCTTCTCGGGCGCCAGCGCCACGTTTTCTCGTTTCGCCAGCGCCGATGCTTTCGCGATCGCCACCGCCTGCGCCGCGCAGGCTTGCACACCCTCGTTCGTGAGCCGGTCGGTCGAAGCAAATCCCCATGCGCCGTCCACGATCACGCGCACGCCGATGCCGAGCGATTCGCTCTCGGCCAGCGTGCCCACTTCGCCATTTTTTACGGAAATTTCGCGATGACGAATGTCCATCACGCGCGCGTCCGCGTAGGTGGCACCGCGCCGCCTGGCCGTCTCAATCGCCGCGCTTCCCCACTCTTCCATCATTGTTTGCGCTCACAAAACACGGACATCATTCATACCTTATCGCCGCGCGCGGAGGCAAGCGCGGACGGAGAATTATTGGGAGAGACGCGCCTAAAAACTCACGCGGGCGCCGAGTTGCGCGGCGAACGGGATGCCGACTGTGGTTCCGGGGCCGAAGAAATCGCCTAGGGCTCCCGCAGGAACGCGTAACTGGTTGAGACTGGTGATGGGCTGGGTCTGTGTGCACGAAGCGTTGAGACAAAATGCTGTGGCATTCGACAGATCGTTCACCGGCGTGGGCAGCGCGGAAATGTCCGCGACGTAATTGTTCCCCGGATTGTTGCGGTCCGGCAGATTGAAGAATTCGACGAACGGCGCGATCGTCCAGCGCTCGTGATACGCGAAGGGACGGCTGATCCGCAAATCGATTTGCTGGTACGGCGTGCCGCGGAATCCGTCGAGCGTTGTTTGTACACCGTTGACCACGGCGCGGTCGTTGGTCGGATCGCCTGTTCCGTTCACATCCACTGGCGTGCCGATCGTAAACGGGCGCGCGCTCTCGAACTGCGAGAGCGTGCTCAGCTCGAAGCCGAAAGGCGCGTGGACGATCGCCGCGAACACCAGCCGGTGCCGCACATCTTCTCCCGAAGGGCCGTAGTCGCCCGGCCCAAACGCGTTCAGCGGGTTGCATACACCATTGACGTAGTCGAAAAGCTCGCCCACCACGCAGCCCCACGTGTCCGCGCTCGACAGCGTGTAATTCACCGTAAGGTTCAGTCGCCGCGACACGTTTCCCTGCAGGTGCACGAGCAGCCCGTCATATCGCGAGCGGTTGTCGGTGCGATACACGGTGACGTCGGGCACGATGGCTTGCTGGTCGGCCCGATAGTTGGGATCGGACGCCGGAATCAGCGG
>DATGHM010000121.1:0-30917 GCA_035307985.1 Candidatus Acidiferrales bacterium
CGCGGCGCCCGGGCGCCCTACGAAATTGTGGTTTTCGACGTTACGAAGAAATCGGCGAAAGGCTACCTGAGCACGCCCAAATCGCCGAACGCGCCGCCGCCGTCCGCATCGAGCCCGGGTCAACCCGGCAGCAATCAGTAACGCGCTGCGCCGCGGTGCTGTCGCCACGCTTCGCGGGGACGACCTCAGTGAGCGTCTACTCGCAACAACCTTTGAGTAGAAATCCCTGTAACCTCATGAAAACAAATGACGGACAGAATTCTACTCGCAACTGAAACTGGTTTTTTCGCCTTCGTCTTGTCTTCGCCAATTCCCGCATTTCACGAATTGATCCCGGTCGGCCGGTGTTGTCAGTTTATCCTCACGAGATTCAAATTCCGTGCGCCTTGAGTGGCGCGCGTGTGTATCGTTGTTGCGGAGTTAGCGTGGTCAGGCCCAGAAAGGGAACCGCGCGGATCGGCATTTTCGTTTGAAGCTTCCTTCAGTCAGACCGGGTTTCGCCGCTGCTCTTCTCGCGCTTGCGGTAGCGATCGGGTTCAGCGGATGTCCCGCCCGCGGCCAGAGCGCGCCGGCGCCCGTGCAGGCTCAAACTCCGACGGTGCCGCAACCGCTGCAAACCAAGACCGAAATGGTGAAGCTGGATGTGTCCGTTCTCGATGGGGAGGGAAATTTCGTTGATGGTCTGACGCAGAACGATTTCCACGTTCGCGACGACGGCGAAGAGCGGCCTGTCGAATTTTTCGCTCCCGCGTCGACGCCTGCAAAAATCGTGGTGGTTCTGGAAACGAGCCCCGCGGTCTATTTGTTCAAGGAAGAGCACCTTGCGGCCGCTTTTTCGCTCGTCGCCGGACTGGCGCCGGAAGACGAGGTCGCGCTGGTTACGTATTCCGACGTGCCGCGCTCGGTCGTCAACTTCACCACGAATAAATCGGCGCTTCTGCAGGCCCTGGGGAATACGCAATACATGATGGGATCGGCGTCGCTCAACCTCTATGATTCGGTATCGGCCGTGGTTGACGGCGTGTCGAGATTTCCCGGGAAAAGGGCGATTGTTCTGCTGACCACCGGCCTGGATTCTTCCGCGCCGACCCGGTTGGCCGCCCTCACGCAGAAGTTGCGCGGAAGCGACATAGTGATCTTTGCGGTGGGTCTTGCCGGTCCGCTCGCCGCCATGGCCAACGTTCCGAGCAAGGAGAAGCATGGGAAGAAGCATGCGGGCGAGTCCTCGTTCGACTCCGCCGGCGATCCTGGCGGCATGCCGACGCTCGAGAGTGCCGAGCATGCGCTGTCCTCGCTTTCGACGATTACCGGCGGCCGCGCCTATTTCCCGACATCCAAAGAGGACTTTGCGACGGCCTACCGGGAGATTGCAGCCTGCCTGCGGCACGAGTACGTCGTCGGGATCGCGCCGGACCACGACGGGCAATTTCACAAATTGACGGTGGATGTGATGGCCCCGGACAACTCCGCACCGAAGAAGAAAAAGAAGAAGAAAAAACACGGCGAGCCGGAATACCGCGTCTTCGCTCGCGAAGGCTACGTGGCTCCCGGCCGCTGACCCGCCCCGGAACGCACAGGCGCCAATCCCCGCGCAACCAAAGTTGCTTCCTTCGCTTCTCTTGCAACGTATAATCGCGGATTCGTATCGATGGAACGTTCAGGAGCGCGGATGAAGCGGCCGACGAATTTTCTTGTTTTGTTGATTATCCTTGGCCTTGCTCTGCTGGCTCGAGCGGGCCAGCAAAATCAGGCGAGATCGCCGCAGCGGGGAGCGAAACCTCCGGCCCCGGCTCCTGCGGCGTCGCCGAATGCGCCACGGTTCGCGTTTGGCGGGAATGTGGCCGACGTGCTCGCCACATTCATCCAGGACGTCGTTTTGTTGCCGGTCAAGATCAACGACAGCGAGCCGTCCCTTTTCGTTCTGGATACGAGCGCGAGCGGGACTTCGATCGGTCCGGTTCGGGCGAAGGAAATCGGGTTTAGCGGAAATCAGCGGGCCGCGCTTACCCTGCCCGGGTTGTTATTCCCGGCCGAATCGCTTCCGGCTCTGCCGCGAGACAGCTTCGCTTCCGATATGGGCCGTCCGTACGAAGGCACGATTGGGACTGATTTCTTGTCTCGCGTGGTGGTGGCAATCGATTACGCGCGCGAAACGGTGCGAATCTTCGATCCGGCCGCATACAAGTATGCGGGCCACGGAAGCGTGTTTCCGCTGTCGTTCAGCGACGGCATGCCCGTGATCCACGCGAAAATGGACACGCCCAAGGGGAAACAGATCGAAGCGGATTTCGGAATGAACACCGCACTGATCGCCGGCATCGTCGTATCGCAAAAATTCTCAGATGCCCATCACGTGTTTCCTTCGAAAGGAAAAGTTGCGGAGGCCTACGATCCCGAGTTGAGCGGCGGAGAGAAGGTATCGCTCTTTCGCTTGCGATGGTTCAAAGTGGCCGGCTCCGCTGCGGAGGACACGATCGCCGAGCTTTCGCGCTCGAAGATGGCCGGTGGCGACGATCCGAAGATTGCCGGCGTGATCGGAGCGCGGCTTCTTCGGCGGTTCAATATCGTCCTGGATTATCCGCACCGCCAGATCATTTTCGAAGCGAACACGCATTTCCACGACTATGACGAAGAGGACAAGAGCGGAATCGCGGTGATCGCGAAAGGCCCGAGCCTGAAGACCTTCGAGGTGGTTCATGTGGCGCCGGGCAGTCCTGCGGCGGCCGCTGGAATTCAAACGGGGGATGTCATCGCCGGCATTGACGACGAAGCGTCCGCCGACATGTCCCTCGCCTCGGTCCGCTATCTGTTCCGGCAGGTCGGCCACAAGTACAAAGTCACGCTGCAGCGCGGGGACAAAACCCAGGAAGTAACCATCCAGATGGAACGCCTGCTGGAGTAGCGCGCACCACAAAAAGAGGGTTGGCGGAGTGGGAAAGAGCTTGGCGGTCAGTCGAAGCGGTGCATGGTTGCCGCCATCTGATGCAGCCGCTCGTCCACCTTGGCGAACAGAGTATCGGCTTCGAATTTTCCGGAGGACTCGCGCGTGCCGGCGCGAATGCCCGTGAGGATTTCGATTCCTGCCTCGATCGTGTGGACGGGATAAATATGGAAACGTCCCTCGGCGACCGCCTGGACCACGTCATCCCGCAGCATCAGTTCTTCGACGTTCTCCGACGGGATCAGGACGCCCTGGTTTCCCGTCAGGCCCTTGATGCGGCAAACGTCGTAGAATCCCTCGATCTTCTCGTTGACGCCGCCGATGGGCTGAACGTCTCCCTGCTGATTCACGGAACCCGTAACGGCGAGGTCCTGCCGGATCGGGCAGCTCGAAAGCGCGGAGAGCAAGGCGTAAACCTCGGTGGAGCTGGCGCTGTCGCCGTCCACGCCGCCGTACGATTGCTCGAAGCAGACGCTCGCGGAGAGCGATAGCGGCTTGTCCTGTGAAAATAGCCGCCTCAGGTAGCCGGAGATGATCTGGACGCCCTTGTCGTGGAAACGCCCGCTCAGATTGCATTCGCGCTCGATATTGATGATGCCGCTCTTGCCCAGCGCAGCCGACGCCGTGATGCGAACCGGCTTCCCGAAGGCGTAGCCGCCGATTTCGAGCACGCTCAGACCGTTCACTTGCCCGACGCGGCCGCCATCGGTATCGATGAAGATCACTTTCTGCTCGATCATCTCGCGGATCTTGGTCTCGACCAGGTTGTGCCTCTCGATTTTTGACTGTCGCGCTTCGCGCACGTGCTCCGCAGTGACGACAGCATCGTTTTTTTGCCGCGCTTCGTAGGCCGCTTCCCGCGCGAGATCGGCAAGATCAAAAAATCGCGCCGTAATTTTTCCCCGGCGGCCTGCGCGGCGGACGCCATCCTCGAGGATGGCCGCGACGGCGGTCCGGTCGAAATGGGGGAGCTTCTCATCGTCGATCAACTTGCGCAGGCGTCCGGCGTACTGCCGCACAAGCTCGTCGCTCCATTTCATTTCCTCGTCGAATTCGACGCGTACCTTGAAAATCTTCTTGAAATCGTCCTCGAAGTCGTAAAGCATTTCGAACATTTCGCGGTCGCCGATCAGAATGATCTTCGTGTGCACGTCGATGGGTTCCGGCTTGAGCGCCGCCGAAGCGAACGGGAAGAACATGTCCACCGGCTGGATTTCGAGTCTTCCGTGATTCAGGGTCCGCTTCAGCGTTCGCCAGACGCCCGTTTCCGTCAGCGCATCCAGCGCGTACATCACCAGGAATCCGCCGTCGGCGCGCAGCATCGATCCGCCGCGCAGATCCATGAAATCCGAGTTCCATCCGCCGCGCGAGTCGTAGCTGCGGTGGATGGTGCCGAACAGGTTGGCGTAGGTGGGAATCGTTTCAAAAATCACCGGGCACTTGTCGTGTTCGCTGTGGGCGAGAATGACGTTCACGCAGTAGACGCGAAAGGGATCGCGATCGGTCCGCTCCACGCGAGGCATTCCGTCTCCCTCCGGCGGGGGCTGCCGGTCGTCCTCTCCTTCACGCTCCCTGAACGGCTCGAGATTATCGAGAATGTGGTGCCGCACTTCTTCGAGGTATTCGGCGATTTGCGCGCTGGGATACTTTTCCTTCAACTCCTCGATTACGCCGTCGACCAGCACGGATGCGGCTTCCTGCTCGAGATAGCTCATTTCGCTGGCCAGCTCGCGCGATAGGGACAGCGTCTTCCGGTAGACGACCGTGAATTCCTGGCGGAACTGGTCGTATTTACGCTCGAGCTCTTCGGCCGCCGTGTTCTCAATCTTTCCTTCCTGCACCATTTTCGGAACTTCCTCGATCGGCACCATCTGCCCTTCGAGAACAGGAAAGATCTCGGGCAAGGCGACGGCGCCGACCTGCATGCGTCCCAGCGCGAACTGTTCGCGCGCGATGCGGCGGGTAAAGTCGTCCATCAACTCCTTTTCGCGCTGGGTGAAGCGCTCGACGATACGCGTCTTCTGGCGCTGAAACGGCTCGCCCTCGAAAACCTGCGGAATGCGACGCCGCAGGAAATCGACTCCCGATTCCACTTCTTTCTTGAAGGCGTTCGCCTGTCCGCGCGCCAGAGTGAGCAGGCGGGGCCGGTCGGAATTCTTGAAATTATTTACGTAGCAGCGGTCGGGGGCCGGTTCGGATTGCGGGTGCATTTCCTCGATCATGCGAACGAGCATGCCGCCGCGGCTCATGCCGGAAAGCCCGCAGACAAAGACGTTATAGCCCGATGCAGTAAGCTCGACGCCCATCTGCAGCGCGCGCACGGCCCGTTCCTGTCCGATCGCCCCTGTAAGGGGCCCGATCTCCGCCGTCGTCTCGAACGGGATTCGGGCGGGGTCGCAACGCCATCGAAGCTTTTCAGGCGGCAATGTTTCGTGTTTTGGTTTTTGCGTCGAGTTCTTAGGCATCACCGGGTTCTTCGTTGTTTGGAGGGCGTTACTCTAGCACGGCAGTCTCTCTCTTCCCACCCCCTTTGGTCGCGATGTGTCGGCGTGGTCCGCTCGGGCCATACAAGTCGAGCATGCTCCCCGCCATCGCCACCACGATCGGCCCCAAGACTACTCCCAGCAGACCGAACTCGGCAATTCCGCCCAGAATGCTGATGAAAATGAGAAGCCCGCTCATCTCCGAGCGTCCGCTGATCAGCCACGGCCGGACGATATTATCCACCAGCCCCACGATCACGCTGCAGAAGACCATCAGGAAGATTCCGCGACCGAGGTGGCCGTCGATCATCAAACTGAGGGAAATCGGCACCCAGATCAGGGCGGAGCCAACCAGCGGCACGAGCGAGAAGAACCCCATCATAACGCCCCAGAAAACCGCCGCTTGAACTCCCGCGATCTCGAAAGCGATTCCTCCCAGCGCTCCGTGCACGGCCGCCGCGGCGAGCGTGGACGTCACGCTCGCGTAGATCACCTCGCGCGTTTCATACACGAGGCGCTCGCGGCGTTCCTCGTCGAAGGGAAGCACTTCGCGCAGGCGCCGAACGATCGAGTGGCCGTCGCGGAATAAATAGAACATCGCCAGCACCGTGACGAAGACATCGAACAGGAATTCAGCCGTGTGCCGCAACGCAGCGCCCAATCGGCCGCCGACGTACTCGGCAGCCTGCTCGGCATAATGGTGGAGCACGGAACTGAGGTCAGCCGGAACCACATTCGGGTAGCGATGCTGGAGCTTCACCCAGAAGGTCGCGATCCACGGATAGCGCCCCGTTTCGACGCCGACCTGAAACGACTGCGCCGCCCCGACGGCCTCTCGCACGAATGCGAACAGCACGAACAGTGTCGGCACGATCAAGATCAGCGTTACCGCCGTCGTGGCAGCCAAGGCCGCGCTGGTGGGACCCCACTTCGTCGATAGCCGCGAGTAGACGGGATAGGACACGACCACCAGCACCATGGCCCACGCCAGCGAAACCAAAAACGGCGCGAAGACGATATAAACCAGGTAGGCCAGCAGGGCTATGATTCCGTAGAAGAACACGACGCCCAACACCTTTTGTGAGTTCATTTCAGGTGCCAAGGGTTCTCGCTTTCCCGGCCTCGTCACGAGACGAGCGATTGGGGATCATGCCTTTGTCTGTAACTTGCGTTCGTGTGGGCCAAACCCGCCCGATGGTATAATTGTGCCACAGTTGCATGAGTGACTGCCGAATGCCTGAGTCCACCTGCCAGCACAAGCGCGTGCGCCTGATCGCCAAGGACGACGATTCCGAATACCTCGAGTGCCTCGATTGCGGCGAAATCCTGGAAGCCGGCGAACGCAAGGACCGTCCGGGCTTCGATGAATCGCTCTCCGACGCCTGATCTTCCCATTGCTCCGGGCGCTTGCCGCCGAGAGCGCGCGTGTCAAAAAGACTTGCGCGATCGCTTCGCGCGGGGCGTACAATGCGCGCAAATGTCGGGCGTCCTCGATGGAGGCGTACCATGCCAAGGAATAGTTTCGTTCTTTTATCGCTGTTGTCCGTTGCGGGATTCGTGGCACTGGCGCAGAGCCCCTCAAAGCCGGATCAGACCGCTGCTCCCGCGGAGTACAAGATCCCGCCGGAAGCCGTGAAGCAAGCCAACCCAGTGAAGGCGACCGCGGCGTCTCTGGCGGCCGGCAAGAGAATGTACGGCTATGACTGCGCCATGTGCCACGGAGCGAAAGGTGACGGCAAGGGCGACCTGGCAGCCGATATGAAAACGCCGATTGTCGATTTTCGCGACCCGAAGGGCATGCAAACCAAAACAGATGGCGAACTTTTCTACATCATCAAGAACGGGAAGGGCGAGATGCCGGCGGAGGGAACGCGGGCCAAACCCGAGCAGGTATGGGACATGGTGAACTACATCCGTTCGCTGTCGAAAAAAGAGACGGCGGAGAAGAAGTGAGCGGGCCGTTGTTCAGCGAATTCCGAGTTTACCGATGATCCGCCGGACGTCGGCAGCCGAAACGTCGTAGAGCGAGTGTTCGTCCTCCTGCTCGAGCCGCTCGCGCAGGTACTCCGCCGCGACGTAACTCGATTCGCGATCGGTCAATGTGCGCCCCGCGTTCACGCGGAACTCCACAAATCCGGCGTAGGCCAGCCCGACGATCACGGGTTTTCCGTCCACATAGAATTTGCAGTCCACCGTCTCGGCGTGGCGTGTCGCGATTCCGTTCCAAAGATGCGAGAAACGGCAGTGATACTGCTGGTCAGTCATCTTCGACGGCACGTCGAACCCGCTGATGAACTCGCTCATCGAGCCCTTGTTCGGGATGGTAGGAAACTTCACGCTGGTCACGTCTATTGCCTCACGCCCGCGGCGGCAGGCTGCCGCGCGCCTTCATGATAACTTCGCACGGCCGCGCCCACGCCGGCCCCGGCCGGGACGCGGAATCCCTGATCGAGGAGCACCTTTTCCAGGGCGGCAAGCAGCAGGAGAACATTTTGTTTCTGGCTTGAGTACCCCATCAACCCAATGCGCCAGATCTGACCTTTCGTGGGACCGATGCCGCCCGCGATTTCGATGTTGAATTCGTCGAGCAGTTGTTGGCGCACTTTCTTGTCGTCTACGCCGGAAGGAATCTTCACTGCCGTCACAGTAACGAGCCGCTCAGCCGGATCGGCCACGAAGAGGTCGAGGCCCATTGCTTCGATCCCTGCGACCAGCGCCTGCTGGTTCTGCCAATGCCGTTCCCAGCGCGCCTCGAGGCCCTCCTCCAGCACGCAGCGCAACGCCTCTCGCATGCCGTAAATCAGCGAGATGGGCGGAGTGTGATGATACGTTCGCTCCTTGCCCCAGTAATCCATGGCCGGCGTCAAATCGAAATACCAGCTTTGCACCGGCTTCTTGCGCGCGCGAATCACGTCTTCGACGCGCGAGTTCACTGTGATGGGAGCCATTCCCGGCGGCGCGCTCAAAGCCTTCTGCGAACCGCTGAAGCAAATGTCCACGCGCTCGCGATCGACGTTCAGAGGAATGCCGGCCAGCGTCGCGACGGTGTCGGCCACAAGCAGCGCGCCCAGTTCGTCCGCGACTTTCCGGTATGGTCCGAGGTGTTCCACAACTCCCGTTGATGTTTCGCCGTGCGCCAGCCCGAGAAGCTTGATCTTCCGGCCCTTGCCCGCGCGTCGCACGTCTTCCGGGTCCACCGGCCGGCCAAGCGGCGCCGTCACGCGGATCACCTTCGCCGGAGTGCGCTCCGCGATCACGGCCATCCGCTCCGAAAACATTCCGTTCGAGCAGACGATGCACTCGTCGCCTTCTTCCAGCACATTGAACACAGCAGCCTCGATCCCGCCCGAACCCGACGCTGAGATGGGGTATGTGATCCGGTTCTGGGTCTGAAAGACGCGGCGCAGCAGCGTTTGGACGTCGCCCATCATTTCCAGGAACCACGGGTCCAGGTGCCCCACGAGCGGCGTGGCCATCGCGCGATAGACGCGAGGGTCCACGCAGGAAGGCCCCGGCGTGAGCATCAAGCGTGTGGGAGGAACAAGTTCTCCGATGATCTCGGTCATTTCGGAATCCTCGTGTCGGTGCGGTAACCAATCGGGACGCTTCGGGGCGTCAGCCGATGCACGCCAGCATTATAGAACGCGAGACTCCGAAGGGCATCAGTCTTCGTAGGCCGGAGATGGCATGCGAAGCGCCAAAATGGGCGGGCCATCGGCGAGCGAGTGAATCGGTTTGTCGGATGCTGTCGCGAGAGCACCTCGGCCTGAGGAGCGTCGGTTGAAAACGGCCAAGATGGTGGGGCCTCCAGATCGTCTGCGTTCGACCGCCCGCGGCTGCGACAATCCAATATTAGCCGTTTCGCAACTGTTTTCGGGTCGTGTTGAAAGCCCTATACCCCTGTGCTAGATTCAAAAATTGACCTGAGTTTTCGACAGTGGACCACTGTGACTGAAACGCAGAAGAATTCGCGGGTTGAGGTGTATTGGCACACGGTGAAGTATCGCACCGTCGTGCTTTACACGATTCTGCTCGCGACGATTGCCCTCACCTCGACCTATCTGGTCTTTCCCGATGCTTCCCGGAGCGTCCTTCAGCGCATTTCCGAAATGATCGGACCGCGGGGCGGGGAAGTGGCAGCAATTTCGGCGCGCCAGGCCCGCTTTGTGAACCTCGACGGCAAGGTCCAGGTGAAGAAAGCAAATTCCGTGCAGTGGACGAACGCGGAATTCTCGATGACTTTGGATAAAGGAGACCTGATCCAGACGGGCTCGGAGGGCGTGGCCCGTATCGTCTTCGCCGACGGCACTACCTATACCGTCAAGGGAGATACTCTCGTAACCGTCGAAGAAAACCTCGTGGCCCACGACCGGGCCTCCGAAGTAGGCGTACATATCACTTCAGGGCAAGTTGATCTCGCTACCGGCAAGTGGGAGGTTCCGGGCTCTTCGGCGCAGGTTTCATTCGAGAATGCCGTCGCCTCACTCCGCGAGAACAGCCGCGCGGCCGTGCGAAGCGATCCCGCAACCAACCAGCAGCAAATCACGGTTACGACCGGCAGCGCCGAATTGAACCGCGGCAACGAGCACGTGGACATCGGCCAGCACGAGCGAATTTCGTTCGTCGGGTCCGGGGGCTCGATGACAAAGAGCCAGGTTCTCGCTCCGCCGCAGCTCGATCAGCCCCTGAACCTGGCGCCGCTGATCGTCTCGGATCCCAAGCACGATCGCATCCATTTCTCCTGGAAGGCCGTGCCCACGGCGAGGCTATACGAGTTTCAGGCCAGCACGAGCGCGACGTTCAATCATCTGGTCATCGATCAGAAAGTGGATTCGCCTGCCGCCGATCTTTCCGGTTTCGGCCCCGGCGAATACTTCTGGCGCGTTCGCGCGATCGATGCGAGCGACAACGTCAGCGAACCGAGCGATCCCTTCCAATTCACGCTCGTGGCTCAGGGGAAAGAGCAGCAAATGTTTCTGGAAGTGGACGACACGCAGCTGCAAGGCAACGTCGTCGAGGTGATCGGCCGCACGGAACCCGGCGCCACTCTCATGATTAACGGGGAACAAGTGGCGGACATTCAGTCCGATGGCGGCTTTCGCTATTTCACGCAGCCAATGCAAAAGGGAAGCCACACATTGGCCATCACGGGCCAAAATCGTCGTGGTGGCACGATCATCAAACGCGTCGAGGTGGTCATCCCGTAGATCGACATGCGCTGCGCGGCACCGAGCCGCGGCGCCGCTCGAAGGGCATCTGAAGGGGGAAGCAAGCAGTGACCAAAAACGGCTTCAACATGCGGTCGGTCTTCAGCCTGTTCTCATCCGACCTGGCCATCGATCTGGGAACCGCGAACACGCTGGTGTTTGCGCGCAACAAAGGCGTGGTTGTCAACGAACCCTCCATCGTGGCCATCAATAAGAACACAGGCGAGCCAGTCGCGGTGGGCCGCGAAGCGAAGGAAATGTTGGGACGCACGCCAGGCAACGTCGTGGCCATCAAGCCGATGAAAGACGGCGTCATCGCGGACTTCAAAGTCACCGAGAAGATGCTGACCTATTTCATTCACAAGGCTCACAATCGCCGCGTCCTGGTTCACCCGCGCATCGTCATCGGCGTCCCCAGCGAAATCACGCCTGTGGAAAAGCGCGCCGTTCAGGACTCCGCCTATCGTGCGCGGGCCAGCGAAGTCTACCTGGTGGAGCAGGCCATGGCTGCCGCAATCGGCGCGGGCCTTCCGATCGAGGAGCCTTCCGGAAACATGGTGGTCGACATCGGCGGCGGCACCACCGACATCGCAGTGATCTCCATGAGCGGCATTGTCTATTCGCGTTCCGTGCGCGTGGCGGGAAACGAAATGGACGAGGCCGTGATGCACTATTTGAAGCGCAAATATAATTTGCTCATCGGCGAACGAACCGCCGAGCAGATCAAGATCGAAATCGGGTCGGCGTACCCGCTCGAAAAGCCGCTCACGCTCGAGGTGAAAGGCCGCAACCTGATCGAAGGTGTTCCACGGACCGTGACCATCGACGACAGCGAAATTCGCGAGGCTCTTTCCGAGTGTATTTCCACGATTCTCAACGCGATCCGCGTGGCGCTGGAGCGCACGCCCCCCGAGCTTTCCGCCGACATCAGCGACCGCGGAATTGTCCTGACCGGAGGCGGCGCGCTGATCAAGAATCTGGACAAACGCATTCGCGAAGAAACCGGTTTGCCCGTCTCGATTGCCGATGATCCGCTGGCATCCGTGGTTCTCGGCACGGGGAAAATGCTCAGCGACTTTCGTCTCTTGCGCCAGGTGTCGATTGATTAAGCAGACGAGCAGGAAGGAATGCGCGGCGCGCCAGCGGGTGCTGGCCGGACGGCGATTGATCGATTAATCTCGAGTTCTTCGAATGGTTGACATCCCCACTCGCCGGCGTCCCTTAGCGCTTCTCGCAATCGTTGTGGTTGCGCAGGTGCTCCTTCTTGCCTTTCAAGTGCGCCACACCGACCGTCCCCAGGGCCGCGACATCCCTCTGGTTCGTTACTGGGCCGTGGAACTGATCATACCCATCGAGCGCGCCGGTTCCGGAATACTTTCAGGTATGGGCGGCATTTGGACCGGCTACATCGATTTGAGGCACGAGCGAAGCGAAAATCTCCGTCTGCGCGACGAGAACGGCCAACTCAAGCTCCGCAACCGCGAACTCGAGACGCAAACCGCCGAGGAGGAGCACCTCGCGACTCTCCTCGAATTCCGCAAGGAGCATCCTGAGGCTCCCATGCTCGCGGCCCAGGTGGTCGGATCGAGCACCGCAATGCTTGCCGCACAGGTGATCGGCGGAAGCGCGGACCCCAATTCGCACACGATTTTCATCAACCGCGGTTTGAATGACCACGTCCGCCACAATATGGCCGTCATCACTCCCGACGGAATCGTGGGGAAAATCGTGGAGGTCTTTCCCAACACCTCGCAGGTTCTGCTGATCAGCGACCGCGAAAGCGGCGTGGGCGCGATGTTCGAGGGCACGCGCACTCACGGAATCGTTAAAGGCAACGGAGGCCCGTACCCCGAAATGGACTACATCGTGAACGATGAGAAAGTCCACGTGGGCGACGCCGTGATCACCTCCGGCGAGGACCGCATTTTTCCCAAGGGTTTACCCGTGGGCGTGGTTTCCGAGGACAAGCCTTCGAATCCGTTTCAGGTCATTCGACTTCGAAGCGCCGCGCACCTCGACCGCCTCGAAGACGTTCTCGTCTTGCTCACCGAGAAGGAACTGAAGCTGAAGGAGTCAGACGCGTCTGCGCCAGAAAACAAGGCCGCCGCTTCGCTTTCCCGAGCGCAGCCTCCCGCGCCCGCGCCACCGAAAGCCGGGGCAACGAAACGCTGACATGTCATTCGCATTCAATCCCGGAATCCAGTCGCAGGACAACGTCGAGGTCCACAAGTACTACACGGGCACGATCCTCGGTGCGGCCATCCTTGCCATCGTCCTGCAGGCGTTTCTGCACAGATACGGGCATTGGGCCGAGATGATCGAGCTGCCGCTGCTCGTCACGATCTACTTCGGCGTGAGCCGCCGGAATCCCGCTTCGGGGCTTCTTCTTGGCGCGGCAATCGGTCTTTTACAGGACGCGCTCAGCCACGACAATCCCATCGGCCTATACGGAATCGCGAAGACTCTCGTCGGCTACGTCGCGTCTTCGGTGGGCGCACGGATCGATACCGAGCACCCACTCAGCCGCTTCGCGCTGGTAGTTCTTCTGTTCCATTTTCACCAAGTCGTTCTTGCCATCACCGAGCGGGCCTTGCTCGACCGTTCTGCGCCGCTATTTACTCTCCACCTGCTGATCGACTCGCTCGTCAGTGGCGCCTTCGCCGTCTTGCTCTTTGCCCTTCTCGACCGCCTCCGTCGCACCTCGTAGAGCTCGCCGAGTTCAGCTTTTGTACACCAAGCGCTCGTCCATCGACTTATGCATTCAAACTTGTCGTCCAATTGGATTACTTCCGGTTAGCCCGTGATCCGGACACAATCGCTGAGGTAACAAAGCGGAGCGCATCTCCGGTTTAGGCGACTTCTCAAGTCGGGCCGAGGCTCACTCATTGGACGCAATTGGTCTTGCCTCTGCGAAGGGCATTTGTCACCATCGACTCGGTTTCATCAATTGCCCAGCGAGCCGACGTGAACATCTGAAAGGAGGCGACTGGTGGATGCCGCCGTGCTGCATGCTCTCGGCAAACCGCCGCGCTTTGACGAATTTCCCGATCCAACTCCGGGCGAAGGTGAAGTGCTCATAAATGTCTCTGCGGCTGCGCTGAAGCCTGTGGAAAAACAGATGGCGGCCGGAACGCACTACGCCAGCCCGCGCGAATTTCCCGTTGTTTGCGGCATGGATGGCGTGGGGCGGCTCGAAGACGGCACGCGAGTGTTCTTCGGCGGAGCGCGGGGGCCGTACGGCGCGATGGCCGAGCAGACTGTGGTTCGGCGAGTTCAATGTTTTTCGGTCCCTGAAGAACTGGACGATGTCACTGCCGCGGCCATTCCCAATCCCGGTGTGTCGGCCTGGCTGTCTCTCAAGCACAGTGCGAAGCTCGCCGCCGGCGAAACCGTCCTGATCCTTGGCGCCACCGGAGTCACGGGCAAGCTGGCGGTACAGATCGCCAAAATCTTGGGCGCGGGACGCGTGGTTGCGGCAGGACGCAACGAACACGCGTTGAGCACACTCCACGAGCTTGGCGCCGACTCGACGGTTCGCTTCGACAAACCCGATGAAGAATTGATCGCAGCCTTCCGCCACGAGGCCGGCGAAAAGCGTTTCGACGTGATCATCGACTATTTATGGGGCCGCCCGACCGAAGCTCTGCTGAAAGCCATCACCGGAAAAGAATTTGCGATTGGGGAATCGGAGACTCGACTGGTGGAGGTGGGCGAGAGCGCTGGATCTACAATCACTCTGCCCGCGGCAGTCCTGCGAAGCACGGCGCTGACCATTCTGGGAACCGGAGGCATGCCGTCTTGGGACATACTCACCGAGGCGTTCCAACAAGTGATGAACCACGCAGCGAGCGGCAAACTGCGCATTGAGACCGAGCGTGTTCGACTCGCCGAGATCGAGGATGCCTGGGAACGCGACGCACACGCCCACAGGCTGGTCGTGATCCCGTAGCCTGACAAAAGCGCCGTTCGCGGCGGCGACCTTGAAGTAAGTTCACAGATGCGGACTTCTTGGAGTTGCCAGATTTCACTTGCCGAGTCTGTATGTCAATGGGCCCTTCATATCCACGTGATACCGAACTGTTCCATTTTGCACAGTTTTCCCAATTTGCCTTCAGGTACGGTAAAAATGAATATTAAGTGACATCGGAGTTGGGCGTCTCCGCATGTTTATGAAATTCAAGAGATCCAAGGTCAATCCCTCTTTCGACGCGCGGGCCATGCTCGACACGGTAAGACTGGCGAGAACTGCGGGTGAATTTAGGAGAGCCGAGCCCATCTTCTTGCAAGGTGATCCTGCGGATAGCGTGATGTACGTTCAGCAGGGTGGCGTGAAATTTTCCGTTGTTCACGGGTCCCACAGGGAAGCTGTGGTCGCGATATTTGGTCCGGGCGACTTTTTTGGCGAGGGCTGCTTGTCGGCCCAGCCGACGCGGATGGGTACGGCCAGCGCCATCGCGCCGACGACAATTTTTGTCATCGACAAAAACGAAATGCTGCGCGTGCTCCGCGCGGAGCACAGTTTTAGCAATCAATTTATCGGTTATCTGCTCGCACGCAACAATCGATTGCAAGAAGACTTGATCGATCAACTTTGCAGTTCGAGTGAAAAACGCCTGGCTCGAACGTTGCTGATACTTGCCGGATTTGCGAAACAAAAGCAGCCGGATCGCGAGCTCCCAAGAATGTCCCAAACGACCTTGGCAAAAATGATTGGGACGACGCGATCTCGCGTGAACTTCTTCATGAACGAATTTAGAAAGCGCGGCTTTATCGAATACAACGGCAAGATCACAGTGAATCGATCATTGCTGAAAGGTGTCTTAGAGGCGTAGGGCGACGCAAGTTTTCTCCGATACCTGCGTCGCGTTCGAAAACTTGCCAGCCAGGCCCCCTGGCCGAAGCCCATCGGAAGACATTTACTCTAGCTCTTGGGGTCCTTGGGTCTCGGGTGTTCGGCGCAGACATGGGATGTGAATTCCTTGTCGCGCTTCTGTTCGTAGTGACTCATCATCTCGCCCAACGATTCGCCGATGGGCGGACCTGTAGGGTTGAACACCCATCCGCATTCCGAGCAACCCCAGCCGCCAAAACTCTGTAGCTCGACCCATACCAACTTGCGGCGCATTGCCTCCATAACACCTTTCCCCGTTGGGGCGGTTACGCTTCGATAAAGACGACGCAGTATTGGATTTTCGAGTGCTCTGCTACGGCAAAAGCTGCTTTCTGTGCCCCGCGGCGAGGCTTCGCCAAAATAACCACGCTTTAAAAGCACAGCAAGCGGAAGCAATGAACAGCGGCTGAATCCTAGCGATTTAAGAAAGCGCTGTCTGTGGGGTGTCCAACACTAACAGGAATGGCTACTTCAATTGGAGGTCGTCCTCGAAGTGACGAATTACGGCGTAGCACTCACAGGCGGACTGTTCGAGTTTCCTGCGATTCATAACATTCACCGCACCACGCACATACTCAATGATTCCCTTTTTCTGCAGCGCTGCGGCTGCCACGCTCACCGTGGACCGGTCGGTGCCCATCATGGTCGCAATGAAGTCGTGGGTGATCGGAAGCGCCGCCGAGTCCACCCTGTCCTGAGTCATCAGCAGCCACCGCGAAAGACGCTGCTGTATCTCGTGCAGCCGATTGCACGCCGCAGTCTGCGCTACTTGCATCCCTTGAAGCCCTTCATGCCTGCCTAACATCTTTTGCAACTGGGGAGCCGACTGCAGAACGCGTTCCAGCTTATCTCCCTTCATTTGGAAGCCGTCTCCGGCGATCTGGAGGATCTCACGCACTGAACTTCTGCTCAATCCAACCGCCAAACCCGCACCAACGTAGCCTTCGTTCCCCACCACGCCGACTTCCACGGTTCGACCGTCTTTGGTAACGACAACTTGAGAAACCATTCCCCTATTCAGGAAATAGACGAACTCAATGCTTTGAGCCGGCTCATGCAGGCTGAGATGACTGGGCAGATCGATGTACTTCAAGTGAGGACGCACCAATCGGTATTCGTTCTCCGGCGTCCACAACAGGACTTTATTGCTTACGGGCTTTCCCTCCGCATTAGTCCGTTCGCCTGCCCGTACGACTTGAGTGCTTTTCCCGCTCATGTCAATTAATCCTGAAAGGCGTCAGCGCATGGGTTGCACTTGCTATGTGAACCTTATGGGCTCTGGGGGAAAAAGCAGCCGCTGGTTGCACCGCTGAGATTCCATGCCAATTCCACCACAAGGAGATCCAACAGTCTGTGCGGAATGGGACAGATCTGAAATCCATGCGTTCCACTTTGCGCCAGAGACGGAGTTTGTAACTGCTTTTTCGGCTCAGATTGCAGGACAGGTGCTTCAGCGACGAATGTGCGAGGGCCCGAAACGGCGTTCCAGGAAGTGACCTCGCAAACGATGCCGAACGCCCGCGGACCCAAGTCGTGGTAAACGGGCTAATCGGAAAATTGCGGGCAATGTCCGGTAACAGGACTACACGGAGTAATGCCTAGCTATTCAGAAACAGACTGCTGACACAAATGCGATGCTTCCGAGCCTGCGCGCCGAGCGTCGTCGGCAGGGCCGGAAGACCGGGTGGGCGAATGGTGAATTGCCAACGCGTTTGGTTCAGGCCCTTTTCAGCACACGCGTGATTGCGACCAGAATCACCGCACCAATGAAAGCGACGATAATTGATCCAATCATTCCTCCGCCGTGCCAAATCCCCAGCACTCCGAAAAGCCATCCTCCGAGGAGGCCGCCGAGTATCCCGAGGATAATATCGACAATAACGCCGTATCCCCCGCCCTTCATGACCTGCCCAGCAAGCCAACCAGCGATGAGCCCGACCACGATCCACGCGAGAATGCCCATGTTTTTGCCTCCTCATTTTTCCGCTTGGGATTGGCCTAACTCGAAAATCGAATACTACACCCAAAAAGCGCCGAGGGGGCAAGTGGACGTGTAACGCGCTACTTGGGCAATTGCTCGCTCTCTCGGTGTCCTTCCGTACAGGTTGCTTCGCTGTCCGTTCAACCCCAGAAACCGTTGACGGAATGGGCATTCGCCCGTTGCGAGTTACACGCCCCCAGTGTAGTTTAGTAGCGGCCTCGCTTCCGCACCGGATTCGAGGTGTGCGTGAGGGCGTGTTGGACCCACGCTGGCCTGCCTGCCGGCAGGCAGGAGTTCCGTTGGCACCGTGGACAGTTAACGATACAAAAATTCCCCAGGGTCGTCTGGCGCTGGTTTCGTACCTTTCCGTTGGACTGGTCATTATCCTGCTGATCGGGTTCTGGAAGCTCCAGGTCGTTCAGTCCGGCCACTTTGCCGACTTGGCCGAGCGCAACCGCATTCGCTACATCCCCATCATCGCGCCCCGCGGAGCCATGCTTGACCGCGAAGGCCGCGTTCTCGTCGACAGCTATCCCTCCTTCAGCATCCTGCTCTTGCGCGACCAGCCGAAGCTGCTCGCGAAGAGCCTGCCCCAAATCGAAGATGGCTTGGGAATCAGCAGGGAGGACCTGCAGACGCAGCTCGACGCCGCCAGGGACGAACCGAAATTCGAGCCCGTCGTGATCAAGCCCGCGGCCAGCGAAGCGGATATCGCCTTCGTCGAATCGCATCGCGCCGACCTCCCCGTTCTCGAACTGATGATGGTCCAACGCCGCCGCTATCCGCACGGCGAAATGCTGGCGAACACGATCGGCTATGTGGGTGAAGTTTCGCCCAAAGAACTGGACCGCAGCGACGGCCGCTACCGTCCCGGTGACATTGTCGGCAAGGCAGGTCTCGAGCGCGAGTACAACAGCACCCTGGAAGGCACGGACGGCATGCGTCGCGTGGTCGTCAACAGCGTCGGAAAGCCCGTGCGCACGTTGGAGGACATCCAGGCCCTTCCTGGAAAGCCCATCCAGCTGACCATCGACTATGACCTTCAGTCGATCGCCGATGCCGATTTCGCAGGGAAGGAAGGCGCTCTGATCGCGATGGATGCGCGAAATGGCGAAGTCCTGGCCATGGTCAGCCGGCCAACTTTCAATCCCAATGATTTTGCGGTACGCATCCCGAACAAGGAATGGCAGCAGCTCAATTCCGATCCCGAGACGCCGTTGTTGAACCGCGCCATCCAGGCCCAACTAGCACCCGGTTCGGTGTTCAAGGTTGTGATGGCGACGGCGATGCTGGAGTCCAAAGCGATCCCGGCCAGTTACAAGGTTTACTGTCCCGGATACGCGAGCTTCTATGGACGAGTATTTCATTGCGACCACGCGCACGGGGAAGTGGACCTCCACAAAGCGATCGTGGCTTCCTGCGACGTCTACTTCTATAACGTCGGAAAGCTCCTGGGAATAGACCGCATCAGCTACTACGCCAAAGCATTGGGCCTCGGTCACCTGAGTGGAATCGACTTGCCGAGCGAAGAGCCGGGGCTGGTTCCGTCCGAAGCATGGGTCGAGCGCGTTTACCACCACAAGTGGTATCCCGGATCGACGATATCCGTGGCCATCGGTCAGGGAGCCGTCATGGTGACCCCTATCCAATTGGCCCGCATGGTCGCCGCAGTGGCGAGTGGCGGGAAGTTGGTCCAGCCGCATTTGCTCAAGGATGACACGGAAGTAAAAACCACCTCGTTCCCTATATCCGACGATACGGTGGAGCAGGTGACCCAGGGAATGTATGGCGTGGTGAACGAGCCCGATGGCACCACGTCCGGATTGGTGAAGCTTAAGAACATCGAATTCTGCGGGAAAACAGGTACCGCCCAGACCATGGGCTTCGACCTGCAGAATCGGCTCGGGAAGCATCTGAAGGAAAACGGCTGGTTCGTGGGCTATGCTCCTCGCCGCAATCCGGAAATTGTAGTCGCGGCGTTGGTTCAGAAGGGAGGCTGGGGCAGCACCTCCGCTGCGCCGATCGTACGCGATGTCGTAAAGGCCTACTACTACAAGAAGTATCCGCAACTGGAGATCGCCACCGCCCAGAACACCAAACCAGCAGCCCCGGCCGACCCGCTCGTTGCCCGGGTGGGAGCCCATCAATGAACGAGCACGTCCACGACTTCGATTGGCTTCTGCTGGCTATCGTGGGCGCGATTTGCGCGATGGGTGTTGCCGAGATTTATTCCTCCACGCACGCCAGCGGTATGGCTGGCATGCAGTACCGGCAACTGGTCTGGATCGGCGTTGGCCTGATCGGCATGTTCCTGATCTCTCGAATCGACTACCACACGCTGCTCGATCAGGCTCTCCCACTTTACGTCTTTGGAATCATCATTTTAGTGATCGTCCTGGGGATTGGGCACTCCCGGTTCGGGGCCAAACGGTGGGTCAGCCTGGGCGGCGGATTCAATTTGCAAGTGTCAGAACTAATGAAGTTGATTATAATCATTGTGCTGGCGCGTTACTTCAGCGAAGTACGCACCGACCGGCTGAGCCTGACGGATTTGGCCAAAGTCGTGCTTCTGACTCTGGTTCCTGTGGGCCTGATTTTGAAACAGCCCGACCTGGGAACCGCCATGGTTCTTGTTCCGGTCCTCGTGATGGGTGCTATCCTTGCTGGCATCGAATGGAAGCACGCCGCAGTGGGCGTCGTCCTTTTGGGATTGTTGATCCCGGTCGCCTGGCATCTGCGCACACACCTGAAGCCGTACCAGCAGCAGCGCATTGAGACGTTTCTCCATCCCGAGGAAGATCAGCGCGGCGCAGGCTATCAGATACTGCAGTCGCAGATCGCTGTAGGCTCGGGAGGCTTCTGGGGCAAGGGGTTCGGCAAAGGCAGCCAGAATCAACTGGGCTTCGTGCCAGTCCGCTATTCGGATTTCATTCTGGCGGCGCTAGCGGAAGAACAAGGCTTTATCGGGGTTTGTGTTGTCCTGCTCTTGTACCTGGGTTTGATTCTGCGGCTGGTGGATAACGCGCAGAAGGCGAAAGACAAGGCTGGAATGTACGTAGTCATGGGAGTGACGGCCATTCTGGGGTTCCACGTCCTGGTCAACGCTTCGATGGTGATCGGCTATATGCCGGTGACCGGCATCCCCCTGCCACTGATGAGCTATGGAGGTTCTGCAACAGCGTTTGTGTTTTTGGCGTTGGGTCTGGTGATGAACGTCCGTATGGGACGTTTCGTCAACTGACATTGAACATTTTTGGTCCGCCACGCGTCGTACCGGATCGGTGAGCGGAAATTTCAGTTTGAAGGAATTCATTTTGAGTGAGGATGCATCGGTGAGGAAAGCGGCTCAACAGAATGCCAGGTCTTTCCTGGGCGCAAAGCCCTTCTTGGGTGGAAACCCCATGTCCGGTGCGCTACGAGGAATCCATGTCGAGGGAAATGGTAATTTCGGCGAACCCGCACGAAACGCGCGTCGCCATTATGGAAGAAGGTCAGCTTTGTGAGTATTACGTCGAGAGGGAAAAGGAATTTGCGCTAGTCGGAAGCATTTACAAGGGCCGCGTGACGCGCGTGCTGCCAGGCATGCAGTCGGCCTTTGTGGATATCGGTCTCGATAGCGACGCCTTCCTGTACGTCAGCGATTTCCTCGAAGATATCGAGGAAGTCGATCACATCGTCGAAACCGTCGAAGACAAAGTAAAGAAAATGGAGGCGCAGGGCGGCCAGGTGTTTGCTGCCTCCGAAGAAAGTCACGCCGCCGTCGAGCCTGCCGATGTTGATGCGCGGCCGCTCGGCGAAAATGCGGGCGTGTCCGGCGTCGAGCCGTCCACCGATCCCGCTGCCGTTGGCGCGCCCCTGCATGAGGGCGAAACTCCCTTCGAGAGCAGCCAGCCGCACTCCGAGCCTCGACCGCCGGTTCAGCCTCCAGCTTATTCGAGACCTGCATCCGGTGGACGCGGCCGCTTCGAAAACCGAAGCCGCCGCGATTTCGGCAACCGGGGCCGCAAGCGTCACGGTGGGCGCGGACGTCCGGGCGATCATCGCTCCGGCCGCGAACTGCCGCAGTCGAAGTATGCTCCGCGTTACATTGAAGACCGGTCCGAACCGCCCTCCGTCGACAACACGCCTGTAATTCTGCCTGGTGAGTCTCTTGCCAAGTATCGGACTCCGTCGCAACCGCTCCCGAATGTTCCGGAACACGCGGAAGAGGCTGCAGGCGCTCCCCCCGCGGAGTCTCACGAACGCGCTCATCCAGAACCAACTGCGCATTCGCAGCCGCGATTCGCACGTGAGGAATTCTCCGGGCCGCCTAACTCGGGTCCCATGGCGGGTGAAACCCTTTCAAAATATCAGCCGAATGAGCCTTCGGCTGCGGTCCATCCGTTCATTCCCGTCGAACCGCCATCCCATGAGCGTGTTGAGCCGCCTGCCTATCATGCCGAGCGACGCGATGCTGTCCCGGATATCGAAACTCCGAAATCGCGCTCGGCTGAACATGACGATGACCGACGCGAAGAGGAATTGAGCCACGAAGCCTCTGAGACCGCCGGTCTCAGCGAAGACCAGGCCGCCACTCTCGCCGCCCACGTCGCCGAGGCGCAGATCGAGGAAGCTGAGCGGGAGCACGAGGAGCGCGAAGAGAATTCCCTCGACGCGTCGGAAGAAGCTCAGGATCTCGCGGAGGAACAAGAGGATGACGCCCTGGAATCCGCCGAAGCGGACGCCGCGGAAAGTTCATCCTCGGGTGATGAGCACGAAATAGAGGATGGCTCCGAGGAACCGCAGCCTGGAAACTCGTGGGAAGAGCCGCAGCCCGAGCATGCTGCCGAGCGTTCTGACGCTCAGCCGCCTGCGAACGAACCTTCCGAGCCTGGCGAACCTCGTCCGCAGCAGGAACAGCGCCCCTGGAACGCGCGCGTTCGTAACGATTTCCGTTCTCGCATGCAGCATCCGGGCCGCCGCGGAGGGCGCGACCGGGGCCGCCGTGAAGATAGGGGCCGGCGTGACGATCATGGCCGCCGCCCGCACCGCGGTTACGGCCATCAACGCCCGCAACAGCGGCGTCCGCAACTGATCGCCGATCTCCTGAAGCAAGGCCAGGAGATCATCGTCCAAATCGCCAAGGAACCGTTGGGCAAGAAAGGCGCTCGCATCACGAGCCATGTCGCTCTGCCCGGCCGTTTCCTGGTCTACATGCCGACTCTCGATCACACCGGCGTGTCGCGCAAGATCGCTTCGGCGGAAGATCGCGCCCGCCTGCGCCATCTCGTCAATGAAGCGAAGGGCAGCGCGGGCGGGGGCTTCATCGTCCGTACTGCCGCCGGCAGCGCCACGTCCGATGAAGTCCGAGCCGATGTCGAGTTCCTCACGCGGACATGGTCCGAGATCAAGTCGCGCGCCGAGCAGCGAAAGGCTCCCGCGCTCTTGCACCGCGATCTCAATCTCGTTGAGCGCATCCTGCGTGATTATGTCAACGGCGAGTACGCCGCCATTTGGGTTGATTCCGAGGAGGAGTTCACCAAAGTCGTTGACTTCATGAGCCGCTTCCAGCCGGACCTGGTGAACCGCGTGAAACTCTACACGAAGGAAACGCCGGTTTTCGAGGAGTTCGGCATCCAGCAGGAAATCGACAAGGGCCTGCGGCCGAAAGTCTGGCTCAAGTCCGGCGGCTACATCGTCATCAACCACACGGAAGCGCTCGTCGCCATCGACGTCAACACCGGCAAGTTTGTCGGCAAGGGTTCGAACCGCCTCGAAGACACCATCGTGCGTACGAACCTTGAAGCCGTGAAGGAGATCGTCCGCCAGATGCGCCTGCGCGACCTGGGCGGCATCATCATCATCGACTTCATTGACATGGAAGAGCGCCGCAATCGTGAAAAGGTGATGGCCGCGCTCGAAGACGCTCTCCGCGCCGACCGCGCTCCGTCGAAGGTCCTTCGCTTCAACGAATTCGGCCTAGTCGCCATCACGCGCAAGCGCACTAAGCAGGCCCTGGAACGCACGCTTTGCCAGCCCTGCCCGTACTGCACAGGGTCCGGCATGGTGAAGTCCATTCCCACGCTGTGCTACGAAATTCAGGGAGAAGCCCGCAAGATGGCGCCCGAGGCCGGCTCTGGCAGCCTCACGCTGCGCGTCCATCCCGAGATTTCCAAAGCGCTCAAGACGCGCGAGTCCGGCCTGATCGAAGAGCTCGAGCGCGTCACCAAGAAGAGCATCATCATCCAGGCCGACCCCACACTGCACTGGGAGCAGTACGACATCTACTAGTCGACCCTGTCTTGCATTTTCTGCGTAGGGCGCTGGGGGCCTGAGCGGTTTTTGCGGAGACTTGCCATGCCCTTACATGGCGCGGGGCTTGATGGCTCGCCGTTTCCGAGCGGCGCAGCGTGTATGTACTCCGTACCTGTAGCCGAGCAGGCCACCAGCCCTCCTACGCCCCCATGCTCCGCTCGGGCACGACCTCTCCACCCGTTCCCACGGGCAATACCACTCTGACGATCGTTCCCGTCCCGCGGGACGAAATTTCCATGTCTCCGCCGAACTGCCTTACGCGCTCCCACATGCCCCGCAGGCCGACTCCAGTTCTCCCGGCCGATGCGCTCGACGGCAGCTTCTCCTCCGGTATTCCTTTGCCCTGATCCGCAACTTCCAGCGTAATCCCGTCCGGCGAGCGGTCCAGCCGGATCGACGCCGTCGCGCTTCCCGAGTGCCGGTGAATATTCGTCAGACATTCCTGCACGACCCGGAATATCGCCGTCTCCAGATCGGGCGAAAAACGCTCCATCTCAGCCGGGATTTCTACGCTGACTCGGATGTTGCTCCGTTCGACGAATCCATCCACAAACCACCGTATCGCCGACGACAGCCCCATTTCATCGAGCAGCGGAGGATGCAGCAGGTACGACATCGTCCGCAGTTCGGACGTCACCTTGCTTACCACACCCAACGCTTCCGCCACCCGGTTTGCCGTATCGACGCTGAGCTTCTGCATATCCGCCTGCATGTCCGTCTGCAAGCGGCTCAGGCTCATGTTGAGCCACGCCAGCTCCTGGCCCGTGCTGTCGTGCAGTTCGCGCGCGATACGCCGCCGCTCGTCGTCCTGCATTTGCAACAGACGCGACGAAAGGTCGCGCAAGGCCGTCTCCGCCCGCTTCTGCTTCTCGATTCGCTCCTGGAGTTGCGTCGTCCGTTGCATCACTTTGCCTTCGAGTTCCTGCTTGGCCTTTTCCAGCGCGGCATGATCGCTGTCGCGCTGGAAAATCGCCGCCGAAAGCACCAGGCTCGTCATAGCGATGGCGCCCATGAACGACTGCAGCAACAGCAGCGATGAGTTCACATTGCTCCCGGCAAAGCTGCCGAAACCCCGTAATGTGCCCCATACCGCGATTCCCGACAGCGCGAGAACGAGTGTCGCCCCTTCGTGAGCTCGCAGGTGGAACGCTCCCCAAACGACCAGCGGAATGCATAGGAAGGCCATCCGGTAATCCCGAAACGCGAACGGAAGTAAGTTGTCGAACAGTACCACTCCGAGCAGGAGAAGGCTCGCGGCGGCAATCCCTCCCCACACCGTCTCGCGCAAGCTCCTCTTGAGCGCCGGCCGGTCGACCCACAAAATGATGCACGGCGCCACCACGATTGCGCCCATCAGGTCCCCCAGCCACCACGTCAGCCACACTTCCGCGCGATGTCCCGGAGCGATGAACCCGGCAGCGGAAAGGCTGGCGATCCCGAGCGTCGCCGAGATCGTCGTGCTGACCGCTCCGCCCAGAAACGCGAACTTCAGCACGTCCTCCGCGGACGCGAACGTCCGCCGTCCGTGCGCGAGCGTGCAGACCAGATAGGCGCCGAGAAGCGCTTCCAGCGTGTTTCCTGCCGCGATGCCCAGCGAGGTGGCGACCGATCCTGTGGTCGTCATGTTCACCGCGAAAGCGCCGATCAGAATCGCGGGCCATACGTCGTAGCCAAGGATCAGCAGCGCCGCCAGCGCGATTCCTGTCGGTGGCCATACCGACGACGCGCTCGGATTGATGATCGCCAGTCTCAATCCGAGCTTTCCCGCCGCAAAATAGACCACCGTCAGAGCGAGAATGATTGGGACTCGTCGGATGATCTTCTGCATCATAGGCGCCGGGCGGCTTGGCTCTTCAGAGAGCAGGGGCTTTTCATTGACCGGGATATTGAGGCCTTTGATGGTCATGACCATCGCCCAGCTTGCCTCGTCAGGAACGCAGCGTGGTTGGGTCTTCGCGGGGACGATCGAGCCAAACCATTCATCGGTTGTGCATCGCTTCCCATGACGCTGGAATCGTTACTTCCTCACGGCTGGGCTTTCCCGCAGCCGAATGGCGGAAGCCTAGCAGAAATCCTCAGGGTTTTGCCCTACTGCGTTTACTGTAGGAGTGGAGCTGTCCTTGGAGGCTGAACCTTCTCTGTACGTGAGGACGGCACGATGCGGGTGGAGAGTTCGCCGCGCCGTTGGCTCTTGGTCTCCAGCTTGTTTTCTCGTCGCGCGAGCCTTACTCTACAATAATCCGGTCCGCCCATTCCACCAACTCGACGAACTTCGCCGGGCTCCCGAACTTGGCTCCCCACTGATTCAAATCTGTTTCCGCAACCCCACGGGCGCGAGAACATGCCCCTCAAGAAAATATCGGAATCTGTCTGGCCACCAGTTTCGCCAGTGTCTCGCTCAACGGCGGCCACCCGATCGGCAGGATCGCGTCCGCCGTCACTTTCCGCATCAGCGTCGTCGCCTCCGCCAGCAGAAAAATCTGCACGTGATGTCCCGCCTCCGCCAGCACCAGCCCGTGCGCAAACGGAAATGCTGCCCTCGTCGGATCGTCGGGTCCCCACGCGCTCTTCATCATGATGTTCAACGGCTTCTTCGCTTCTTCCGTTTTCGCGCCGAGCGCAAGAAACGGCAGCGCAGCCAACTGTGCCAGGAATCTACGCCTTGCCATGAGCTTGCCTCCCGAGTAGAAAATTTAGCCCCGGTGGTATTGCCGCCACTCTACTCCCGTTCTCCCGCAGCCCGAAGCAGAATCCCGCTTCCATGAGTCCTCGCGTGCTGCCGACGTGTCGGCGGCAGAAAAACAGGACCTTAGACCCGCTGTGGCTGGCGTCAATGACGAACTGTCACGCGTTTCTAAAAACGAATTCGCCCTCTCAGCGGTCATCCGTTTGACACATCCGGATGCGATTGCTAGCCTCGACGCGAGCGGTGCCGTTCGCGCGTGCACGCACGCTCCCTCCTTGCCCATGAATGCTGAAGCGGGCCGCGAGCCCATCATCGAGTTCCGCAACGTCACATATCACCTTCGCGATGGCGATGGCCACCAGAAAAGTCTTCTCGAATCTCTCAACCTCACCGTTTCCCGCGGCGAGACGCTAGTGCTGCTTGGGCGCAGCGGTGCGGGGAAGACAACCGCGCTGAAACTCATCAACCGCCTGCTCGAGCCCAGCAGAGGAGAAGTGCTCGTCGAGGGAAAATCCATCCTCGCCTGGGATCCCATCGCGCTCCGCCGCCGCATTGGCTACGTCATTCAGGAAACGGGCCTGTTTCCCCACTACACGGTCGCGGAAAACGTCGCGCTTGTGCCGCGCCTCGAACGTTGGCCGCCTGCACGCGTTCAGGCGCGCGTGGATGAATTGCTCGCCCTAGTCGGCCTCGCTCCCGAAACTTTTCTGCGCCGCTATCCGCATGAGCTTTCCGGAGGCCAACGCCAGCGTGTCGGCCTCGCTCGCGCCCTCGCTGCCGATCCCGCCATTCTCCTGATGGACGAGCCGTTCGGCGCACTCGACCCGCTCACGCGGACAGAAATTCGTCGCGAGTTCCAGGCCCTGAAGCAGCGCCTGGGGAAAACGATCGTGATCGTCACGCACGATATTCACGAAGCCGTGTTGCTCGGCACGCGCATCGCACTGATGGATTCAGGAAAGCTCACGGGCAGCTTTTCGCCGGAGCAATTTCTCGATTCGAATGAACCGGTCGCCGCCGCCTTCGCCGCCCAGCTCCGCGAGCTGGAAAAGCTTCGCGAATCCCAATCCGGAGAACGCCGATGAGCCTCGCTGAGTTTTTTCTGCGCCATCGTCTCGAGATTCTGCAATCCACCGGCGAGCACGTCTGGCTCGTTGCGTTGACCATGCTTTTCTCGATCGCTATCGGCGTTCCGCTCGGAATCCTCGTCACGCGCCGGCCCTGGCTTTCGAAGCCGATTCTCGGTGGCGCGAACATCGCCGAGACGATTCCGAGTCTAGCCCTCTTCGGATTCTTGCTTCCCGTTCCTTGGCTTGGAGACCGCGCCACACGTCTCGCGATCGTCGCGCTCACGCTCTACGCTCTGCTGCCTATCATTCGCAACACCTCCGCCGGAATTTCCGGCGTCGATCCGGCGGTGCGCGAAGCCGCGCGCGGAATGGGAATGACGGACGCCCAAGTCCTCTGGCGAGTTGAACTCCCGCTTTCGTTCTCCACGATGATCGCGGGAATTCGCGTCGCCACCGTGCTGACGATCGGCATCGCCACAATTGCCGCCGCAATTGGCGCCGGCGGCCTCGGCGAATTCATATTTCGCGGCCTCGCCATGGTCGACAATCACCTCATTCTCGCGGGCGCCATTCCTGCCGCGTTGCTCGCGCTTCTCGCCGACTTCCTGCTTGGCTTGCTCGAACGCCGACTTCGCCCCGGCGCATCGCCGGCGCGATAGGAATTCAATGCGACGCCGCGCTCTCCTGTGTCTGGCGGTGCTACTGCTTGCTGGAGCGAGCGGATGCGGGATTGGCCGCGCGAACACGATTGTCGTCGGATCGAAGAATTTTCCAGAGCAGGCTCTTCTCGGAGAGATCCTGGCCCAGCAGATCGAAGCGCAAACCCATCTGCGCGTCGTCCGTAAGTTCTATCTCGCGGGAACTTTCATTTGTCAGCAAGCGATTCTTTCCGGGCGCATCGACACGTACGTCGAATACACGGGCACTGCGCTGACCGCGATCCTGCACGATCCGGTCGAAGCCGATCCGGGCGCCGTCTTCGCGCGCGTGCAGCGCGAATACGCCAGGCGCTTTCGTCTTGCGGTCCTTCCCTCGCTAGGTTTCAACAACACGTTCGCCATCGTGATTCGAGGCGATGACGCCCGCCGCCTGCGCCTGAAAACCCTCAGCGACGCTGCCCGCTACGCGCCGGAGTGGCGCGCCGGCTTCGGCTACGAGTTCATGGAACGGCCGGACGGGTATCCCGGGCTCGCGCGTGTCTACGGATTGCACTTCGCGGAGCCGCCGCGCATCCTGGATTTGGGCCTGCTCTATCGCGCGCTACTCGATCACCAAGTGGATCTGGTCGCGGGGAATTCGACGGACGGATTGCTCTCCGCCCGCGATCTCTTCGCTCTCCAGGACGACAAACACTATTTTCCGCCGTACGAAGCCGTCCCGATCTTCCGCGAACAGGCTCTTGCACGGCATCCGGAAGTTCGCAAAGCGATCGCGGACCTCGCCGGAACGATTTCGGACGCCGATATGAGCCGGATGAACTACGAAGTGGTGGGGCAGCACCGCGACATCGCCGAAGTCGCGCGCGAATTCCTGCAGTCGCGGCGATCCACCGACTGAGTGGATTGGAGGGCCGAGCGGCGAAGCAGAGGTGCAGGAAATCTGAATGCGCGATCCGCGTCCGTTTGCGTGCTTCGAGTAGCAGTTTGGGCCGTCTTATGACTCCGTGTAGTAAGCAAAAACGCGGGACCGTTAAAACCGGGTACGCCTACCGATTTTGGGCTGTGGTCGTCGGCACCGCAGCGTCGTCCCTGAACGAAAATTCGTGCTTCAGCGCCGCGAACGGTTTGCCGTCGACCTCGGCGTAAGGATAAACGAAGAAATTCAAAGGAGTTGCGGCCGGCGGCGGATTCAGGCGGATGTCGCGGCCAAGCGAGAACATCACACGATTCTCGTCCGTCGCGCCGAAGAAGTAATTCTTCTTCGACGGGTCCTGCCACGTCTCCGACGCGTCGATGGGGATCCACCCGAGTCCGCTCACGAAAAATTCAGCCCAGCAGTGATACCCGGGAATCGTTCCATCATGAGCATTTAGGGGAAGCGGAAAGCCGATCTCGAACCGCGCGGGAATTCCCGCCGCGCGCGCCATGCCGATAAACAGGGAATGAAAATCCGTGCAGTTTCCGTGCTTCGCGTTGCAGGCCCAGACCGCGTCGCCGAGTCCCCAGCCCACATAGCGAAAGTCGAAACTGCGCGACGCCCTTGGCTCGCGAGCCGTAACTGCGCCTTTTCCCGACGGGCGGCTTTTTTCTCTCGTCGCCCGCAACGGCAGAGAGCAAAGGAAAAGAGTTGCAACCGAAACGAGAAGAGCTACCAGCGGGGAATTTTTCGGGGCGAATCGGCTCACAGAACTCCTCCACGCAGGCGCGCGCATATCAACGTCAGCGGCGACAGCGGGCCGCTCATTCTGGCACGTGCGGCACACAGAATCCAAGCTGCTGAATGAGCGCCAGCGGACTCCGATTCGGTGCTCTTAATGCTTGGCGGCTTTGACTTTCTCGAACTCTTCGGCCAGATCTTCCTGCGAGAGAATGCCCTTGCGGAAAAGCGCGCGGATCACAGCCTCCAGCGCCCTCCCAATGGCGGTATCGCCCTCCGTTCCTTTCGTCTTGACCGGGGGAAGGGGACGGCCCGTCGCAAGTGGACTGCTTTCTTCGTGGCGAACCGCCGGGGCTGCGTGAGTGGGAACCTGCGATTGAACTGCGACGGCGGCTACCGCTTCGATGCCGGTCGCGTCGAGAGGCGCGAATTCTCGCAGCCTCTCGAGGTCTTCGTGGCTCAGACGTGTGAACGCGACGCCCATCCCAAAGCTGGTTTGCGGGGAACGCACCCTACCGGTTGGGCGCAAATCCTTTCCCTCCAGATCGATATCCAATTCAACGACGCTATCCACTGGAAGCGGAGCGAACATTTCAACGTAGCATCCGTTCAGGCAAATATCCGTCACCGTTCCGCGCGCGTGAGACGTGGAACCTGGCGTTGAGATTTGCACGTCGAGGCGGCAAGCGCGTCGCGGGTACATTCGACGCTCGTCGCGTTCCAAGTGAACCGCCGCAGAGCCTTGGTTCTGCCGTGCAGCGTCCTGACGGTAAATGTCTCGTTCCAAGGGCTTCGCAGGGACATTCCAGATGTACTTTTTTTCGAGGCAACGAACGCCAACGCGACCCGCACGCAACGTACTGTCCTTGCCAACCCATTCCACGCTGTACCAGGCGCTCTGGGTCCCGAACTCGATCTCGATTTTTTCCCCCGGTTGAACGAGATGGTTGATCCCTTCCAAAGAAGCGCCCGAGCCGCTGATGTCGCGGGTTTGCGCGTTGGCAGAAAAGCGGCGGCGCTGCAAGTCAGAACCTCGGACGACCACAGG
>DATGHM010000122.1:0-29245 GCA_035307985.1 Candidatus Acidiferrales bacterium
ATCTTCCTGGCGCCCGCCGCCTTCGTGGAAGCGGTCGAGCATCTTGCGCAGCCAGGCGGTGCCTTCGCGGCAGGGAATGCACCAGCCGCACGATTCGTGCGCGTAGAAATGCATGATTCGCCGCGCGAAGTCCACCATGCAGGTGTCTTCGTCGAGCACCACCGTGCCGCCGGAGCCCAGCATCGATCCCATTTTCGCAACAGAATCGAAATCCATGGCCACGTCAATTTCATCCGCCGAGAGCAAGGGGCACGAACTGCCGCCCGGCACGACAGCTTTCAGCTTCTTGCCGCCGGGGATTCCACCCGCGATCTCATAAATCATCGTTTTCAGGTTGAAGCCCATGGGCAGCTCGTAAATTCCCGGCTTGTTGACGTGCCCGGAAATCGCGTAGAGGCGCGTGCCGCCGTTTCGCGGCGTTCCGAGGCCGGCATACCACTCTCCGCCGCGCAAAATGATGGGTGGGACGGAGCTGAGCGACTCGGCGTTGTTGATCACGGTCGGGCAGCCGTACAGGCCAACGACGGCAGGAAAGGGAGGTCGAATGCGCGGATAGCCGCGCTTACCTTCGAGCGATTCCATCAGCGCCGATTCCTCGCCGCATTCGTAGGCTCCCGCGCCCGTGTGGACTGCCAGATCGAAGTCGAACCCGCTGCCCAGAATGTTCTTGCCGAGATAACCGCGGGAGTAGGCTTCGGCGACCGCAGTCTCCAGGATGTCAATCACATAGCGGTATTCGCCGCGCACGTAGGCATAGCCCTGGTGCGCGCTGACGGCTTTTCCCGCGATGATCATTCCCTCGATCAACTGGTGCGGGTCCATTTCCATCAGCGGCCGGTCCTTGCATGTTCCCGGCTCGCTCTCGTCGCAATTCGCGAGGATGTATTTTTGCTTGCTCGTGTCCTTTGGAACGAAACTCCATTTCATCCCTGTCGGAAAACCGGCTCCGCCGCGCCCGCGCAGATTCGATTTCTTCACTTCGTCGATGATCTGCTCGGGCGTCATTTGCTTGAGCGCCTTATCGAGCGCCTGGTAGCCGTCGGTTTGCAGATAGACGTCGATCGACTTCGAGTTGGGGATTCCAAACCGGCGGCTGATCACCACCACTTCGCCGGGCTCGCGGTCGTGCACCGATCCCGACGTGACCGGCGCGGGCGTGGGCCGCCTGCCGTCTTCGATCTGCTCGAGAATCGCGTCCACCTTCTCCAGATCGAGGTTCTCGTAAAAGTCGTAGTTCACCTGGATTGCCGGAGCCCCCGTGCACGCGCCCATACACTCGACTTCTTCGAGCGAAAACGTCCCGCTCGGCTGAACTTCTTTGTTGCCGATTCCCAGACGCTTCTGGAGGTGCGCGTACAATTCATTTCCGCCGCGCAGCATGCAGGAAATGTTCGTGCAGACCTGAATGTGGTGGCGTCCGGTCGGGTTGCGCCGGAGCATCGAGTAATAGGCGAGGGTTTCCGTCACTTCCAGAAGGTTCAGACCGAGGCGCCTGGCGATTTCGTTGAGCACGTCGTCGCTCAGCGAGCCGTAATGATCCTGCGCGTAGAGCATCATCGGAATCAGCGCGGAGCGCTTCACCGGGTAGCGCGCGACCAGTTGTGAAAACTTCTCTTCGAGATGCGGCGGAAATTCCATCAGCGGTCCACTTCTCCGAGAACGATGTCGGTGGTACCGATGCAGGCCACCACGTCCGCGATGAGCTGTCCCACGGCCAGCCTTGGCAGGCTCTGCAGGTTGACAAACGACGGCGTGCGAAACTTCACGCGATAGGGCTTGGGCGAACCATCGCTCACCACGAACACACCCAGCTCTCCGCGGGGCGATTCGATCGCCTGATACACTTCGCCGGCGGGCGGCGCGAATCCTTCCGTAAAAATCTTGAAATGATAGATCAAGCCTTCGATCGACGTCTTCATTTCCTCGCGCGCGGGCGGAATGACGCCCGGCACCTCCGCGCGGAACGGCCCTTCCGGAGGGACTTTGGGCATCGCCTGCCTCACGATCCTGATGCTTTCGCGGATTTCGGCGAGGCGCACCAGGTAGCGCGCGTAGCAGTCGCCCGCGGTCTGCGTGGGCACGTTGAAGTCGAATTCGTCGTAGCTCGAATAGGGAAAGGCCCTGCGCACATCGTAGGCAACGCCGCTGGCGCGCAGCAGGGGACCCGAAACACCCATGGCAATTGCGTCGTCCGCGCTCAGAATTCCAATCCCCCTGGTGCGGCCGATCCAGATGTGATTGTTGGTCAGGAGATCTTCGTACTGGTCGATGTGGCCGGGCAGCGAATCGATCACGCGACGCACGCGATCGAGCCATCCAGGCGGAGGCTGGAGCGCCAGGCCGCCGATCCGAAAATAGCTGGTCATCATCCGCTGACCGGAGACGTACTCGAAAATCTTCATGATCTCTTCGCGCTCGCGGAAGCTGTAGAGGAACACGGACATCGCGCCGAGGTCGATGGCGTGCGTGCCAAGCCAGACGAGGTGCGAAGCGATGCGCGTCAGCTCCGTCAGGAGGACGCGAGCGTACTGCGCGCGCTTGGGGACTTCGATGCCGATCAGCTTTTCGATGGCGAGACAGTAGCCGAGATTGTTCGAGAGAGGCGCAAGGTAATCGATGCGGTCGGTCAGCGTGATGACCTGCGAATACGTCTTCGCTTCGCAGCTCTTTTCGATGCCCGTGTGCAGATAACCGATGACCGGATCGGCCTTGAGAACCGTTTCGCCGTCCAGCTCGAGAATCACGCGCAGGACGCCGTGCGTCGACGGGTGCTGCGGCCCCATGTTCAGGACCATGACGTTCTGTGCTGCGGGAGGCTCGGCTGCGGTGACCACGGCGCGCTCGGTTTTCGCCGAATCCAGTTTGTCCATCAGCGATACCCCTCCGTCGGATAATCTTTCCGCAACGGATAGCCTTCCCAGTCGTCCGGCATCAGGATGCGGCGCAGGTCGGGATGGCCGCTGAACTGGATCCCGAACAGATCGAAAGCCTCACGCTCATGCCAGTTTGCCGTGGGCCAGACGGGCGTAACGGAGTGCACGACCGCGTCCTTGCCCGGAAGTCTGACCTTGAGCCGCAACCGCGCGCGCTTCTCCATCGAGAGGAGGTGGTAGTTGACTTCGAATCGCGGCTCGAGGGGAAAGCGGTCGACGGGGCTCAGGTCCGAAAGAAAGGAAAATCGCAGCGAGGGTTCGCCGGCCAGAAATTCGGCGACGGCGAGAAGATGCTGTCGAGGAACAATGACCGTCGTTTCGCCTCGAAACTCAACGACATCGGCGACTGCGGCCGCGTTCCATTCCTTCAGTCTTTGCACGACTGGATTTGTGCCGTTTTCCTTAGATTCCACTATGAATTGGTTCCCGAGGGCGCCGCGGTTATCTGTTCCAGTCGAGCGCGCCCTTCTTCCAGAGGAATACGTAGCCTACGAGTAAAATTATAATGTACAGCACCATCTCCACAAAGCCGAACAAGTTCAAGTCGCGGTAGACAAGCGCCCAAGGGTACAGAAAGATGGCCTCAATGTCGAACAGGATAAAGATCAGCGCCACCATGTAGAAGTGCACCGAGAACGGCTCGCGTGCGTCTCCCGTAGGCCGAATTCCGCACTCATAGGGCTGGTCCTTCTCACGTGTGCGTTTATGCCTTCCGACCAGCGTCGAAACGGCGATCAGCGCGCCGGCAAGCCCGCACGCCAGCAGGAACATCAAGAGTAGCGGGGCATAGGCATCCAAGTAGCCGTTTTGCATCGTCGGTCCCTGCCGCCTTGTGTGCGAAAGGGAGTTGATATAATAGCGGCGCGAGTGCATATCGGTCAAATGAACTCCGCAAATTCAGGGTATGCTTTTTCTGTACTGATAAGCGGAGACCATGAGTTCCGGCTTCAATACCGACGTTCGAGTCGGCCAGCGCGTATATCACGTCCAGACCGAGGACCGCGGCCCCAATCGCCCGCTGATCGACACCGTGGTCTATCAAAACGGGCGTGTAACGCACCGGCGCAGATACGACTACAAGCATTTCGTGGCCTCCGCCGAATTCAGCCCTCAGGGACTCCGCGAACGCGTCGAAGAGCAGCATCGCTGCGTGATCGAAGACCTGCGGGCGGGCAACCTGAACGGGGATACGCCAGGGGCGTCTTCGCCCGAGGTTGAGGCGCCAGCGTCTGCCGCGCCCGGCATTCAGGTGCAGTTGCTGAATCCGGAATCCTGGCTTACGGCGGGCAGCGTCCTGTTGAATCTGGAGATTCTGCGTCGCGATGACCAGCAGCCGCAACCCTCTGCCCAGGTGGAAGCGCTTATCGAAGGCTCGCTCGATGAGGCCCGCCATCGCGGTACGACGGATGAACAAGGCCACGTGCAAATTCGCTTCGCCATGCCTAAACTAGGGAAGGGCGGGCTTGCCCTGGTGATTCAGGCCAAAGCCGAGCACGGCACGGACGAACTTCGCTACGTGATGCGCTCGAATCCGAAGCCGTCTCTGCCTGAGTAATGCGATTGGGAGCGGTTTGAAATGACAGTTGTGATCAACGGCGAATCGCAGGAAATTCCCGACGGCCTAACCGTGCGTGCGCTGCTGGGCCACCTGGGCATGACGCCCGATCGGGTCGCCGTCGAGCGCAATCTTGATATTCTTCCTCGCGGACGCTGGGCCGAAACGGACGTCAAACCAAGCGACAGCTTCGAAATCGTACAGTTCGTCGGCGGCGGCTAGCTGTCGCCCTCCCACTCTCCCCAATTCTGTGCCTTCTCACGCGCTTATTCGCGCGCCGGGCCAGGGATTCGCGACAGAGCTGCGTCACTCGCCTGAGAGGAGCCGGTCAGATGCCTGCGTACCATGCATAGCCTGCTTCTGGCTCGGCGGAGCCCAGGCCCTTGCCGAATTTTTTCATACTGTCGGTGACCATCAGGTGGGTGATGAATTTCAGGCTCTTGTAGCCCAACTGGCGGGGGAGCCGCATGCGAAGGGGCCCGCCGTTGCCCACCGGAAGTTCATTACCATTCATCCCATAGGTGAGAAAAGTCTGAGGATGCATTGCATCGGCCATATCCATGCTTTCCCACCAGTCGGGATCGATCGAAAAGTAGGCAACGTATCTGGCTTGTGAGTGGACCCCCACGAGATTCAGGACGTGGGAAAGAGGCACGCCGATCCACTCGGCGATATATGACCAGCCCTCTTCACAGATCACCTCCGTGATCTGGCTGCGAGACGGGTAGCTCTTAAGCTGATCGAGCGAAAACGAAGTGGGCCGGTCGACCATGCCGTCGACGGAGAGCCGCCAGTCAGCGAATCCTGCGGCCTGAAGGCGCTTGAACGCTTCAGTCAGGGGCGGCATTTCGTTCGCGAGCGGACGCTTCGAAATCTGGCTCCGGGAAAACTCGCGCGCCAGCGAGTGCCTCGTCAGCAGCCGCTGGGCGGCGTAGGTTAGCGTTTCGCCGGGGCCGTAGATTCCGCCGTGATCGGGCGGGATGAGTCCATACTTTTCCGCGATGTGCGCGGCCACGCCCAGGCCCGATGCGCCCGCGGTGGCGGCGAGTCCGGTTAGGATCAGTTTGCGACGCGAGAGATCGGTCATGTTTGCTCCATATGTGTACGGGTCCGGCCCGTGATCATTGCTCGCGTGCGGCTCCAGAATCCGGCAAGACAAATCATCACGACGTGGACAACCAGGAAGAGCACGAGCGCCAGGGAGACGAAGAAGTGAAGCGTCCGCGCGGATTGCCGGCCGCCCAACAACGTGACGGTCGCCGGAAACGCTGAGACAAAGGCGGGGGACATTGCCAAGCCCGTCCAGATTACGAATGGGAAGAGAACGAAGATGACGAAGAGGTAGGCGAGCCGCTGGAGCACGTTATACGACCAAGCTTCTTCCTCGCTCGGCCGTTTGAAGCGCATATGGCCGGCGATTGTGGTTGAGAGCGCCCGCCAGGAAAGATCGGCCTTACCCGGGAGCAAGTTTCTCCGGAAATGCCCGGTAAACAAGCCGAAGATTCCATACAGTAAGGCGGTCAACACGACAACCCAGGCAGCTTGAAAGTGGAGAGCGCGGCTCCAGCCGTTCTGGTCCGGCAGCACGTACCCGTAGCCAGTCGGCACCAATGCTCTCGAGGAAGGGATCGGCAGCTGAAAGAGCGGTGTAGTCAAGACAGTGCCGGTTTCGCCCCAATAGAAACGAGGGTGAGAGATCAGAATTTCAACTCCGGTGACGAGCAGGGCAAAAAAGCACAGAGTGATGATCCAGTGAGTGACGCGGACGAGAGCAGAGTGCCGCGAAACAACCGTCGTGGATGGGACGGCCGAGGCAGAACTTGGGACGCAAGCTTCCAACGGCGCCTGCGCGGATCCCAATCTCGCCATTCCTGGCCTCCCGTTGGCGCTCCGACTCTCTTTCGCGGAATGGGTGACATACTACCACGCTTACAGTTTCGGCGTCGTCGGCTAGCTACCGGCTTGGTTGCGTCCGATGCGGCTCGCCCGCTAGCCGAAGTCCGAGCAATCGCCGATTCGTGCGGGCCGACGTGGTTCCCTGGGTGGCTACTTTGCTTCTTTTTCACTTTGCGGTGCAAAGTAGCCGCGGCGCGCCTGCAACGAAAGCCCGGTCTGATCTACGTTCACTCTGAGAGGGTGATACGTTCCGTCGTGCTTTACGTCTGCGACGGAGAATTCCAACAGGTAGACATATTCGGGAGCCAGCACCAGCCGGCTTAACCCGCGTTCCAAATCGTTGCTGTTGTGGAGGAAAGTCCCGCCCGTACCGTCGGCCAGTTCGCCCAGTAAATCCTCGCCGGCGGCTGCAGCGCGCTGCGCGTACCCGATCTTTGTGCGTGTTCCGACAGCGGTGCCGCCCGATTCGCTGGCGTTCATCACGCCGGCGGACAAGTCTCGCGCATCAACGGCGTCGATGGTTACATTCGACTGCGCGGCGGTATCCAGCAGTTCAGAGCGGAGAGACATGGCCTCCGGAGTGACGGCCGGGAACCCCGGCGAAATCAGAATCAGGACGCTCTCGCCCGGCAGCCGAGCCATTCCTCGCACGACGCGCATGACGAAATCGATCGTCAAGCGGACATCCTCATCGCCCGCAATCAGCGACCGCTGAGCCGCAGAAATTGCCATTTGCTGGGCGGCCTGGGCCATTCCCACGTCGAGGTTTGCGCAGGCCATGGCCTGCTGCGTCGCGATGTTGAGTGCAGCCTGATCGTTCCTATTGAGGATCAGATCCGCTTCGTAATAATCGACTGAAGGGCACTCGTTCAGTTCCTGAGATGAGAGCGCGTGGCTCTTCAAATTCATGATCGCGCGCTCCAGAACTCGGCGATCGCGTGTGATACCGCTGTTGGTCCCGGAGCTGGACAGCACCGCAGAGGAATCGGCGCTGGGCGGGGATTTTTCGAGCATCGCCGTCAATGCTTTTTGAGCGCGGATCAGGGCGCCGGAGCCCAGGTGCCTGTCGTCGAACATGAAAATGATGAATCTTTGCGGAGTGGGGGCCTGCGGTGCCGTGCCGGATGGCCTCGACGGCTTGGATCCAGACGCGAAAGAGTTCGCCGCGTTTTCGAGGGCGCGCTGCTCAATGGCAAAACCCGTGATCGATTGCTCCCGGCCGCGGTCAAACACCTGAAAATCCTCCTTCTTTAGCGTGCCGACTGCCCGGCCTTCCGAGTCACGAACGACGACCGGCACGATCGCGACGTTTACATGGGACTGGATCGCCGGAGAAGATTGCTGCGAAGCGGGTTTCTGCGTCTGCTGTGCGGCCAACGCCCAGCAAAAAAGAAGCACAGCGCCTGTGGACACCATTGCAGAGAGCTGGTTCAATCCATAGTTACTCAATCGTTTGAACAACCAATGCACCCCGCGGCGAGTCCGATTCTACATCCACAGTTATGGGAAGTATCCTCATAATGCGAGTCTCGGGTCGCAAAACCACGCTCTCGTTGCGTGATCATTGTCGTGGCCGTGCGTGCGTTTTCGTGCTATGAAGCAGTTGGCGCAGATACCGATTCAGGGATTACTCCTACTTTGACTGGCGCCGAATCGCCGATTTGCGTTGCGCTGCTTACATTTCGGGTGGCCTGTCCCTCATCGTCCGCTCTCTCGCGGTGCTGTGCGCCTTTCCGACGTTGGCCGCGGCCCAGAACAGCGGCGCACCGTCGATCCGCGTCCAGTCGGGACAGGTCATCCTTCCGGTAATGGCGTTCGACAAGAACAGCCAACATTACGTTCCCGGACTGACCGCGCGCGATTTTCGCGTGTTCGAGGATGGCTCGTCGCAAACGATCCAGCAAGCATCCGTGGAGCACGTTTACCTCAGGGATTTTCGCGACAATTCCGGCGTCGAAGAGCGGGAATGGGCCTGGACGCCGGGACAGATGTGGAGCCTTCTCGACGAAGGCCCCTTTTCATTCGCCGCCTCGAGTCCCGCTTTCTATCTTCTTTCTTATGCGCTGCCGCCGTCGGCAGCCGGCAGTTGCCATCGCGTGAGCGTGAAGGTGGGCCGCAAGAATGTGATCGTTCGCGCGCGCAGCGAGTATTGCAACACGCCGCATTCTCCGGCGGATCCGCTGGACGGTACGGAGTTCAGCAAGCAAATGGAAAGAGATGCCGCGTCGGAAAAGAAGGGGAAGATACCGCTCTTCGTCCAGGCAGGCTTCTTTTATACGGACGCCAAAACGCCTCGCGCTTACATCGCGGTCGAGTATCCGACGGACGATATCCCTTATTCGGCAGGTCCCAAGCTGCTGGCCGCGAAGCTTGGGTTTCTGACGGAGGTTTTCAGGCAAGACGGCACGTTGGCGGCGCGGTCCAGCGATCTCGACGAAGAATATTTCCTGAACCCGGAGGACGAAAATCGAATTCTGGGACACCCCGACGCAACAGCGCCCAGAATACCCACGGACGTGCGAAGTATCTCTCCCGACTATTCCCTTGCCGACGCGATGCGCAGGACCTTTATGGCCAATCGTCACGAGACGCAGATGGATCTTCCTGCCGGAACATACGATCTCCGAGTTGTCTTGAGTGACGGCGAGAAATTCGGTCGTGCCGAGGTTCCGCTCACCGTGGAGGCCTACGATGGCGAGCAGCTCGGCATCAGCTCGATAGCTCTGTGCAAGCAGTTCAACGACCCTCGCCAGAACCTGGAACATGCCGCAGCGCGGCGGAACTCCGCTCGCGCCGGGGCGCCCGTCTCGACGCTTTCTCACTTCGTTCCGCTAATTAGCAGAGGCAATGCGTTCACTCCCGCGGGCCATACCTCGTTCAAGAGCAACGAGACGCTGTTTGCGTATTACGAGGTCTACGAGCCGCTGCTTCTCAGCGCGCCCGCAACACGGGTCCGGGTTCGCGTGAGAATTCTCGACGACAAAACCGGCGCAATCCGCTCTGACACGGGCCAGCGAAACGCGGCCGAGTGGGTACGTCCGGGAAACCTCGTGATCTCTGTCGCGCAGCAAGCGCCCATTACCGTGCTCCCGAGAGGAAGGTATCGGATCGAGGTCCAGGCATCGGACTCCGCGGGGCGCGCCACGGCGCTACGCACGGCAATTTTCACAGTCAAGTAAGCGCCGGTCGAAAACACTCCGAAGAAACCCGCTCACACACTCCTAGACAACTTAGGAAAGCCGTAGTACATTCCTAGCGTTCTTAGGAGAGAGACGGCATGAACGAACAGGCCCAACTTTTGCCCGGCACGCTCGATCTTCTCATCTTGAAGGCTGTTTCGCTCGGGCCCCTGCACGGCTACGGCGTGCTTCTGCGCATCGAGCAGATCACACGCGGTGCGCTGCTCGCCGAGCAGGGTGCGCTCTATCCCGCGCTGCATCGGCTGGAGCATCAGGGCCTGCTCGACACGGAGTGGGGCACCTCCGACAACAACCGCCGCGCGAAGTTCTATCGCCTCACGGCCGCCGGCCGCCGCCGGCTGCGCGACGAAACGGAAAGCTGGAACCGCCTCTCGACCGCTATCCGCTCAGCATTGAGCGCCAAACCGCAGGAGGGCTAACGATGTTCGCTCGACTCCGTTCCCTGTGGGGCACGTTTCGCCATCGTTCTGAATTCGAACGCGATCTCGACAGCGAGATGCAGTCCCACATCGAGAACCGCGCCGACGACCTGGCTCGCTCTGGCGGCCTTCCGCGCAGCGAGGCTCTCCGTCGTGCTCGCATCGAGTTCGGTTGCGCCGAGGCCCACCAGGACCGTGTGCGCGAATCACGCGGCGTGAACTGGTTCGAAGACCTCGCGCAGGATCTTCGCTTCGGGGCGCGCATGTTGCGCAAGTCTCCCGGCTTCACGGCCGCCGCGATTCTCACTTTGGCCCTCGGTATCGGCCCCAACACGGCGATTTTCACGGTGATCGATGCGGTGCTGCTGCGTCCGCTGCCGTACGCGAATCCGCAGCAGCTTGTCACCTGGCACGGCAACGAATCCGAGCTCGACATTGACGACATCCAGGCCCAAAGCAGAAGCTTCTTTTCCGCCGGCGGCGGCGTGAACCCGGAGGTGCTCACTTATACCGGCGGAGCGGAACCGCTGGGCATTCATGCGGGATACGTGGACGCGGGCCTCTTCCGGGCGCTGGACGTTCCGCCGATGCTGGGCCGTGAGCTTTCGCCCGATGACGATCGGTTTGGCGGCCCGCGCGTCGTGGTTCTGTCGTACCCATTCTGGCGCGAGTATCTCGATGGCGACCCGAACATCGTCGGGAAAACGATCCCGCTTGACGACAATCGCTATACGGTGATCGGCGTGATGCCGGCGAGCTTCGTCGTGCCGCAATACAGCCTCGACGTTTTCGTGTCGTTGCGCGTGGTTTATCCCGAGGCTGCGCGCTATCGCGGCGTGCATTTCATGAAGTCTTACTGGAGGCTCAAGCCGGGAGTTACCCTGGCTCAAGCGGCCGCCGGAATGGCCACGATCGATGCCCGCATGGCCAAAGATTATCCCGGGGAGGAGAAGGGCCGGCACTCGGTGCCCGTACCGCTCCAGCAGTCGGTGACCGGGGACGTGCGTCCCGCGCTATTGCTGCTTTTCGCCGCGGTCTGCGTGGTCCTGCTGATTGCCTGTGCAAATTTTGCCGGCCTGTTGATGGCGCGCTCCGTGTCGCGTCAGCGCGAGATGACGATCCGAGCGGCTCTCGGAGGCGGGAGGCGACGGCTCGTTCGCCAGGCGCTGACGGAGAGCACGTTGCTGGCGGTTCTCGGCGGGGCGGTGGCCTTGCCATTGGCGTCGCTTTGCTTGCGCCTGCTGATTGCGGCCAAGCCGGCGGCGCTGGCTCACTTGAATAAAATCTCGATGGACCCGTCCGTAGTCGTGTTCGGGCTTGTGGTATCGCTGCTTACCGGCGTGGTCTTCGGATTGGCTCCCGCCTGGAACGTCTCGCGCGCTGACGTCACCGATACGCTGAAACAGGAAGCCCGAACGCTGACAGGCGGTCCTGCCGGGCACAATTTCCGAAAAGCGCTCGTCGTCGTGGAGATCGCTCTTGCGCTCGTCCTGCTCGCCGGGACCGGATTGCTGATCAAGAGCTTCGCGCGCTTGCGCTGGGTGGATCCCGGGTTCGACCCGGCGCGCGTCATCGCGATCAACGTCCAGTTGCCGGTAACCCGGTACGCGGAAATCCCCAAACAGATCCAGTTCCGCCGCGCACTGCTCGACCGGCTGAACTCATTACCGCGAACTCAAGCAGCGATGGTTGGCGACGTCCCGCTGAATGGCAGCGAAGTGACTCACAGTCTCGGCTTCGATGGCCGGCCGCCCGTTGCGGAAGGCGATGAGCCGGAAGTCGACAGCTTCTGCGTGATGGGTGATTATTTCCGGCTGATGCGGATTCCGCTTCGCACCGGCCGCACATTCACGCCGGAGGACCGCGAGGATCATCCGCTCGTCGCCGTGATCAATGAGGCGCTGGCGCGTAAGTTCTACGCAGGACAGAATCCCATCGGACAGCGGATTCACTGGGCTCGCGAAACGGGCCCGCCGCGTTGGATGACCATCATCGGCATCGTGGGCGACGTGAAACAATACTCACTCGCCGAACCGGCGTATCCCGCAGTGTTCACGCCGTTCGCGCAGACGAATGAAGCCTGGCGCCGCTGGATGTCCGTCGTGGTGCGCATGCCGGATTCCTCGGGGAGCATGATTCCCGCGATCAAGGGCGAGATATGGACGCTGGACAGTCAGATCCCGCTCAACCGCATTCAGAGCATGGAAGAACTCCTGGGACTTTCGCTCGCGGAGCGGCAGTTCAACACGGCTTTGCTCGGCTTGTTTGCGGCACTCGCAGTGATCCTTGTTGCGGTGGGTATCTACGGCGTCATTTCGTATAGCGTGAGCCAGCGGACGCACGAGATCGGCATCCGCATCGCCGTGGGCGCGCGGCGTATCGACGTGCTGAAACTCGTGATCGGACAGGGCCTTCGCATGGCAATCGTGGGAACCGCGGCCGGGATCCTCGGAGCCGTAGCGCTGACGCGCCTGATGACGAAGCTCCTTTTCGGCGTTACGCCGAACGATCCGGCCACGTTCTCGGCAGTGGTTCTGCTGATGCTTGCCGTAGTCTTGTTGGCGTGCCTGCTTCCAGCGCGGCGCGCCATGCGCGTCGATCCGGTGATCGCACTGCGCCACGAATGAGAGCGAAGATTTAGAGGCCGGCGAGCAGATGGCCGAGTTTGTCGCGCTTGGTGAGCAGATACGCTTGCGAATGCGCGCTGGTCGGCGGCCGGCAAGGAACGCGTTTCACCACGCGAATCCCCGATTTTTCGAGCTGGCGCACCTTGTCGGGATTATTCGACAGCAACCGCACGGCGCGGACGCCCAGCGCCTTTAGCGCGTCGGCGGCAAACTCGTAATCGCGCGTGTCCGCCGCGAATCCCAAACGCCGATTCGCCTCCACGGTATCCAATCCCGCATCCTGCAGCTCATACGCCCTGATCTTGTTGATCAAGCCGATCCCGCGGCCCTCCTGAGGAAGATAGAGCACGATTCCCGCGGGTTCCTTGGCGATTTTGCGGAGCGAAAACTCGAGTTGCGCACGGCAATCGCAGCGCTCCGATCCGAAGACGTCGCCCGTAAGGCATTGCGAGTGGACGCGCACCAGGGGCGCCTTCGCGCGCCGTGTCTCGCCTCTCCCGCCCAAATCCCCGTGGACGATCGCAATTCCTTCGTCCGCGGCCCGCGCGCCTCGAATCGCAAAGATTCCGAACGCGCCGAACGACGTCGGAAGATCGGCTCGCGCAACAACCCGCGCCTTCGGTATGGCTCGTCTCTTCATGGAACCGCGCATTATAGCAGGCTGCCTTGGCGCTTTTGCCTGGCGGCCGGACCGGCGCGCGACGGAACGCCGTCCCATCGCTTTACATCCCCTTCCGCTTTGGCTAAGTTAGCGCCAGAGCGCCTTTCTTCGGGCACTCGAAGATATGAGCACTTTTCCGAGTCTGAAGGATTTCCTTCTGACGCTGCTCTTGAAAGTGTGCTGGGCGGCGGCGCTGGCGGCGCTCCTCGTTCGCTTCAAGTCCTTTCGGAAGCTGCTGTTCACGGAGAACCGCGACTCCGACCAGAAAGTGATGCTCCTGCTGTTCCTGACGCCGCCTCTGGCTCTCGGCGTGATTCTTCGTATCGTCGGCGGATATCACTTTTTCGATTTGATGCTGGAGGGATCGTTCTTGATGGGGCTGGTCGGCGGGCGGATGGTGGGCCTGCTCGGCGGATCGATGATCAGCCTGCCCGCCTTCGGAATGCACGAATGGCTTTCGAGCCCGGTCGCCGCGCTCGTCGGCTTGCTCGCGGGCGTCATCCGTGACGCCATACCCGAGAAGGAAGACATCTGGCGCTTCGGGCCATTTCTCTTTCTAAACATTCCGCAGTCGCTGTGGAAGCTCGTTCGCTACGGGCAGGGCAACTGGGCCATGCTGCCGCTTTTCGCGTGCGCCGCATTCGAATCGGGGCGCATCCTGCTGGTCACCGCGCTCCGCGCACATCCCACGTGGCTTATGGCGGAGTACCCGCCGAATCCCGGTCTGCTTGTTCTGGTGGTATTCACTTCGGTCATCTGCGTCGGCCTCCCGATCAAGATATGGAACAACACGCGCACCGAAATGAACCTCGAGCAGAACCAGCAAATGCTGCTGAAGGCGCGCATGGACGCCCTTACGAGCCAGATTAATCCTCATTTTCTCTTCAATACGCTGAATACCGTTTCTTCACTGATCCGGATCGACCAGGATCTGGCTCGCGGGGTCGTGCTGCGTCTGTCGAAGATTCTGCGGAGCCTGCTTCGCAAGCACGAGACATTCGTGGCCCTTCGCGAAGAGCTGGACTTCATCGACGATTATCTCAGCATCGAAGTGATTCGCTTCGGCCGCGATAAGCTTCAGTTCTTCAAGGAAGTGGACGAGGAGGCCCTGGACGCGTTCGTTCCGAGCATGCTGCTGCAGCCCATGGTGGAAAACGCGATCAAGCACGGCCTTGCGCCGCGCCTCGAGGGCGGCCAGATTTACGTCCGGGCTCACTTGGCCGGCGGCAGGCTTGCCATCGAAATCGCGGACAACGGCATTGGCATATCGCCCGAACGTCTCCGCGAGGTGTACGGCGGCGGCATCGGTATCAGCAACGTCAACGAGCGCCTTCGCCTTCTCTACGGCGATCAATTCAAAATGGATATTCGCAGCCAGGAAGGTCAGGGAACCGTGATCCATATCGAGGTTCCCGAGCTCGCGGCCGTGGAATCAGAGGCCAGCTGATCCGTCGTTGGTAGAGATGGATTGTTTTGGGCGCAAGCCGTTCCTGTAGGGTCACACCTGCCGCGTTCTTCTCATCAGCGGCGCGCGCTTCGGAATCGCATCGATCACCGCGGCTTCGCGTACTGCGCTTTACCACGGCAGTCCGCATGCCCGCAGTCGCACGACGTCTTTCTGTTCTGGCTCTCCGCGGCCGACTGACATTCAGTGCTGCAATATTCGCCAGATGTGACCGGACACGAGCAAGCTGGATTGGCGCATTGCTGTTTGTTGCGTTCCGCCATTTTTCTCTCCCGGTTGTTGGTGGGGCTCGTGACCCTTTAGACGGGAATGCGCGCCGTCGTTCCTTCACGAATGTCCGGGCTGAGCCCCGCCTTCTAAGGTAGGAGTCTGGGAGAAGGCGTGCCATCGGGTTTAGCACGCAAATGAAGGCCGGAAACACCTGATGTGGGGTGCCCCGCCGGTCAGATCCAGCAGGTCGCCAACGGCTTTAGTGCGCTTTTATACTTCTTTGAAACGTTGTACTCCTTCGCTCCTCCCTTGAGGCGGACCCGCGCTTCCCCCGAAGGCGACGTTCTACTTTCTTCCACGAGCGAAGCGTTGATAATTGTGGAGCGGTGAATTCGCACGAATCCGTAGCGCTCCAGCTTGCTCGCCACGTTTGAGACTGATTCGCGCACGAGGTAGGAACGGACGGGAGTTTGTAACTGCACATAATTCCCCCGCCCCTCGATCACGCTCACTTCGGCGGGATCAACGAAGACGGTTTTCCCCTCCGTCTTGAGTGCAATCTTCCGCGGTCCACTCTTTTGCGGCCGCGCAGATCGATTAGCGGTCGTATCCATCGGATGGGGCCTCGAGGGCGTAGGACAAGCCCCCAATACCTGCTTGGACGAAAGCGGCGGCAAAAGGTAACCCGACGTAGTGTAGCGGGGCGAGATGCTGGCATATCGGGCGAGGATTGGAGAAAGGAATCGCTCACTTCTTTGGGGTGGCTCTCCTACGATGAAAATATAAATCGAACCACGGCTTCCACGTCCTGCCTCCGTCCGTCGATAGGACCGCTATCTCTCGAACGCCTCCGCCGGGCAACGGTTTCCAGCTGCCGCAAACCAATTCATAGCTTCGCGCGTGATCCACGCCACTCAGAATCATGCGATTTGTCCCGAACTTACCTTCGATCACAAACAATTTCCCTCCGTTCGTCACCCAGGCTTGGTGCCACACGTTTCTCGACTCTCGGCCCATCGTAAACGCTGAAGCGTTGGCCTAATGCGCTGTTCGGCTCTTCGTAGTCCTCGTGCAGGACACATCCTCCAAGGACGCAAGTCACACGGACGTGCGCTACCGGAGCGGAGTCCCGGATTCGCACACGTCCCGGTCGCCAATCCAACAATCAAACTCGTGATACTCCGGCGCCATACAGGCCGCCGCTCTCGGCGAGTCAGCAGCAGGGAAATTCCCGTTCGTGCCATTTGCGGACATTCCGGACACTTGACGCACCACGGCGTCATCTTCCAATTTTGGGGTGGTCGTCAAATAGATTGCCTGCCTCGCGGCTTCAGCGCGGGGAGATGCGGCAGAGAACCGACGCGTGCGGAGCCAGGGTAATCGAGACGGAAGCGGCTGGAGCAGATTCCTTCCGCTCCCACAAATCGCGCAGTTCGTATTTCGAGCCGCCTAGTCCCAGATCCTTCCAGGAATAGGCGAGCGTCTGCCGCGCGGCTTCGAGATTGAACAGCGCGAGATAGTAGTCGGCCTGGTCTCCTGTTTCCGGCCGCGCGAGCCAGACCGCCGCTTTACTCGTGTTGATTACGGCGTGGTTGTCGCGCGAATGTTGATCGACGGCGATCACTTCGGGATTCGTCAGAAGCGACCCGGTCCAATCGTCGAGGAGCGTCAGGTTCCCACCCATGATCAGAGGCGAGCGAAAAATGCACCACAACGTCATCATCGTGCGCTGCTCGTCGCGCGTGAGGCGCGTCGCACGCGATGGTCCCCAACCCGCAGACGGTTCGAGCCGTCCGATCGGCAGCATGTCCGCATCGGGCCAGTGTCCCGGGCCGGAATATTTCTCCCATTCCGCCGCGCGCGCGAACTGATTGCCCGGTCCCTGCGGAAAATTCGTGCGCCCATACCAGATGTCCCAAACATCGTCCGAGATGCGCCACATCTGCGCGTATTGTTGGAACACATCGGCCTTCGCAAGAGATGCGGGACCCGGTGAAAGACTCAATACCATCGGCCGGCCGGCTCTGTGAATCGCTTCGGCCAGCATGCGAATGTCTTCGCCGTTGTAGGGATGGTCGGCGATGCAATCCACCTTCAGAAAATCCACGCCCCAGCCGGCATAGAGGCGAACAATCGAATCGTAGTAGGCCTGCGCGGCGGGTTTCGACGGATCAACCCCGTAGTTGAACGAGTTCCACGGGCAGGTGTCGTTCGTGTCCGCCGCGTCAGCGGCGTGGAAGGGAGAATTGAAAATCGGGAGATTCTCGTTCACGGCAATTTTCGGAATTCCGCGAAGAATATGGATGCCGAGTTTCAGGCCCAGAGAGTGAACGTAGCCGGCTAGCGGCTTGAACCCTTCTCCATTGGCTGCCGATGGAATCGAGTTGATCGCGGGCGTGTAGCGCCCGAACTTGTCGAGACTGAACTGCGCATCGCTCGCGTTGACGCCCGCGGAATGATTCGTCACGTACCAGCCCATGTCCACGACGATGTATTGCCAGCCGAACGATTTCAGGCGTCGAGCCATCATCTTCGCGTTTGCGCGAATGTCCGCTTCGCTCACCGACTCGCCGTAGGAATCCCAACTGTTCCAGCCCATGGGCGGAGTGGCGGCGACAGGTTCCCGCGGCGAAGCATTGGCCGCACCCGGTGAGCCGGGCGACGGCGTGGAGTGGGTCCGATTAGCCCGCGGCGATCCGGCGAAAGCGAGGGAGAAGATCAGGAGAGCGCAGGCGAACGGCAAACCGGGATGGAAGGCCATCGAACGCCTCAGCGGCGCAAAAAGCAAAACAAAAGCGAACTTCACGCCGTGCATTTTGTTGCGAGTAGAAATTGTCAGGTCTTTTTGTTTCATGGGCTTGCGGCGAATTCTATTCGCAACGTGTTGCGAGTAGGCGTCGTCTGTAGGGCCGGCCAAAGATTCAAGCCGCCGGGACGCGCAGACCATAGCACGAAGAGCGGGCCTCGGGCGAGCCACGACCGGACGTTACTTGGCGGTGGACTGTCGACTGAAACTGATTTTCATCGGCGCCCAGGGCGCGAGCGAAACCAGGACGGCGGGTCCGCTCGCGACCGGACAGGAATGCTCGTCCGCTGCTATTTGTAGGTTGCGGTGGAGCGGGTGACCTCATCGCGGCTGGAGGACGAGTTGACCGCAGAACCGAACGCGGGCCCTGCCAGCGGGTTCGACTTCAGGTCTTCTTGTATCGCCGCGTTAACCTTGTCCATCGCGTCGGCGTTGTTCGCGATGTAATAGATGACGAAGGTGCCTGGCGCTTCGGTGTCAAACGCCTGAGTGTCGATTTCCCATTCGCTGATCGTGCCGTCGGCGAGCATTTTCTCGAGCAGTGGTCCGACCAGACCCTTGCTGAGTGTGCTCAGCGCGTTGTCGGGTGCGTGCTCTTTCAATTTGAAGAACGAGGCCACGCCATAGCCATTCTTCACCGGGCCGGAATGCCAGTTGTAATAGCGCGCGACGTAAACGCTGTCCCAGTGTTTCGTGGCACTCTCCAGGACGGGGGATTCGACCGAACCGCTGGCGTAGAACCGGTCGAGCGTGTTAAACACACCGGCCAGGGACATTGAGGACCACCAGTCATCGTGAGTTGCACCCTCGGCCGTGTGGACCAAAGTCACGTCGTAGCCGTAGGCCACAATGGTGCCGTCGGCCATGGCTTTGTCGAGAACTTTCGCGTCATCCGCGAAGGATTTGTCCATGTCCGCCCAGTGCGCGCGCGGAATGATCCAATCGGCGACATAGGAGTACATCGGCGGCTTCTCTTTCACCTCCGACATCTGCGCGCCTGCCGGGACGGCCCAAATGGCGGCCATCGCCAGCACACAGATTCCCGCAAAGAGTCTACATATTCTGCTGTTCATAACTTTGCTCCTTCGTGATTTCTCTACAGTCGTAATCATCGAGCCTCTCTCTTGGTTGGGGTTGCCCAATTTGGATTTGTTGGGAAATGCGTGACCGGGTCACAAATCGGGAAAGCAGCGCAGAAAAATGCAGACAAAAATACGCACGCTGATGACCTCGAAGGATGTGATGTGGGCTGAACTATATACCCGTTTGGCGAATACGCAAGGAATTAATGGACCGAGTGCCTCTGCGACTATTTCCGAAGTAGATCCGCAAAGGTTTTCAGTTCGTCGCCGGCAAGGTCAGAGACCGCCCAGAAGGTCATCCCGCCCCGCGTCCAATGAAGAATGTTGTACCCTTCGCGCACCTGCACGGCTGCTGTTGCGTTTTGTCCTTCCGCCGAAGGCCAGATAAACACATTGATGTAATGCAAGCGCCGGCGATAAACCAGCGCCGACACCGGCCGGCCATCTACGTAATCGAGCCGTCCACCAACTAGAGGAAACCCTTCCGATGCGAGATCGACCACCGGCGGCGCGAAATCAATCTTGCCGTCGAACCAGGGCTTCACGGTGTGCTGGTCGGTGGACTGCACGTCGAACAAGTGGCCCGGCTGCAGCGAGCGTATATGGCTGGCTACAATTTCCTGAGCGATCAGATTCGTCTGCTGCCCGGTTCCGAGCTGCGGAATCAAGCGTCCGCCCAAAATAAAGGCGAAGACCACGGCGGCGGCCGCCGCGAACCAGGCAAGGACGGAGCGCCGCGGGATTGGGACGACTTTGCGTTGGACATCGCCGGCCTGAAGCGGGGCACGAATGCGAGATTGGAGTGTTTCAGGGGCTCGCTCGTAGAGGTTCGATGATCGCAACGACTGGCGTATCACCTGCTGTTCGCGGAGTTCCGCGGCGCAGTCTGCGCACGTCTTCAGATGCTCCTCGAATTCGAGGGTGCGAACGAGGTCGAGCTCGCCATCCAGATAGCCGTGGAGCAACGGTCCGTTACCTTCGCACGCCACGTTGCGCCTCCTGATCACGAGCCCGCAGCAAGCATTCCCGCAACTGGCCGCGCCCGCGGGCCAGCCCCGACATCACTGTGCCAATGGGCACGCCCATCACTTCGGCGATTTCCTTGTAGGACATCCCCTCGAGTTCGCGCAGGACCAGAACCTCGCGATAGCTCACGGGCAATTTGTCGAGAGCCTCTCGAAGCATGCGGCTGTCGGCGGACTGCACGAGCGCCGCTTCGGCGTCGGGCCGCCCGGCGGCGGCCGTGTGAATCGTTTCGTCGAATTCTTCCGTCAGATCGGCGGGACGATTCTTCTCCAGGAATGAATAGCTGGTATTGCGCACGATCTTCAGCAACCAGGCGCGGGCGTCGCCTCCCTGATAGCCCCCGAAGAATTTGAACGCGCGAAGGTACGATTCCTGAACAATGTCTTCGGCGTCCTGCGTGTTGCGGACCAGCCAGCGTGCGAGGTTGTAGGCCGCATCGAGGTGGGGCAGCACGATTTGCTCGAAGCCCGCAGCTTGGCCCGGTTGAAGCTGTTCTCCCATGCGGGCATTAGACTCTCAACCCTCCAGACCGGATATCAAGCGAATTTATTCCCACCAGATGCAAGTGAAAGCCGCGGGAAAAATTCTGGGAGCATTTCCAAACTTAATCGCCGGCGAAGGGAATATTTCCGTCGCGGCACGGGTCTGGATAGGTGAACGCAACGGAAGCGGCCAACAGGCCGAAGCGGATGAGCGAACGGAGGAAAGCGAATGTCAAATTATATCAAAGAGAATCTCGAAAACGACGGAGTGGATCGTCGCGGTTTTCTGAAGTGCATGGCTTGGGCCGGCACGGGCGCCCTGTGCGTACTTCAGGGAGGCGTTCTGAAGTCGTTCGCCCTCAGCGACGTTCTGCAACAGAAGATCGGCAAGATCACCGGCGACCTAAGCTTCGTGCAAATCAGCGACAGCCACATCGGATTCAATAAGGCCGCTAACCCGGACGTCACGGCTACGCTGCGCGAAGCGATTGCCAAGGTGAACGCGCTGCCGACGCCTCCCTCGTTCGTGCTTCACACGGGCGACCTGACGCAGCTGTCCAAGCCTGAAGAATTCGACACGTTGGCTGAGTCGCTCAAGAGTCTGAAGACCGGACGCATCTTCTACGTCCCCGGCGAGCACGACGTGCTCAACGACAATGGCGTGATGTTCCGCGAGCGTTTCGGCAAAGGAACAATGGGCGATGGCTGGTACAGCTTCGACCAGAATGGAGCGCATTTCATCGGCTTGGTCAACGTACTGAACCTCAAGGCAGGCGGACTGGGCAGTCTTGGCGCCGAGCAGCTCGAATGGCTCGAGAAGGACGTTTCGAGCCTCAAGAGCAGCACGCCGATCGTCGCCTTCGCACACATTCCCCTCTGGGCAGTCTATCCGCAGTGGGGTTGGGGAACCGACGACAGCGAACAGGCGCTTTCTTATCTGAAACGCTTCGGCTCAGTGACGGTCTTGAACGGGCACATTCATCAGACGATGCAGAAGGTGGAGGGAAACATCACATTCCACACAGCCTGCTCGACCGCCTTCCCGCAAGCTGCGCCCGGCCAAGCCGATTCACCAGGCCCCATGAAAGTGCCGGCGGACAGGCTGCGCAGCGTATTGGGAATTACGGATGTGAACCTCGTCCGCGGAAGGCACACGCTGGGAATCATCGATTCGTCGCTGGCTTGATTTTAAATCACCGAGAAACTCGAATTCCTATATGCAAGAGAATTTCAAAGGAGAAAGAGCAATGAAGGTGCAAAAAGCGAAGTGGATACTCGGAATGGCGCTAATTGTGATCGCGGCATTCGTCGTGATGGCCGGCGCTCAAAGAAGTCATGCGGCTGGCCTTGGACAGAACGCCCCCAAAGGAGTCGAAATTAAAATCGACAACTTCAGCTTCACTCCTGCGACTGTGACGGTCGCCGCAGGGACCACAGTCACCTGGACGAACGACGACGATGTACCGCATACGGTAGTGAGCGACGACACCAAAACCTTCCGGTCGAAAGCCCTCGACACTGGAGATCATTTCTCCTACACCTTCACCAAAGCCGGCAAGTATCCCTACTTCTGCCCGGTCCATCCTCGGATGACGGCCGAAGTGATAGTCCAGTAGGACGGGGCGAAGCGATGAATCCTTTCGACTTGAAAGCTGCGTTGCTCGCACGGCACGCACAACATGTAGTGCTGATCCATTTTCCGATCGGGCTGTTCATCACCAGCGTGGCATTCGATGCGATCGCGCTTTGGAAGGGGAGCCGCACACTCGCGGCTGCTGCCTATTACAATTTGTTGGCGGCGGCTCTTTCGGCTCTGCCGGCCGTGGCGACGGGCCTTCTTGCCTGGCAACTGCAGCTCGACGGCGCAAGGCTCAAAGGAAATCTCAGGTTGCATTTGATCTTCGCGCTGCTCTCTACTGCCGCGATTTGGCTGCTGTGGTGGCTGGAGTTCCGGGCTCGACGCACACAGCGGCAACCAGCGCCGGCCATTCGCCTGACGGCGGAACTGGCCGTTGTGATTCTGATAGCGTTAACCGGTCACATCGGCGGCTTCCTTAGCGGCGTCAACGGACCGCAGTAGCCGCGCTCCGGCGCCCGGAAAAACAGTCTCGGATTTATTCGAGGCTGTTCCGCGTCGTCTCCACAAAGAAGACCAGAAGACCACCCCGCGAAAGCGGCCGCCCGATCCGCAGAGCGTTTGCTATGATGCTCGCTCGTTTCTCGCCGCACCGCGGCGGGGCACCCGAGGAGAGAATGGCAATACGCTGGCGCATCGCGATTCTGATCAGTGCGGCGATCGCGATCAGCTACCTGGACCGGCAAACGCTTCCCGTGGCGATCCAGGCCATCAGCAAGGACATCCCGCTCTCGAACGAGCAGTTTTCGGATTTGCAGTCGGCGTTTTTGCTGTCGTACGCGTTCATGTACGCCGGCGGCGGGAAGCTAACCGACGCGCTCGGGACACGGCTGGGATTCACGCTGATCATGACGTTCTGGTCGCTCGCGTGCGCGAGCCATTCGCTGGCGACGACATTCGCGATGCTGATGGCAAGCCGGTTCCTGCTGGGCGTGGGAGAAGGCGGCGGTTTTCCGGCGGCCACGCGCGCTGTTTCCGAATGGTTCCCGCCGCATGAAAGCGCGACGGCCATGGGAATCATCAACGGCGGGACGGCGGTAGGGGCCGTTGCGGCGCCACCTCTGATCGCGCTCGTGCTGGGTTTCCTGAGCTGGCGCTGGATTTTTGCGATCACCGGCGCGTTGGGCATTGCCTGGACGATCTGGTGGCGGCTCGCGTATTTCTCGCCGGCCGAGCATCCGCGGATCAGCGCGCGCGAGCGCGAAGAGCTTCGGCCCATGACGGAATCGGCCGCGGGGGCCCGGAAATACAAGTGGCTGGAACTGTTGCGCGTCCGTGAAGCCTGGGGACTGGTGATCGCGAAATTCCTGAGCGATTCGGCGTGGTACTTTTATCTTTTTTGGCTACCGAAATATCTGTATGACGTGAGGGGTTTCGACATCAAAGCGGTTGGAAGGCTCGCCTGGATTCCATACGCGGCGTCGGGGATCGGCTGCCTGGTGGGCGGCTGGTTTTCGAGTTACCTGGTGCGAAAGAAATTCTCCGTGAATACCGCCCGGAAAGTGGCCCTGGGCCTGAGCGCCGCCATGATGCCGAGTATTTTGCTGGTACCGCACGTTGCGGTGTCGTGGGCGCTCGCGATTTTCAGCCTGGCGTATTTCGGGCAACAATCGTGGTCCACGCTGGTGATGATCGTGCCGGCGGACTTGTTTCCGACCAACGCGGTGGGAGCGGTCGCGGGATTGGTGGGATTCGGCGGCGCGATGGGCGGGATTGCGTTCGGCGAGCTGGTGGGATACCTGCTGGATCATGGATTCGGCTACGGCGTGGTGTTCACCATGGCGGGAACGCTGCACGTGATTGCGTTCCTGGTGATCCTGGGCATGGTCCCGGCGATACGGCCGCTGGCGGAGGGGCGCAAGCTTGAATACGGAGGAGCACGATGAAGATCAAGGAGATCCGCACCCGGGTGGTCCGCTGGCGCGGGAAGACGGTTTCGCTGCCGCCACACTTCTGCACGAATCCGATGGACCTGTTGTCGATGTCCGACTCTTCGATGAGCACGTTCACGTTTCACGGATGGCTGATCGCCGAGGTGTTCACGGACGATGGCCTGGCGGGAATCGGTAACGCGGCGCTGGCTCCTCAGGTGGCCAAGCAGGTGATTGACCTCTACTTGAAGCCGCTGCTGATCGGCGCCAACCCGTGGGACGTCGAATTTCTATGGCAGCACATGTACCGCAAGACGATGGCGTTCGGGCGGAAAGGAATCGGCATGGCGGCGATCAGCGCGGTGGATATCGCGCTGTGGGACATTCTGGGCAAATCCGCAAAGCAGCCCGTTTTCCGGCTCCTGGGCGGGCGGACGAAGCCGCGCATTCCTGTGTATGCGAGCCGGCTGTACAGCGTGCCTCTCGGCGAACTTGCGGCCGAGGCCAAGCGGTACAAGAAGGAAGGATATCAGGCGATGAAGCTGCGCTTCGGGTGGGGTCCGGCGGACGGAGCGGCGGGAATGCAGCGGAATCTTGATCTGGTGCGTACCGTACGAGAAGCGGTGGGCGACGGCATTGACGTGATGGCGGACGCTTACATGGGCTGGACGCTTGACTACGCGAAACGCATGTTGCCGCTGCTCGAACCCTTTCACTTGCGCTGGCTGGAAGAGCCGGTGATTCCAGACGATATTGGCGGATATGCCGAGCTGAAGTCATACGGCAGAATTCCAATCGCGGGCGGCGAACACGAGCACACGCAATATGGCTTCCGCGATTTGCTGGAGGCGCGCGCCGTGGACTATATACAATTCGATACGAATCGCGTGGGAGGAATCACGCAAGCGCGCAAAATCGCCGCGCTCGCCGAATCGTATTCCGTGCCGGTGATCCCCCATGCCGGGCAGATGCACAATTACCACGTCGTGATGGCGAGCCTGAACTCGCCGATGGCTGAATATTTTCCGATTGTGGACGTGGAGGTAGGCAACGAACTTTTCTGGTACATCTTCGAGGGCGAACCGAAGGCGCGGAATGGGTTCGTGGAGCTTGACGACAATACGCCGGGGCTGGGATTGCGCGTGAATGAGAAGGCGCTCGCAAACTTCGAGGTGATCGAGTGAGGCGAAAGGCGTGATGCGGCTTGTGCAGGTTCGAAATGAGAACACGCGGTGCGTGGCAATTGTAGAGGAGCCGCGGTTGCGCCTGCTGGGCGATTGCGAATCGGTGTATGCGCTGGTGGAAGAGGCGCTTGCAGCGGACTTGTCGCTCAGCGCGCTCGCGCAACGAAAGGTCACCCAGGAGTTGCTGGATTACGACCCGATTTATCGCGGCGCTTCGCCATGGCGGTTGCTTGCGCCGGTGGATCATCCCCGCGAACCGGCGCGGTGCCTCGTCTCCGGCACGGGCCTGACGCATCTGGGCAGTGCGCGCGAACGGCAGGCCATGCACGCGAAAGACGAGGACCTGACCGACAGCATGAAGATGTTTCGCCGGGGAATCGAGGGAGGGCGCCCACCGGCCGGGCAGATTGGCACAGCGCCGGAATGGTTCTATAAAGGAACGGGTACGATCCTGCGCGCGCATGGCGAAGCCCTGGAAACTCCCGCGCACGCGGAAGATGGCGGCGAAGAGGGCGAAATCGCCGGCATCTATTTTGCGGATGCGGCGGGAGTGCCGCGGCGCGTGGGCATGGCCGCCGGAAACGAGTTTTCCGATCATAAGTTCGAGAAGAAGAATTATCTGAACCTGGCGAGTTCGAAGATTCGCACCTGTGCGATCGGGCCCGAGCTCGTGCTCGACGCGGATTTTCAGTCGGTGCCGGGCGAGGTGGTGATCGAGCGCGATGCGAGCGTGCTGTGGCGGAAGCAAATTCGCACGGGCGAGGCGGAAATGTGCCACAGCCTGCGGAATATCGAGCATCACCACTTCAAATTCGATACGCACCGCAGGCCCGGGGACCTGCACGTGCATTTTCTCGGCGCCGATTGCTTGAGCTTTGGAGACGGCATTGAGCTTCGCGACGGGGACGTAATGCAGGTGCGATTCGAAGGCTTCGGACGGGCGCTGCGCAACCCGGTGCGGGTGGAGCGAGGCGCAGCGAAGCTGGTGAACGTTGCTTCCATAGGGTGAGGAGAATGATGCCGAAGCCGCATGTGGCGATTTTAGGATTGGGGCTGATGGGCACGGGCATGGCGGGGCGCCTGCTGTCCGAGAAGTTTCCGGTGACGGTGTACAACCGGAGCCGCGAGAAAGCGGAAGCTCTGGCAGCAGACGGCGCGACGGTGGCGGGCTCGCCTCGCGAAGCTGCGGCGCAGGCGCGGGTCGTGATCGGCATGGTGGCGGACGATGCCGCCTCGCGCGCGGTCTGGCTGGGAGAAAATGGTGCGCTCGCGGGAGTGGCGCCGGGAACCGTGCTGATCGAATCGAGCACGCTAACGCCTGGTTGGGTGCGCGAACTGGCCGCGGCAGCGTCGCGCCAGAAATGCGAATTTCTCGACGCGCCGGTGACGGGGACGAAACCGCACGCGGCGTCGGGCGAGCTACTGTTCCTCGTGGGCGGATCGGCACAGGCATTGGAGGCGGCCAGGCCGGTGCTCGCGGCCATGAGTCGCGACATCGTTCACCTGGGACCAACGGGCAGCGGCGCGACGATGAAGCTCGTCAACAATTTTCTGTGCGGCGTCCAGGCGGCATCGTTTGCCGAAGCCATGGCGCTTGTCGAAGCAGGCGAACTGAACCGCGAGCAGGCGGCAAAGATTTTGTGCAATGGCGCGCCCGGGAGTCCGCTCATCAGGGCTATCTGGTCGCGCGTGGCGAGCGGCGATTTGACGCCAAATTTCGTCCTGCGGCTGATGGCGAAGGATTTGAAGTACGCGACGGAGGAAGCGAAACAGCGCGGCCTCGCGCTAAAGACCGCTGCGCCGGCTATCGAAGTGTTCGAAGATGCGGCCCGGAATGGGTACGGCGATCAGGACTTCGCCGCAGTCATCGAGGCGCAGAGGCGGCATTAGAGACCGCCGCGGATGACGAGCACCGGTGTTCACGAGTCTGACCGTCGGGTCGGTACTCGATCCTGAACCCGCAGGGCGGAGAAATGTGGATTTATTGGCTGGGCCCCGGGGTCGGGCTCGAGCCGGAGAAATAGTCTTCGATCTCTTCGAGCGTCTTGCCTTTCGTTTCCGGGAGGAAGAAAGTCACCGTGACAAAGTAGATGACGCTGAATCCGGCAAACACCAAAAACATCAGGACGTAACCGTAGCGGCCCACGGTCGGTAGGAAAATGGCGGCAAAGAAGGTGGAAACGGCTTCGTTCAGAACCAGAGCGATGCTCATGCCGTTCGAGCGGATGCGCGTGGGCATCAATTCCGACAAAGCCAGCCAGACGCAGATGCCCGGTCCCATCGCATAAAACCCGACGAAGAGAAACAGGCTGAGGGCCACCACCCAGCCGTTGTCCTGGCCGGGCAGCGGCGTGATCAACGCATGCTGGATGCGCAGGGGAGCCGACCGCGCCTGATCCAGATTGCCGAATGGATCGGAGAAGAACGCGAGCACCTTGTTGGCGGGCACGCAGCTCGACCGGCTGAGCACGACGGGAGCTGCCTGGGGCTGGTTGGAACGTGCCACGGGCGTCGCGGCGCTGAAGTCGCCGTAGGAATAAATGATGGTCAGGGCCGCGGGCTGTCCGGCGAGGTTGGCGTGGCCTGCCTCCGTGACCCACTGCCGCTCGATGGCGGGGGTGAAGTCCAATTTCAAGCTCGTCTGCCCATCCACCATCGCCTGGACGGCCTGGGGCACGTCCACACGCTGCCTCTCGTTGCGGTGGAAGAGAAAGGCCGTCAGCAGCAGCGACAGCACTACGCCCGCTGTGCCCAGCGACAACAGAAATTTTCTGCCTTTGCGATCCACTAGGAGAACGCCGATGACGGTCGCCAGCGCATTCACCAACGTGAACAGGATGTATCCCCAGTGCGCTTGCACGTCCGACAACCCGCTTTGGATCAGGATCGTCGTGTTATAGCCGATAATCGAGTTGATGCCTGTGGCCGTATTGCAGGCCAGAATGACGCAGGCCAGGATGAAGGGAATTACATATTTGCGTTTCAGCAGCGATTCCGCCACCTTGCGTCCGCGCGACGCGGCGGTTTCCGCTTCGAGGTTGCGCTTCATTTCGTCGAGTTCGATGCGGGCTTGCTCCGGAGCCCGCGAGCGCAGCAGAGCTTTGAGCGCGAGCTCCGGTTTGCCGCGGCGGAAGAGCCAGCGTGGCGACTCCGCCACCCAGAAGCTACCGATCACGAACAGCAAACCGGGAGGCAGCGAAACCCAGAAAATGCCGCGCCATGCGTGATCCTTGAAGGCATAGAGAAGCTCACCGTTCCCCAACTTGGCGACTTCGTCGACGCGCAGGCTGAAATACATGCCCACGCCCGCGGCGGCGACAATACCAATCGTGAGCAGCCATTGAAACATGGCCGTTCCCCGGCCGCGTTGCTCGGGCACAAGGCATTCGGCGAGATACAAGGGTACGACCACGCCAATCAAACCCGCGCTGATCCCCTGGCACAATCGTCCGAGGATCAGAGGTTCGTAGCCGTGCGACAGAGCAATGACCGGAATGCTGGCGGCAAACAGAAACCCGCTCAGGATCATCACCGGTTTTCGGCCGAGACGGTCGGAAAGCAACCCGGCAAAGAGGGTGGAAATCACGGTCCCCATCAGCACGGCCGCCACGACGAACGACAATTGCTGGGCGTTCAGGCCGGAAGTGGCTTCCAGGTAGGGCAGCGCACCGGCGATGATGCCGACGTCAACGCCGTAGAGCAGGCCGCCGAGTCCGGCCACCAGCAACAGGAAACGGTTATAGGCATTCGAGTGGGGTCCGCCGATGGTCGTCGATAGGGGGTCGCCCATTTTGGTCGCCGTACCTTAGCATGGATTCTCATTCTTGTATTGGACGTTTCGGCCAGCGGCGAAGACAGAAAGACGTGAGAGTTCCGGACCGGCGATTGACCATTGGCCGCGTTGACGTTGGTTGCGGTCACGCATAGAATGCGCCAGCGGAAGAACGTTTCCGAGACAGGAAGGCATAAAGGAGCGGGATGACGGAGCAGGATTCACTGATCGGCAAAACGATTTCGCACTACCGCATCCTGGAAAAATTGGGCGGCGGCGGGATGGGCGTTGTCTACCAGGCAGAGGATCTAAACCTGGGACGGCACGTTGCTCTGAAATTCCTTCCAGCAGAATTGGCTCGGGACGCTTCGGCGCTGGAACGGCTGCGGCGCGAGGCGCGCGCTGCGTCGGCGCTCGATG
>DATGHM010000123.1:0-20286 GCA_035307985.1 Candidatus Acidiferrales bacterium
TGAGTCCGGCGCGTCTGCCAGTTCCGCCACACCAGCCTTTGGAGACATTCGCAGGGTAGCATGCGCGCTCTCCGTCGTTCAAGGTTGTTGCCCGCCAAGAGCACAACCATTCTTCACGGGCGCATCGATCCGGCGCGGCGCAATTTCTGCCGCGACCCAGCACGCCATGCGTTCGCCGCAGACGCATCATCCGCGGACGAGGAACGTGACGCCCGCCACGATCAGTACAGCTTCGATGATCGCCACGAATACCTTCTCCGGGAGCCGATCCACGATTTGCTTACCGAGAAATGATCCCAAAACCATAATCGGTCCAAGGGCGAGGCCGGCAAATACGCCCGAGCGTGTCAGTACGGCTGTCTGACGATAAGCCACCAATTTCGCGATGTGCATGACCACCGTCGAAAGCGCCTCGGTTCCAATGTACGCGCCCTTGAGCAGACCGTACGCCAGGAAAAATGGCGCCATGACCGGTCCGACACTGCCAAGAAGAGCGGAGAGAAAGCTTGCTCCGGCGCCGATTCCCGCAAACGCAACAACGGAAAAAGGCTTCGGCCGTTTCGGGCGGATGTGCCGCCACACCACCACGAAGAGCAGAAACGCGCCGAGCAGCCTGGTCAGCGCCGACAGAGGCGCCTGAGCAAACAGGTAGCCGCCGAGCAGCGCCATCGGCACACCACCAAGAGCAAACCAACCGACCACTTGCCAGTTCACTTCTCGGCGATTGAACCAGACCCGGCTGCCGTTCCCGATCAACTGCGCAACCGTGAGAATCGGAATCGCATCGCGGACCCCAAATGCCGCAACCAGCACGGGAAGCAGAACGGCTGCGCCACCGAATCCTGCGACTGCCGCCAAGGTTGAGGCGAACAAAGCGGCGAACGCAAGGATGATCCACTGCAGTGTCTCCGGCATAAGGGTGCGAGCGTTCACTCCTATCTGCGAGTTGGACTAGCATTGATTCTACTCACGGCCTATGCCTGGCGGCCCAGATCCTGCAACGATTCGATGTGATGCAACGGCCTCCGGACCCAGCCGCGCAGCGGCGCACGCGAGGAAGTCCAGCGAGACGGGCTTAGGGAAAGGAAGCGGAAAGTGGGAAGAATGGTTGCGGGGGTTGGATTTGAACCAACGACCTCCGGGTTATGAGCCCGACGAGCTACCAGGCTGCTCCACCCCGCAGCGTCATCATAGCCGATGAGCATGCTGCGGGTCAAACGGTCGACGTCTTACACGGCGGGCTTGAGGGTCTGCCGCGCGCCTTGCGGAATTCCGGGCTCTTCGGTGGGGACCGGAATCGTCACAAGGACAGTTGTGCCGCCGGCGGTCGACTGGATGATCATTTCCCCGTGAAATTGCCGCAGGCGCTCTCGCATTCCGCTGATTCCCACTCCCGAGCCGCTTGACTGAATTTCGGCCAGTTTTTCCGGAGGGATGCCTTTGCCGCGGTCCCGGACTTCAACCAGGATTCTGTCGGGTTCGCGCACGATATGGATTGCCGCGCTCTTGCTCCCGGAGTGACGGTGAACGTTCGTCAAGCATTCCTGTACGAGGCGGAAAATGACCAGTTCCATGCCGCGTGACAGCCTTCCAAACTCTTCGGAAATGGTGAACGCGATATCGAAGTCGCTGCGTTCTGTGAGCCCGCGAATGTACCAGGAAAGAGCGGCGGGGAGCCCATTTTCGTCAAGCAGCGGTGGATGCAGCAGGTAAGAGGTCGTCCGGATCTCTTTCGTCAATTGCTGCGCCAGCTCCTGCGTCTCTTGCGCCGATTGCACCAGATCGGGTGCCTTCTCCTTCGCGATCTGCACGATAGTGGAGAGGTTCATTCCCAGGACCGCAAGCGTTTGCCCCGCGCTGTCGTGCAGTTCGCGCGCAATGTGCCGGCGTTCTTCGTCCTGCGTCCGCAGAAGCCGCCAGGAGAGTTCCCGGAGACGCTCGGACTGCCTGACGACGTCGGCGTTCCGCTCTTCCAGTTCTCTCGTGCGGGCGCGCACTTCCGAATCAAGCCGTTCGGAGAGCGTTCGGAACCGGTCCTCACTTTGCCGCAGCGCCTCTTCGGCCCGCTTCCGCTCGGTTATGTCCCTCGCTACTTTGGAGGCGCCGGTGACGCGGCCAGCGGCGTCTTTTACCGGTGAAATCGTTACCGAAATGTTGAGAAGCGCTCCGTCCTTTCGCCTGCGGATCGTCTCGAAATGGTCGATGCGCTCGCCGCGACGGAGGCGGGCGAGGATATCGGCCTCCTCTTGCAGCCGGTCAGGGGGAATGATCAGGCTGATGTGCCGATGAACGGCTTCTTCCGCTGTGTAGCCGAAAATTCGCTCGGCTCCCTTGTTCCAGCTTGTGATGATGCCGTCCAGATTCTTGCTGATGATGGCGTCGTCGGAGGAATTTACGATCGCCGCGAGCAAGGCGGTCGCGCGGTCGGCGAGCTTGCGCTGCGTGACGTCGCGGGTTACCGCCAATTGTATAGAACGGCCGTCCGGCTGACGCAGCGGTGCGGCGTGGGTTTCGACGCGCCGGCGCGCCCCGTTCAACCCCACGATGTCAAATTCGATAGACCCTTTCCCCCCCTGGCAAATCCCTTCGTTGAAGGCCCGAAAACGCTCGCGGTCCTCCGGCGCGATCAGGTCATACACGCTCTTGCCCACGACCTTGTCAGCGCGGTCCGCGCCAACCATGGCCAGCCCCACTTCGTTCATGTGCAGCAACGTGCCGTCCGCACCGACGAGCTTCACGCATTCCGGTGTGGTTTCCACGATGGCGCGCAGACGCTGCTCGCTGTCGCGAAGCGCTTCCTCCGTCTTTTTGCGTTCGGTTATGTCCAGAACGACGCCGAACATGGGCGATTCGTTATTGAGGCGGCGGCCTTTGCAGTAAAACCAGCGCGGCCCAAGCTCGGGGTGAATATAGCGGTACTCGAAATCCATTTCGCCAGCCTTGAACCCCTGTTCCATGAGCTGTCGTACCCGTGACAAATCGTCCGGGGCGACACGCAAACGCCATTTCTCGACATGTTGAGGATCGTCCGGATCGGTCCCAAAGAGCCGATGGAGCTCGGGCGAAAGGCCGGTCGCGCCGCTTGTGGGATCCCATTCCCACGTTCCCAGGTGGGCAGCGGTCTGAGCCAAACGCAGACGTTCGTCGCTACGCTCGACTTCGCGGGCCGCTGCAAGCTGTGCGCTGGCTTCGCGCTCCGCGCTCTCGCGCCGGACTGTTGCGATCCTGATGTGCGTGGCGACACGCGTGAGCAACTCGCGAGCTGTGAACGGCTTTGTGAGGTAGTCATCGGCGCCAGCCTGGAATCCTTCGAGCCGGGGTTCTTCCCCGGCCCGGGCCGTCAACAGGATGATGGGAATCCTTCGCAGCGCCTCATCGGCTCGTATTTCGCGCAACAGGCCGAACCCATCGAGCTTCGGCAACATCACGTCGGTCAAAACGAGATCGGGGCGCCGCCGGCGGGCTGCTCCGAGAGCGGCTGCACCATCTCCGACCACCTCCACCTCATATTGCACTGCCAGCAAGCGCATGACGTAAGCGCGCATGTCGGCGTTGTCGTCGACAAGCAGGATCCTGGGTTTGGCGCCCGTTGGGAGGGTTTCGCGACTCGTCGACGCAAAGCTCGCCGGCACAGGCGCATCGTGAGAAGCGCCCGCGTCGCCCAGCATCCAGTGCACCGCCTCGTGCACATATGCGTCCCGGCGCGACGCCGTCGGGGCCCTGTCGCGCTGGCTGCCGACGCGCTCCGCTCGCGAATGGTCCTTGCCGAGCGGAATCGCGACGGTGAACGTGCTGCCGCGTCCCGGTTCGCTCTCAACGCGAACTGTTCCGCCGTGGATCTGCGCCAGCTCCTGCACAAGCGCAAGCCCGATGCCGCTGCCTTCGAAAGTGCGCCCTCGGGCACTCTTCACACGGTGGAAGCGTTCGAACAGGTGCGGCAACTCTTCCGCTGGAATTCCAGTCCCTGTGTCTCGGACGGAGAGCTCCGCAAAAGCGCCTTTCCTTTGCAGCGAAACCTCAATCTTCCCTTCGAACGTGAATTTGAAAGCGTTCGAGAGAAGATTCAAGACGATCTTCTCCCACATCTCGAGGTCAACGTAGGCCGGCTCTTCGAGCGGCGGGCAATGAATGACGAGCTCCAGGCCGGCGCGCTCGATTGCCGAACGGAAGACGCTGGCCAGCTCCGCTGTGACGCTCGCCAGGTCGGTGGGTTCGCGATTCGCCTGCATGCGTCCGGCTTCCAATCGGGAGAAGTCCAGCAGCGTGTTGACGAGTTTCAGCAGGCGCAAAGAATTCCGGTGCGCCACGTCCAGCTGTTCTCGTTGCTCGGGAGCCAATCGGTCCGCATCGGAAAGCAGGTCTTCTAACGGCCCCAGCATCAGCGTCAGAGGGGTGCGGAACTCGTGACTCACGTTGCTGAAAAATACCGTTTTCGCCCGGTCGATTTCAGCCAGTGCGTCGGCACGCTTCTTTTCCTGCTCGAGCGCCGTAGCATTCTGGATGGCAGTCGCAACTTGATCTGCGATCAACGAGAAAAAGGTGCCGTACTCCCGGTCGAGTTTTCTGGTCGGATTGACGCCCGCAATCAGCACGCCGGCGGGACGAAGCTGGCCGGCTGAAGTAACCGGCAGCACGAGGGCCTCGCTCAGTGGCTCGTTCGCGAGCCCCAGGGGAAGGGAATCGACGCCTTTCAGAGGCACTAGACGCGATTGTGATGTTTCGATGGTTTCGCGTATCGGCCAGAGTTGCGTGCGCGAGCCCTCGCCTCCCAGCGGAATGGTCAGTGGACTCACACGATCAACGCCCTCGGGCAGATGGGTGGTTCCTTCCAGAGTCGCGAAGTCCCCTTGCGCGTCGAGCAGGTAAAGCAGAGAGAAGGGGACGTCATCGGGATTCTGAGAAATCGTCTCAATGCAGGATGCACAGGCCGCTTCGATGGACTTCTCGGTCAAAGCCCTCACGGACAGCTCGGAGAGTGTCCGCAACCGCCGCGCATGCAGAACCCGCGCAGTCGTTTCCGTGCTCGGGCAGAAGAGGCCGCCAACCTTGCCCGATTCGTCGTAAATGGGACTGTAGGAAAAGGAATAGTACGTTTCTTCCAGGTACTCGCCGCGGCTCATAAACAGCCGCACGTCGTTCGCAAAGGAGGCTTCAGCCTTTGCGAACACTTTGTCCGCGAGCGGGCCGCAAACATCCCATATCTCCGCCCAGACCTCACGCGCGGGCCGGCCCAGTGAGCCGGGGTGTTTCGCCAGACTCAACACGGAGATGTACGCATCGTTGTAGAGAAATGTCATCTCCGCTCCCCAACCAATCCACATCGGGTGTTGGGAGTTCAGCATGAGGTTGACCGCGGTCCTGAGGCTCTGCGGCCAGTCCCGAATCGGGCCGAGCGGAGTCGCCGACCAGTCATGCTGACGCATCAGATGCCCCAGGTCCCCGCCTCCGAACAGCCAGGCTTCTTCGCTCGGTTCCTGCGCGAACGTTGCTTCCCATTCCTGCTTTTCTGCACCACCCACTATTTTGAGGATTGCAGGGAGCAGGTCTCGGGCAAGTGTGGCTTTCGAAACACATCCCCGAGCCCCTATCTGCGCCGCTTGCTGACGAATCACGACAGGGTCGTTCTGGCTTACGATGATTACTTCTGCTCCGGGAACCTCTTGTCGGATGATGCGCGTGGCCTCGACGCCGCTCATTCGCGGCATGGACATGTCCATGAGGATTACGTCGGGCCGAAGCTTTCGAGCCAATTCCGTCGCTTCGACTCCGTCCGATGCCTCGCCGCAAACCAGCCAATCCGACCGTCGAGTCAGAAGCGAGCGAATGCCTCGGCGTACCGGTTCATGGTCATCGACGATGAGGACGCGCACTGTCATAACGGATGGTGAGCCGGTACGAAGTCTCGAAGCGGGGCCCCTGAACGGGCGCATCCAGCCTGAAAGCTGAACGGCAGTATGCAACACGAGGGGTATATTCGGAATACCGGGTTCACCTTATTCTCCCCGCTGAGCTTCTAGGGGCGGGTATGCAATCCGACAGTCCTCAACAGCGCATCTGGCAGCGCCCTCGAAGAACTGAGTCCGGGAGTCTCTGTGCTTCAAAACTCCGCTTTGCCGAACAGGCCCGCGCGCGGGCCGAGCCGCGAGCCTACTTTCTCCGGTTCGTTTCGATCCAGGCCGCGAACGACTGGACAAACTTCCTCAAAAGTTCGCGCGTACTGTCGTTGATCAGGTTTCCTTCAGGATCGAAAAGGCCGCTTGTTCCGCCGATGTACGCTTCCGGTTGCTGCATCACCGGGACGTTCAGAAATACCATCGACTGCCGCAAATGGTGATTCGCTCCAAATCCGCCGACTCCGCCCGGCGAAGAACTGATCACCGCTCCCGGCTTTCCTTCCCACGCGCTTTTTCCGTAGGGGCGCGAGGCCACGTCGATCGCATTTTTCAGCACACCCGGCACCGACCGGTTGTATTCGGGCGTGACGAAAAGCACCGCGTCCGCGGTACGGACTTGCTCTCGAAAACGAACCCACTCCGCCGGCGGAGTCCCATCAAGGTCCTGGTTGTAGAGAGGCAGGTCGCCAATTTCCGCGATCTGGAATTTCAGCGGCGTCGCGTTTAATTCGATCAGCGCATTGGCGAGCTTCCGATTCACTGAATCTGTGCGAAGACTTCCGACCAGCACGATCACATTGGTGACGGGGGACATGGTTGCCTTTCTGCGCGAGATGTGGCGATCCTATTCGGACATGATGTGTGACGCCGGTTGGCGATGTCAACGGGGCGTTCGCCAGGACGCGGAAACATCGCTCGTCGCGCGGCCGGATTATTTTTCGGTGCGAACCCCGCCAAGTCAAAGCGCTTCGCCCAGCCGTCGGATTCCTTCTTGAATCTCCGATTCTCCGATTCTCTCAACGACGAGTAGCCCGGCATCACTCGGGACTTTTTTCGCCTCGAGCAGTCGTTTTCGGAGGACGGCAGCAAGACATGGGAACCCAACCGGCTCGCCGCGCTCACCCGCGAGACGTGATGAGGCAGCGCCCAAACGCAACTCCGGCCGCTTTCGCGGCATCCGACGCACGTTTGCCGTAGCTCTCTCGATGGAGGCTTCTCCGTGATCGTTGAAATGCGCACGTATAAGACCAGCCCGGGTCTCCGGGCGAAATTCCTCGACGCATTTCGGCGCAAATCCGTTCCCGCACACGCGCAAATCGGGATGAAAATTCTCGGCCCTTTTCTTTCGATCGAAGATCCCGACACTTTCTTTTTCATGCGCGGCTTTCCGGACCTCGCGTCGCGCGAGCCGATGAAAGCGAAATTCTATGAAGGCGAACTCTGGAAGAGGGAACTGGAGAACCTTTTGATGCCCATGCTCGAGAAGTATGACGTGGTCCTCGTGGATGATCCCGACGGCCTGATACGCTGGTAGGGCGCCCGCTGCGAACCGCCCGGGCTTCTGGCGGTTGGAGCTCTCAGAAAGCACTACGTAATATCGTAATCCGTGAAACGAGGTTGACTGGAGGCCCCGTGACCAAAGCCGATGCCTGGACTCTCGCCGAGCGCTGGGTTGCCGATTGGAACGCCCACGATCTCGAATCGATCATGACGCATTACGACGATGCGGTCGAATTGACCTCACCCGTGGCGGCTCGGCTGCTGGAGATACCGGACGGCAAGGTCGTCGGAAAAGCGAACCTGAGAAATTATTTTCAGCGCGGACTCGAAGCTTATCCTCAAGTCCACTTTCAGTTGCGGGACGTTCTTTGGGGCATAAGCAGCGTGGTGCTGTTTTACAGGAACCAAAACGGTGGGACCACGGCCGAATTCATGGAGCTGTCTTCGGCTGGGAAAGTGGTGCGCGTGGTGGCCAACTACAGCGCGTAGCGTGACAGGTGCCCAGCCACCGGAAGCAGCCGGGCCCGCCTCTTATTTGGCCTTTCCTTGCTCCTTTTGCAGTTCCCGGAGATACAGCACGATGCCCTGGATGTCCTGCCTCGTGAGAGACGGGTTCGCGCCCTTCGGCGGCATCGGTATGTGCGACGTATTGCGCGGATCGTTGGCGGGAATCCCATGTTCGATCAAGCTTACCAGCTGCGTATCCGTCGATTTCCCGACAAACTTACTGGTTTGCAGGTCCGCGCCAAGATGCGGCACGCCTTGTCCGTTCATCCCATGACAGTTCGAGCAGCTCTGGGTGAAGAATTCTTTCCCTTTGTCCTCTCGCGCCGCCGGTGCCGCAGCAGCGTTGGAAGCGGTTGCGGCGGGTTCTCCGCCGGCGCTGGCGTCGCTTCGCGAGGCCGCTTGCGGCCCGGAGCCGCTGCCGCAACCGGCCACCACCGCAGCCATCGCTCCCGCAAGAATGAACGAAGCCGCTAGCGTCGCACAGCGCTGAAACGATTTCCCCTCAATACGAGTCGTGCCGTTCACCGATGATTCTCCTTGGGATGAACTCAAAGACGCTCCTGCCGGAGCGCCGCGCGATAGGAGCGTTCCTCGCCGACGGAAAGGCGCGGCCCGTTCCAAACCACTCCAGTCTAGCTTTTCTCTTTGATTGCCCGCCAGGATTTTACTCTACGAAAAACTACGGCAGTTCCGGCAACTCGCCAGATTACAGGCCGGCCTTCACCATGAGCTGTACGGCGTGTTGTCGGTCGGAGAGACTTGGTCGGAAGAGGAGTGCACGTCGCAAAGCCCAGTGCTCGTCTGATCGGGACTCAGCAAGTCGCTGCAGTTTTGCGGTGTCCAATCGGGGCTGCGCGTCATTGGATCGACGGGAATGCTCGCGAGATAGTGCTCGGAAACGAGGTCGTCCAGCGAGTTGGGCGCGGCTTGCTTGTCGCGCGTGTAATTCTGTATGGCTTCGCGCATCTCCCGCAAATCCGTTTTAAGAACGGCCTCCCGGCTGCCCTGAACCGCTCCCTGGTACCGCATGACGCCTATGCTCGCCAGGATCACGATGATCGCCAGCACGATCATCAGTTCGAGGAGCGTAAATCCGCGGGCCGCACCGGTATTCTCCGCCGGCGCCCGCCGATTCGCCACCCGCAGCCGAATTTGAACGCCGAACCTCATTGCTCGATCACCACTCCGAATATTGTGTCCCATCCAGGGCCGTCCCGGTCGATCTGCTGAACACATCAAAAACATCTGTTCCGCCCCATTCGCTGGTAGTGGGGTCGTCCTGCACCGAACGCATTCCCCAATCTTTGTTCCCGGTCATCGGATCAACCGGAACCGCGCGCAGAAAGTGAATCTTCGTGTCCTGAGCGCCGTTGAGCGGTACGCCGTCCACCAGCGTTTGCAGGTCGGGCGGATATCCTTCGGTCCCGGCTTGCACCTGAATCTTGTTCTGGTCCGCCGCGTCCTTGTACCGGTCGATCGCATCCCGCATCTGGCGAAGATCGTAGCGGAGCATCATTTCCTTGTGCCGGATCACCGTGACACGAGCCAGGGGCAATGCCGCTGTGGCAAGGATCATCAGAATGGCGCACGCAAGGATCAGCTCGATCAGCGTCATCCCTGCTTGCGCGGTGTAAGCTCCGCGATCCAGCGGCAAAGAGAGACGTGCAGTCGCGCGATCTCGCCTGCAATCGCTTTTCGTTTCGAATGAGCCCCACTTCATGTCAAACCTCTATTGCACTTGGACCGTGGCTTCGCCGGAAACCAGGGGGATTGTCTGCTGTTGCGAGTTTCGCGCATTTACCTGGAGAATCTGTATGTTCGACGTGCCCGGACCAATCGCCTTGACCACGAATCCAAGCAGCGTTCCCGTTCCATTGACCCCGGGCGTGTTTGGCTGCCGGGTCGCCGAAACCACGGCCTCTCCTCCCTGCGCGTCGACGCGTTGCACGATGGCGATCTCCTGCGTGCCTCCGGAGAGAAACCCGCCGTTCCGAATCTCCTGAATCTGGATCACGGCCGGATTGAAGTGAACCAGCAGCGGAATCGAGTACAGGTCCTTGACGTTCGCCACTTGTAAACCGATCGTTGTCGTATCGCCCGCCTTCAGGGTGACGCTGGCCGGTTCGAACTGCAACTGGGCCACGGCCCCGTTTTGCTCCGCATTGGGATTGGATGCGGTCGGCGCCGTATTCGGTGACCCGGAAGAAATCGCGTTCTGCGGATTTCCGGTGGTGCGCACGAGAGCCTCATTCTGCTCCCGGTAAACTCGCACGTTGCTATCCGATCCGGTGTCCAGCGACCGCAAGTCTTCCGCGGTGATCATCGGGAACCGCACGATGTGTGGCGTGAGGATGATCAGGACTTCCTGGTCCTGCAGGTCATTGGTATTTTCCGAGAACAGATACTTCATCAGAGGAACCTGCGCGAGCCCCGGGATGCCGTTCGTATTCACGGATTGAGTTCGCGTAATCAGGCCGCCCAGGATGCTGGCTTCGCCGTCCTTCAAGCGAATCTCGTGCTCGATCTTGTTTTGCGCGATGATGGGTTGGTTGATGCCCCCGATGTTGGAGCTGCCCGCCAGCGATGAAATGTCCACGGTCAGCTTCATGCTGATTTGATCGTCCGGGTGGACGCGCGGCTGCACGTCGATCGTCACGCCCACGTCCTGGTACGTGAACTGCGTGTTGACCAGCGGATTCACACCGGTCGATGCGACGCCCACGCCCGCCTGGAAGCTTCCGGTCGCGATCGGGACTTTTTCGCCGATGGTCAGCTTCGCGCGCTCGCCGTCCGTAACGCGAATCTCCGGATCCTGGATGATGTGCGTGCGGTTGTCGGTCAGGATAGCCGTTGCCGTCGCGCCCGGTAGGGTCGCGGCCCAATCCCCGGTGCCCAGGCTATGCAAATTGTTGAGCACCACCTGCGTCGCCGTACTGGTTGAACTCGATCCCGTACCCGTGCCCGTACCCGTACCCGTACCGGAACCCGAACTGGTGCTCGAACTGCTCGGCTGCAACGCCGGGCGCGGCGCGAACGTCACCGCCACGCTTTGGCCGGGCAGGATCCCGAGATCGCGCAGCCGGTCGCGGTTCGCCGTCAGCACCTGCACGTGGATCAGCACCTCCGGCCTGGCCTTGTCGATCGAGTCGATGATTTTCTGCGCGGCCGCCACGGTATCCGGCGTGGCCCGAACCACGATCGCGTTCTGCGCGTTCACCTGCGCGATTTTCTGAATATTCAGCATCGAACGCAGTCCGGTGACGATTTCCGTCAGATCTTGCGCCTGCAGCGTGTTCGAAAGATAGAAAGTCTTCACCACCTCGTCTTCGAACTCGCGACGGTTTTGCGGGTTGTCGGCCGCGACGAAGATGACGTTGGAAGTCAGCGGTTTCCAGAACGCTCTGGCTTCCAGCGCGACGGCGTCGAGCGCCTGTTCCACGGTCACTCGCGGAAGTTCGACGTAGATTCGTTGCGCGTGAAACTCTGGATCGAAAACCACGCTCAAGCCGGCCAGCTTCGCGACCGTCTCGAAAACGACGTTGCTGTTGTTCGTCATTTTCAGACCGTCGATTTCCTGGATCTGCGGGTTCAACTCAGGCGGGCTGCTCAAAAACTGGTTCTGCGGCGATGCCGGATTTGTTTTCGGGGCGTTGCTTGCGTTCTTTTCCGCCACCATTCTCATCACGCGGTCGACTTCCTGCTCCACCGCCATATTCGAAGGGTCGACGCCCTGCGCCTTTTCGAACTCGGCGAGCGCCATCTCCAGCTGCCCCTTCTTGAGCAGTTTCTCGCCTTGCTCCAGATGAAAATCGCCGTCCATCGAGTGCATGCGTATCGCGCGCAGCTTGTACTCGGAGTTCATCGGGTCGGTGCGCAGCGCGCGCTCGTAGTCCACCAGCGCCGTGTCGTAGTCCTGGATCGCTTCAGCCTTCCGGCCAGCCTCAAAATCCTGGTTTGATTTGGGGCACCCTGCCAGAACGATTCCTGCTAAAGCAACAAGAGGGAGGCAGACTTTTCCGCGCAAAAGCTCTCCAATCAACCCTGGGGGCGAGTGCCAGAGTCTAGCACCGTGCTTGAGATGCAACAAGTAAAGCACGGCGTTGCCGCGAACTTCGCAAAGAAGTTCCCCGGGTTTGGTTCGGTTGTCCCCATTCGATCAAGGCGATTATGGCCCATATCGACCGGAGTGGGCGTCTTCTGACGAACGATGTGCAGAAAGCTCCAACACCGCCCGGCTTGCGGCCCCCTGCGTGTGGCGGCTATGATGGCTCGTTCGGGGAGGGCCGCCGAAAGGGTTTTGCCCGGCAGGGCACGGCATGTCGCAGTGCGGTTTGTGCATCCGCCGTCTCACGGCGGGATCCGCCGTGACGGCCCGTGCCCGCGGAAGCATGGGACTACGGCCCTGCCGCACGCACGCATTTCCACACAGACATCGCCATGAAACCCACAGCACAAAAATCGGGACGCGAAGGCGTGAAAGTCGTCGCGCAGAACCGCGCCGCCTCGTACAATTACCACCTTCTCGGCCATTTCGAAGCGGGGCTCGTGCTGGTCGGGACGGAGGTGAAATCCCTGCGGGAAGGAAAGGGAACGCTTCGCGAGGCCTACGCGGAAATTCGCGGCGGCGAGCCGTGGCTCGTCAACAGCCACATTCCCGAATATCAGCCAGGCGGCCCGCGCAATCACGATCCGTTGCGAAAGCGCAAGCTGCTTCTGAATCGCCGCGAAATCGAGAAGCTGGAGGTCGAGACGCAGCAGAAGGGAATGACCATCGTTCCCTTGAAGATTTATTTCCGCGATGGCATTGCCAAATGCGAGCTCGCCGTGGCCAAGGGCAAGAAGTTCCACGACCGCCGCGAAGCAGAGCGCCAGAAGGAAGCCAAGCGGGAAGCCGACGAAGCCATGTACCGCTCGCGCCGCCGTTAGCCGGAGCATACGGGCAAGCCAGCGTAGGGGCGGGTCTCGGACCCGCCAGTAGTGAATCACGAAAGGACCAAATGCAGATTCAACTCGAGACTCAGCCATACTCCTCGCTCGCTTCCGGCGCGCTCGTCACCTATATCTTTGACAAGGACTCCAAGTTCGAAGGAGTTGCCGGCGAAATCGACCGCGCCATGAACGGTCGCCTCTCCTCGCTCGCGGCCGCCGGCGAAATCACCGGGAAGGCCCTCGAACTGGTCCTCATTCATTTCCCGCAAGGGCTCGCCGCCGAACGATTAGTGCTTGTCGGCGCGGGCAAGCCCGGGAAATTCTCCATATCCGACCTGCGCAAAATTGCGGGCACCGCGCTACGCTTCCTGAAATCACGCGGCGTGAAGAAGTTCGCTTTTCTCGCTCGCGAGGGCGAGCGTGGTGCGGAAGCCGCGCGCGCCGTCGCCGAAGGACTGGTCCTCGCCGATTTCGAATCCGATAAATACCGCACCGAGAAGAAAAATCGCGAGATCGGCTCCGTTTCGCTGGCGGGCTTCGATGGAGGCCTCGGCGCAAACCTTCAGGAAGCGATCGACCACGGACGCATCATTGCTGAATCACAAAACTTCGCTCGCGACCTGATCAACGAGCCTTCGAACCACCTGACGCCGCGAATGCTCGCCGCGAAGGCCGAAGAAATGGCCGCCGAAGTCGGGCTCGGCGTCGAGATTCTCGACGAGCGCCGCATCGCCGACTTGAAAATGGGCGCGCTCATCGGCGTCGCGCAGGGCAGCGTCGAACCCCCGCGGATGATCATTCTCCGCTACGTGCCCGCGACCACGCCCGCGGGCGGCCCGGTCCTCGGCCTTATCGGCAAGGCCGTCACCTTCGATACGGGTGGAATTTCCATCAAGCCCGCCAACAACATGGAAAAAATGAAGTACGACATGGGCGGCGGCGGCACCATGCTCGGCGCGATGCGCGCGCTCGCTTATCTGAAGCCGCGAATTCCCGTTATCGCCGTGATTCCGTCGACGGAAAACATGCCCGGCGGCCGCGCCCAGAAGCCCGGCGACGTGCAGACCGCCATGTCCGGCAAAACCATCGAAGTCATCAACACCGACGCCGAAGGCCGCCTTATCCTCGCTGACGGCATCACTTACGCGAAGCAGCTTGGCTGCACGCACCTGATCGATGCCGCCACGCTCACCGGCGCCATCGAAGTCGCTCTCTCCAACGTGCACGTCGGCGCGTTTGGCACGCCGCGTGAATTTCTCGACGAGTTCCTCGCCAGCACGAAATCCGCCGGTGAAAAGATGTGGCCCATGCCCATCGACGACGAGTACGAGGAAATGATCAAGAGCAACATCGCGGACATTCGCAACACCGGCAGCGGCAAGGGCGGTGGCGCGATCACCGCCGCGTGGTTTCTCAAGGAGTTCGCCGAGGACACGCCCTGGGTCCACCTCGACATCGCGGCTACCTGCTGGGTCGACGAAGGCCGTCCCTGGCTCGCCAAAGGTCCCACCGGCGTCGCCATCGCCTCCATCATCGCCTTCGCCTTAAGGATGTAGGTGCTTTTGTGGCGCCGGCGTCTCGCCGGCGATTTTGCTGGTCGGCACAGCTGGAACGCATCGCCCCTTACATCTTCTCCGGCGCTGTAATTCCCATCAACCCGAGCGTCGCAACCAGCCGTTCCCGCACCAGCGCCGTAAGCCGCAGCAAAAACGCGCGCTTCTCCGCATCCTCTTCCGACAAGATGTGGTGCTTGTGGTAGAAAACGTTGAACGCCTGCGCCATCTCGAAGACGTAGCGCGCGAGAAACGCTGGCTCCTGCGCAGCCACAGCCGCTTCGACCCGCGCGTCAAGCGATCCCGCCAGCAGAATCAGCTCCCATAGATCGTCGCCGGCCGATGCCGCCAAGAATCGCGCAACGTCCAGCGCGCCGCCGTCGATTCTTGCCTGATTTTCCGCGTCTTTCGCCGCAGCGCCAGAATCGCCTTCCGCACCTTTGCGCAAGATTCCGTTCACGCGCACCACCGCATACTGCGCGTAGGGCCCCGTCTCGCCCTCGAAGCTCAGCGCGTCCTTGAAATCGAACGCGATCACCGTTCCGCGCGTAAACCGCAACAGAAAATAGCGGAGCGCGCCAATGGCAATCGCGTGCGCGATCGCCGCGCGCTCGGCTGCAGGCGTTTCGGCGTGCCGCGCATCCACTTCCTTCCGCGCGCTCGCTTCCAGTTGATCGAGCAAATCGTCCGCTTTGACGCCCTGGCCCTTCCGCCCGCTCACTTCGATGTACGCCTTCTTCGCATCCTCCGGCGGAATCTCGTAGCCCATCTCCTGCGCGCAGCGCGGCGTCAGCGCCACTACGTTGTACGAGAAATGCTTTAAGTGGTCAGCCTGTTCCTGGTAACCCAGCGCGCGCAGCCCCGCAACGACTACCTGCTGCGGATATGCCTGCCGCGAATCGATCACGTTGAACACTTCGCGCGCATGTCCGAACGCGGGCGCGCCCGATTCGTTTGCCTCCGTCGTCGTCACCCAGGTGTGTGCTCGCTTGTCGCCAAAATGAAAGCGCTGATAGCGAAAATCGCGCCCTAGCAGTCCAAACTTCCAAAGGTGATACGCGATGTCCTTGCCGACGTACGTCACCGTTCCATTCGACCGGACGATGATCTTCGCTTCGGCCAGTTCCGAGGGCTCCTCCGGCGCCGTTTCAGGCCCGGTGCCCGCCGCCTCGACTTCCGCGCCCGTTTCACTGCGCGCGGCAAAGTGATTTTGGTGCTCAGGAGGCCGGAGCTTCAGCTCCGGCATCACGGTCGAGCCTAAGTCGGGGGCTTTAGCCCCTGAAGCACCAGCCTCAGCGCCCGCGCCTGATTCAGCAGCGCCCGGCAGCTCCATCACCCAGCAGCCCGCATTCTTGCCCGCTGCGGCAAGTTGAATCGCGCCACGCTGCTTCAGCATCTCGAAGGCCGCATCCCAGAATTTCAAGTGCAGGATTTCGCTCTCGCGAGAGAGCAGATCGTATTCGATCCCCAGCCGGTCAAGCGTTTCCAGGTGCCGCCGCACAATCGCTGTCGAAACGATCTCCGCGATCTTCGCCGCCTCGCCTCGATCCTCTTCGATTTCCTTCAGCGTCTGCCCGCGCAGCTCCAGCCGTGACTTGTCCTCCATCAGAAACTGCGTAACGCGCGTGTACAAATCCCAACAGTAATAATCGAACCGCGGCCGCGCGATGAGCGCCCGCACATCCTCCACCGATTTCTTTTCCAGGTGAATGAACCCGAGCACCACATCCGCCACCTGCACGCCGGTGTTGTCGATGTAGTTCTGGACTTCGACGCGGCGGCCGGCATAGCGCCATACGCGCGCAAAGGTATCGCCCAGCACTGCGTTCCGCAGATGCCCGATATGCGCCGCCTTATTTGGATTGACGCTGGTATGTTCGACGATCACCTTCGCGCCGCGTTCTTGTAGCGCCGGCTTGTCCTGAGCGAAGCCGAAGGGCGTCTCGCCGGCGTTTTTGCCGGTTTCCGCGATCGCGCCGCGGAAGAACGCTGCTCGATCGAAAAACGCGTTCAAATATCCGCCGCCTGCCACTTCCACTCGCGCAACGCCTTCAATGCGTGGCAGGGCGTTCGCAATCTCCTGCGCCAGCACCCGTGGCGGCTTCTTCAGCCGCTTGGCCAGCTCGAAGCACAACGGCGACGCGGACTCGCCCATGGCGAGCTTCGGCGGCCGCTCCGTGACAATCGGCACGTCCGTCTTGTAGCGCTCGTGAATGTGGTGCCGCAGCGCCTTTCTGAATCGTTCTTCAATCGCCCTATACACGCCTGTCCTTTAGCCCCGGAAAGCGGGGCGACGCTTCCACTTGAAACGATTCACAAATGATATCGCAGTTCCGCGCGTCCTCTGTGTTTAAAGGCGTGGTATTGGCATCGTTTGACAGGTTTAAAGGCACAGAATAGTATCGAAGTTTTCCGGTTTGTTGGCGAGAGCGACTGTAACCGCGATGGGCTTTAGGAGGCAGGGCTTTGGCTTCTGCAAAAATGCACCGCGATGGGCTTTAGGAGGCAGGAGCTTTAGTTCCTGCAAAAAGGCACGGACAAGATTGGGCTTTTAGCCCCTGAAGATAGTCCTTTTCCACATCCCGGCGTTTATGAGACAGCTTGTAGACCGTATGAAGAGCATAGGGATCGCCTACTTCGACTGCTTTTCCGGGATCAGCGGCGACATGGTTTTGGGCGCGCTGGTGGATGCTGGCGCCGACCTCGCCGCACTCGAAAGCGAATTGCGGAAGCTCGGGCTGAACGGCTGGTCGATCTCGGCGGAAAAGGTGCGGCGACGTTCGATCGTTGCCACGCAGGTGAAAGTCCGCGTAAGCGATGACAGCGGAAAAGGCGATCATGGCCACGGCACGGGGGGAGTAGCGCCGGCGTCTCGGCGGCCTCTTTCTTCGGCCATGGATTCGCGCGAGCATGAACACGGGCGCGCGCGCGCGGAAGCAGCGCGAACACCCACGCACCAACATCGTGGGCTGACGGAAATCGTACAGATGATTGACGCAGCTGGGCTTGCGCCGAGAGCAGCCGAACGCGCCGAGAACATCTTCCGGCGGCTCGGTGAGGCAGAAGCGAAGGTCCACGGAGTGCCGGTCGAGAAGGTTCACTTCCACGAAGTGGGCGCGGTCGATTCGATCATCGATATCGTGGGAGCTGCGATTGGCTTCGATCTGCTCGGCATCGACGCATTTGCCTGCTCGGCGTTCGACGTCGGCGGCGGGCATGTCCACACGGAACATGGGTTGCTACCGGTTCCCGCGCCCGCCACGGTGGAACTCCTGCGCGGCGCGCCCACGCACTCGAGCGGCATCCAGCGCGAGCTTGTGACGCCCACCGGTGCGGCCATCGCAACTACGCTCTCGACGACCTTCGGCGCAATTCCCGCGATGCGCCTGCGCGCCGTCGGCTATGGCGCGGGAAGCGCGGACCTGGTCGAAAAGCCAAATGTGCTGCGACTTTTTATTGGCGACCGCATCGAAAGCGAGGCCGGCGAGTCTTTTACAGGGTCAGGGTTTGCAGGTGCAAACCCTGAAACCCGGGACACTCCGATTACCGTGATCGAGACGAATGTCGATGACATGAGCCCGCAGATTTACGGCTACTTCGCCGAGAAGGCGCTGGCAGCGGGCGCACTCGACGTGTTTTCGACTGCGGCGCAGATGAAAAAAAATCGGCCAGGCTTGCTGATCACGCTGCTGAGCGAGGCGCAAGACGTCGCGCCGCTGATCGACCTGATCTTTCGGGAGACAACGACGATTGGCGTGCGAACCTACGATGTCCGCCGGAAAACGCTCGACCGCGAATTCGTGCCGGTCGAAACGCAGTTCGGCAAGGTGCGCATGAAGGTGTCGCGCATGAATGGCTCGCTGCTGAACGCAACACCGGAATACGACGACTGCCAGCGCATCGCCGTCGAGCGCCACGTTCCGTTGAAGGAAGTGATCGCCGCGGCCTCTTTTGAATTTCAGAAGGGAAGAGAAGGCAAATGATTGGCCACAGAGGCACAGAGTCACAGAGGAAAAGAGGATTGAGAAACGATTTTCTCTGCGTTTCTGTGCCTCTGTGGCAAAAGGTTTCGAATTTCAGAAGAGAAGAGAAGGCAAATAATTGGCCACAGAGGCGCGGAGTCACAGAGGAAAGAAGGAGCGAGAAACGACCTTCTCTGCGTTTCTGTGCCTCTGTGGCAAAAAGGGTGTCGGTTCTGAGAGCGCATGGATAAACCGAAATATTATCTGACGACGCCGATTTACTACGCGAATTCGCGGCCGCATGTGGGCTCCGCCTACACGACGATCGTCTGCGACGTGATCGCGCGCTACAAGCGCATGTGTGGCTATGACGTGGCGTACACCACCGGCACGGACGAGCACGGCGTCAACATCGAACGCGCCGCCGAAAAAGCCGGGATCACGCCGCAGGAACTGGTCGATCGCAACCAGAAGATTTTTATCGAGCTATGGAAGCTACTCGGAATCCAGTACACGGATTTCGTGCGCACCACGTCGGTGGAGCACGCCCGCGCGGTGCAAACGCTGGTGCGCCGCACGCTGCGCCGTTCGCCGCACGCCATCTACAAGGCGAAATACGAAGGCCGCTACTGCATCTACGACAATCTCTACGTCAGCGACTCACCGGAGCCGGCGGATTGCCCGATCTGCGGACGCCCCGCGGAGTTGATCTCGGAGGAAAACTATTTCTTCCGGCTGTCCACGTTCCAGAAGACGCTGCTCGATCTTTACGCGAAGAATCCGCAATTCGTTCAGCCTGATTTCCGCATGAACGAAGTGCGCAGCTTCGTCGAAGCGGGACTGAAGGACGTTTCGATCAGCCGCAAGGCCATCAAGTGGGGAATTCCGTGGCTGGACGATCCGGAGCACGTTTTTTACGTCTGGTACGACGCTTTGACGAGCTACATGACCGCCATCGGTTTTGGCGAAGGCCACGAGGGCGACGCGAATCGGAAGTTCCAGCGCTTCTGGCCTGCCGACGTGCACATGATCGGCAAGGAAATCATCCGCTTCCATGCGGTTTACTGGCCGGCGTTCCTGATGGCCGCGGAACTGCCGTTGCCAAAGCAGATTTTCGCGCACGGCTGGTTGCTCTTCGAGCAGGAAAAGATGAGCAAGTCAAAAGGGAACGTCGCGTATCCCGAGCCCATCGTGAAGGGCTTCGATCAGGTCGCCCGCGCGAAAGTCGGTAACGACGCGCTGCGCTACTACTTGTTGCGCGAAACGGTCTTCGGCCAGGACGGCAATTTCTCCCGCGACGCGCTGATCACGCGCTACAACGCGGACCTCGCCAATGGCCTAGGCAACCTGGCCAGCCGAACGGTGACGATGATTACGAATTATTGTGACGGCGTGATTCCGGAGGCTAGGGTTGTGGGTGGGCAGTTTCCTAAGCACCACAGCGATTTCGTCGGTCAGTTCTCGTCTGTCAGCCTCCAAATCATCCTCGCCACCTACGACGTTTTTGGATTTGCGGGTGTGCTGGAGAGCACTTGGGCGCTCGTCGCAAGCGCAGATAAGTACCTTGTTGTTGAGCAGCCGTGGGCTTTGGCGGCGGATCCGACGCGAAGGAACGAACTGGAGCGCGTTCTCTACTCTGTCGCGGAATCGATCCGTTTTGTTGCTGTGCTTGCGCATCCCTTTATTCCGGAGGCGACGCAGAAGATTTGGGAGCAGCTTGGGCAATCCGGAAAGCTGGCCGATGTTCGAATAGACCAGTTGCAATGGGGCGGGTTGAAGCCTGGGACGAGGATCGGTAAGCCCGAGGCCGTATTTCCGCGCGTGGACAAAAAAGAGCTGTCGGAAAGGATCGAAGCGATGGAGAACGAAATACGTAATTCGGGCGCGAGCGCGCCAGCAAGCGTGCCGGCTGGGACGGGAAGCGGAGAGATGTCCGGCGCG
>DATGHM010000124.1:0-3332 GCA_035307985.1 Candidatus Acidiferrales bacterium
CCAAAGTGCAGATCTATCAGGCCCTCAACGGCCGCGTCTCGCTCTACTACCGCGATACTCGACTCGAGCATTCCAACCTTGCTGGAGGGTGACATTTTCACGTTGCCATTAGGGTGACATTTTTACGTTGCTACAACAGCCAGAGTTCCCTCCGAAAGTCGAAAACCCAACCCGTGATATGCTGCGAATTTCGAGCACACCGATGATGACGCCGCCGAATGGTCAGGATCGCCGCCGATCGGACGGCTACGAGGATGGTTTCGTCGCCGAGTACTACGACGCGACATGGATTGTTCGCGAGCGAGCCGACGTGGACTTCTACGTCGGATGCGCGGCCTCGTATGGCGATCCCGTGCTCGAACTGGGCTGCGGCACAGGGCGCATTCTGCTTCGCCTCGCAGAGGCCGGGCATTGCGTCTGCGGCCTGGATCTGTCGCCATACATGCTAGGCCGTTGCCGCGAAAAGTTGTCGCGCCTCCCGATGGACGTTCAGCAACGCGTCCGGCTGATTGATGGCGATATGGCGGCCTTTGAGCTCGAGGAGACGTTCTCTCTGATCATCATTCCGTTCAGGCCGTTTCAACACTTGCTCGCGGCCGATGATCAGCTGGCCTGCCTCGCTAACGCGAAGCGTCACCTTGCGCTCGGCGGCCGCCTCGTCCTCGACCTGTTCCAAACGGACGCGCGCCGGATGCACGATGAATTCTTTCTTAAGGAGCGCCCTGTTCCCGGGGAGGTCTCGTTGCCGGACGGCCGCATTGTGCGGCTCGGCGAGCGAACCGTCGCCTTCCATCGGGCGATCCAGTGCAACGACGTCGAGCTGATTTATTACGTGACGCACCCCGACGGACGCGTCGAACGCCTGCCGAACCCCTTTCGCATCCGTTACTTCTTTCGGTACGAAGCTGAACATCTCCTGGCGCGCGCCGGTTTCCGCGTCGCGGAACTCTTCGGCGATTTCACGCGCTCCCCGCTTCGCGATGACTCGCCGGAGATGATCTTCGTAGCCGAGCACGCTCCCGCGTAGTTCGTTCGGGATGCGACTGAGGACGGAATGCCCATTTCCCGGCTCGAATGCCGCTAACCGCGTTGTAACATTCCATTCACACTTCACGGAATGGGTTTCGCTACAATCCCGCTCCATGCCAAATGAAAATATTCAGATCGCCGCATCTGACGGCCCGAGCGCCGGGCAAAGAATTCTGCGCCTGCGCGGTCCGTTGACGATTCACACCATCTTCGATTTTCAAAACGCCATACGCGCGGAGAGATCGCCCTCGGTGATCGTGGATTTCAGCGGCGTTCCGTACATGGACTCGGCGGGTCTTGGTGCTATAGTCGGAGCCTATGTTTCGGCGCAGCGCGCCCAGCGCAAAGTCGCGTTTACGGGAATGAACGAGCGCCTGAGGGCGTTGCTCTCGATGACGCACGTCACGCAGATGGTTCAGCCGTATGAAACGGTCGAGGACGCTGAGCGCGCCATGACCGCGCCGAACTGAACTCATGGCAGGATCGAAACCAGTCGGCTATGCCGTCGTCGGGCTCGGGCACATCGCAGAACGGGCGGTGCTGCCTGCCTTTCGGCGCGTGAAGAAATCGCGGCTGATCGCTCTGGTCAGCAGCGACGCGAAAAAGGCGCGGGGTCTCGCCCGAAAATTCCGCGCGCCTCAATTCTTCACATACGATCGCTTCGAAGAAGGCCTCAGTAGTCCGGAAATCGAGGCCGTGTACATCGCTACCAACAACAGCACTCATCTGGAGTTTGCGCGGCGTGCGGCCGCGGCTGGCAAGCACGTCCTCTGCGAAAAGCCGCTGGCAAATACCAGTGAAGAGTGCCGGCAAATGATCGACGCGTGTCACCGGGCCAACGTCAAGCTGATGACGGCGTACCGCAAGTATTTCGAGCCGAGCAACGTCGCGCTGAAAAAGCTCATTGCCGGCAAAAAGCTGGGCGAGATCAAACTGATTCATTCCGCGTTCACCTTCAACCTTCCCGCTCGGCAGGTTTGGCATCTGAGCAAGGAACTGGCGGGCGGCGGCTCGCTGTGGGATGTGGGCGTCTACTGCGTCAATGCTGTTCGGTGGCTCACCGGACTCGAGCCCGTCGAGGCGTCCGGATATTCCTGGAGCGCGCATCCAGAGCGCTTCAAGGACGTCGATGAGAGCATTGCATTTCAGTTGAGGTTTCCCGGCGGACTGTACGTCCAGGCATCGAGCAGCTTCGCTGCTGCGAAGGCCTCGTTTATTCAGGTTCACGGAGAGAAGGGCTGGGCCGCGCTCGATCCCGCTTTTCCCTACAATGAAGAAAAACGCCTGTTCGGCCAGATCGGCGAGAGATGGTTCAGCAAGGTGTACGGCCCAAGCGAGGAATTTCACCTCGAACTCGACCATCTCGCCGCCTGCATTCGCGCGAACCGCCAGCCCGAGCCCGACGGGATCACGGGGATGCACGACGTCGCCATCATGGAAGCGATTTACGAGGCGGCGAAGACAGGCCGTCCGGTCCCGATCAGGCTGCCGTCCTAGGTTTCGCCCGCGCTGCGATGCGGCTCCTTACAACGCGAAGGATCCGCGTCCTCTCCTCCGGGCAGTGCTGTATTTCCTCTCGCGGAACAAAGCGTAAACACAGGTCAGGCTTGGACCGGCGTCGCCGGTCGCAATACGCTAAAATACCAGGTCATGGAAGACAACCACGCGAGCGTGAAGATCGCGGGCGGAAGCGTGTTTGGCAGGCTGGCGTTTTCCTTCCTGATTCTGTGCTCGATTGCCCTCGGGGCGGCAGTCGGGCTGCTGTTCGTCTATACCAGCGACCTTCCGGAAGTTCACGCTTTGGAGGATTATCGTCCCGACGTTGTGACAGAACTCTACGCCGATGACGGCCAATCGATCGGGACGTTCTCGCTTCAGCGTCGAATCCTGCTGACGTACTCCCAGATTCCGAAAATTCTGCGCCAGGCAATCATCACCACCGAAGACCAGCACTTCGAAGAGCACTGGGGCGTCGATTTCCCGCGCGTTCTGGAAGCGGCCTGGAGCGACATCCGCCACCACCAGATCCGCGAGGGTGCCAGCACGCTCACCATGCAGCTCGCCGGCGGCCTTTTCCTCAACCGCGCCGACCGGAGTTTCCGCCGCAAGATTGAAGAGACGATTCTTGCCATTCAGATCGAACGCCACTACACGAAGGACCAGATTTTCACAATGTACTGCAACCAGATTTATCTGGGCGCTGGAAACTACGGATTCGAGGCGGCGTCGGAATACTACTTCAGCAAACCCGTTTCGCAGTTGACGATCGCCGAGGCCGCCACTCTCGCGGCCATCATCCGCGG
>DATGHM010000125.1:0-33675 GCA_035307985.1 Candidatus Acidiferrales bacterium
ATCCCAGCACGCGCCAGTCGATCGAAACCGTGGAAAGGCCAAGAAGGTTTTTCGGACCCGCCACGAGCAGGGCATTGGTCCCCCAACTCGCCAGCATCGTTCCGAGCGTACCGCCCAGCATGGCGAGGAGCATGCTTTCGGTCAGCAATTGCCTCGCGAGGCGCCGGCGGCTCGCGCCGAGCGCCGTGCGCATGGCCATCTCGTGTTCGCGTCCGGCGGCTCGCGCGAGGAGAAGGCTCGATACGTTGGCGCAGGCGATCAGCAATACAAATCCTACCGCGCCCAACAAAATCAGCAGAGCCGGGCGCATCGCGCCGGTGAGCTGCTCGCCGAGCGGCACCACAGTCACGTCCCAATGCCCGCTGAAATCGGGATACGCCCTCGCCAGCCGCGCCGCGATCGTGCTCATCTGCGCCTGCGCCTGCGAGAACGTGACACCGTCTTTCAACCGCCCGACAACGGTGAGGAATCGGCCAACGCTGGCGCGATCGCGAAAGGACTCAGGAAAGACGAACGGCGACCACATCTGCGGATGTTCGCCCGTCAGCGAACCCTCCGCGATGAACCACGTGAAATCAGGCGGGGCGACGCCGACGATGGTCTGAACCTGACCGTTCAGTTCGATCGTCTGCCCGATTGCCTTTGGATCTCCGCCGAAATGCGACCTCCAGAAGGCGTAGCTGAGCACGACGAAGTTGTCCTTTCCCGCGACTCCATTTTCCTTCGTGATGCCCCGGCCCAGCAGCGGTTTGACGCCTAGAACAGAAAAGAAATTCGCAGTGACAAGCTGCACTGCCACTTGTTCCGGCTCGCCCGTGCCGGTCATGTTGTCGCGTTCGTCGCCCGTCGCCGCCATCCCGACGAAATCGCTGGCCTCTTTCTGCCAATCGAGAAAATCGGGAGGTGCGACCACGTTGTGCGGCGTCTTGCGCAAATCGTTCTCCCAGACAACCGCCAGCCGCCCGGGCTCGTGATAAGGAGGAGGAGCGAGGAGCACAGCCTCGATCACGCTGAATATAGCGGTGTTCGCCCCGATGCCAAGCGCCAGCGTGAGCACGGCAACCGTCGTGAATCCAGGCGATTTTCGCAGCATGCGCAAGCCGATGCGCAGATCCTGTAACAGTCCCTCCAGCCAGACGATGCTCCACACGTCGCGCGCGTCTTCCCTGACGCGTCTCACGTTCCCGAACTTTCGCAGCGCCGCAAGCCGCGCTTCCTGCGGGGCCATTCCGCGATCGACGTTATCCCGCGTCTCGCGCTCGATATATTCGCGAATATCCGCATCGAGATCCTCAAGCATCCGCTTCCGCCACCTCATGCTTCACTCCCTGCTGCGCGCCGCCACGACAAACGCGCCGTTGGTTCGTCGCGGGATTCGCGGCCCGGACTGCAGCCTACTCCGCCTCCTGCTTCGCCGGCCGGAGGATGCGCGCGATGGCTCCTGCCAGCTTGCCCCACTTGCTCGTCTCGACTGCCAACTGCCTGCGCCCCTTGGGCGTCAGCTTGTAGAACTTCGCCCGGCGATTGTTTTCCGACGTGCCTGCTTCCACGGAAATCCATCCGCGCTTGATCAGACGGTGCAGCGCCGGATAGAGCGAGCCCTGTTCGACCTGCAACACGTCTTCGGAGTTGACTTCGATGGCGCGCGCGATGGCGTGACCGTGCGCGGGTCCCAGCAGCAGCGTACGGAGAATCAAAAGGTCCAGCGTACCTTGCAGCAATTCGATTCGTTGTTGCTCTTTGGTAGACATTCTAGGCGAACCATACGCGTGCTCAGGTAGAATGTCAAGGGGAGAGACGAGGGCTCGTGGCTTCGAGCCGTTCTCGCTAACAGACGATTCGCGGGGCCAGCCTCGCACCCGCTCGGCGGACGGCCCGCGCCACCAATGGCTAATCGACTCGTAGAACGACTTTCCCGAATTGTTCGCGACTTTCGAGATGCTCGTGCGCTTCTGCGGCTTGTTTGAGCGGAAATATTTTATCGATAACTGGTTTCACCGCGCCGCTGGCGACGAGTGCAAGGACCGAAAGCAATTCGGCCTTGCCGCCCATGTAGGACCCGAGAATCGAGAGTTGCCGCGTAAAGAGGTAGCGGAGATCAATCTTGCCTTCATAACCCGTAGTAGCACCGCAGGTGACCAGCCGGCCGCCGACCGCGAGGCTTCGAATACTCTTCTCCCATGTGGCTTCACCCACGTGCTCGAAGACGACGTCCACGCCGCGCCGATTTGTCAGCCGCTTCACTTCCGCCGCGATGTCCTGCTTCGAATGCAGAATGGTTTCGTCGGCGCCGAGTTCTTTCGCTTTCGCCAGTTTTTCTTCGTTCCCGGCGGTCGCGATCACGCGCGCGCCGGCGACTTTCGCAATTTGAATCGCCGCGCTGCCCACTCCGCTGCCCGCGCCCAAAATGAGAACCTGTTCGCCCGGCTTCAGGTTCGCGCGGGTGATCAGCATGTGCCACACCGTAAGAAAGACGAGCGGCACGGCCGCCGCTTCCTCATACGAGAGATTCGGCGGCATCCGGATCGCGTTGACCGCGGGCGCCTTCACGTATTGCGCATAACCGCCGTCGACCATATATCCAAACAGCGTGTACTCACGGCACTGGCTCTCTTTTCCAGCGGCGCATTGCGCGCAATGCCCGCAGGAGATTCCGGGCGAGAGCAGCACTTTTTCTCCGGTCTTCAGTCCTTTCACTTCCGCGCCGACGCTCGCCACGTCGCCGGCAATATCGCTGCCGAGAATGTGCGGCAGGGGAACGGAAACTCCTGGAAGCCCCTGGCGAATCCACAAATCGAGATGATTGAGCGCGCAGGCGCGGACGCGCACGAGGACTTCATTTGGGCCGGGGCTTGGCTCCGGAACATCCGTGTAGCGAAGAACTTCGGGGCCGCCGTGTTCGGAGAAAATCACCGCCTTCATTCCGTGCCTCCCTCGTGACGCAGGGCAAAATAGACTGAAGGGAGAGCGATTGTCCACAGATGGTTGCTGGCTCGCTCCCACAGGTAAATGTGTCGGACCTTCGCGGGACCTTCCGGCAAGCTCGTGATCATGCGCTGCGAAACGCTTATGGCCGGCGAATACCGCTGGGGACAGAGCCGCGAGGGGCGCCGGCGTGAGTCGAGGAAGATACAGGATTGAAGCCGCAGCTGCGGAAGACGCTGGATGCTTTGGGCCCGAAGAGGAATGTCTCGAACGCTTCGGCGGCCGCCGCGTTTCGCGATCCCGCAATCACCGCGACGGGATACGTCACCGGCGAATGAGATCCTGGAGGAGCGGTCAGGACCACTGTGACTGTTTTCGACGTGAGCGCGTCCGTCTCATATACGATTCCTGCATCTGCATTGCCTGTTTCGACGTACGTCAGCACTGCACGCACATCTTTCGCGAGCGCGAATTTCGGTTTCAGCCGATCGTAGAGTCCAAAGTGCGTGAGAACCTCCTCCGCGTACTTTCCCGCGGGCACGGATTGCGGGTTGCCGATAGCGATGATTCTTACTGCGGGCTTTGTGAGATCCTGGAAATGGCTGATCCCGCCTTCCCCTTTTGGAACGATGAGCACGACAGAGTTTGTGACGAGGTTTCTTCGCGTTTCGCGAACGATGAGGTTCTTGCTTTCGAGCGCGTTCATTTCCACAGGAGAGGCAGACAGAAACAAATCGACAGGCGCCCCCTGTTCGATCTGTCGTTGCAGCGTGCCGGAAGCGCCCAGATTGAGGTGCACGGTCACATTCGGATTTTCCGCGTGATAGAGACGCGCAATATCCTGCAGCGTGTTCTGGAGGCTGATCGCCGCCGAAACGATCAGGTCGGTGTTCGGCGGCAGCGCATGAACCGGCGCGCTGCCGAGCAGGACGCGCGCGAGGACCAGAGTGGCGAGCGCGGGCCGCAAAAACGAGCGGAGCGAGATAGACCTTGCTCGTGGTCGGTTGCTGGTCAAACCGGTCGGAGCTGCCGCTTCGCGGTCAGTGAACTGGAAAGGAGGATTACCTTCGCCTCTGTTCATCAGTTTTGGTCGAAGAGACATGCGATTCAGAACCGGAACCGAACCGACAGAATAGCATTATGGTTGGACGTGCTGAAGTGAGTCGCCGCAATCTGAAAACCGCCGCCAATCGTCAGGCCCAGGCGCTTCCAAACATGAAACTTCCCGACGACCAGGCCCGGCGTCAGAAAGACCTGGGTCTTGCCATCATTCTTACCTTCTTGAAAGCGGGAGTAGTTCACCTCGACCTCCGGCCAGAATTTCTTCAGAACGCGATACTGAACTGCATCGTTCCAGGAGTATGTTCTCCCGATCACGTTTGTGTTACCGGTTGGGAGGGAAAGGCCAAACGTCCCCTGAACATCGAAATCGCCGAAACCCTTCCCGTAAGCGATCGTCGGCGTAATCAGGGGGTTCAGGGCGCCGTTCCTGAACTGCCCAGTGGGAGCGCTCACGGCCAGAAAAACCGTAAGAACGTAGTTGCCGCCCTCCTCGTTGGACGCGGCCAGACGACATTTGACGAGACCCTGGAAGTCGCCAAAGCCGTCCCGGACCCCGGGTTGGTTGTGCATGATGTAGGGAGGCGCACTGAGAATGATTTCGACGTTTTTCTCCGGAATGAACTCGATACCTTTTGTGACGCCGTAATTTTCCGTCACACTCCCGTCTGATTTCGGCAGCCAGTCGACGTCGTAGCGAAACTCCTGCTCCAGGCGTGGAGTGACCGTGGCCACCGGCGTAATCCAGTGCGGCTGTCGCGCCTGCGTCTCGGAAACCATGCCGAACCAAGTGTGAAGAAGATTAGCATCCACCCGAGCGGCACTGCCGGAGGCGCCGGTTTGGGCTCGCGAGGCGTTCGCTGCCGCAAGGGCCAGCAGGACCGCTGCTGCAGGGATCACAAGTGTGCGCACAATGCATGCCTTCTCTCGGCGGTGTGTGCGGTCCGATTCTATATGATACGAAGCGTTATTTAAACACGATTATGGACGAGTAAGACTGATGGATAGGATGGTGAGCTATACGCGCAGAATCATCACTTCCGTGGACTTGATGAGGGCGGCGGCTTTGTCGCCCGGCTTCAGGCGCAATTCGCGCGCGGCGTCGGCGGTGATGATCGACGTGATGTGCTGGCCGCCGATGGAAAGTGTGACCTGGGCCATGAGCCCCTCGATCTTCACATCGATTACCCGGCCGACAAGTTGATTGCGCCCACTGACGCGCCGGAAGCCCGCGCGCCGCTCGGTGGGCGCCCGCCCCTCGGAAGCCCGGTAGAGAAATTTGTCGATTTCTCTTTCGGGGACCCTGTGATGGCCGCCGGGCGTCTGGATGGTGCGAATCTTACGTTTGTAGATCCACTGCTTGAGAGTGGGGTAGCTGATTCCGAGAACCTGAGCTGCTTCGCGGGGCGTGAAGAGTTTGTCTGGACCAGCCATCGTCGTAGTCAGAATCCGTAGTTAGCGATTGAGTTTCATGCCCAACTGCAGCAGACGCGATCTCGCGCCAGCGCGCCTGATTGAAGGCAGCGCTGGTCACATACCGAGACCCATCGCCGCAGTCCCCGCGCAGCTATATAGGAACTGTGAAAACGCGTCAATATAAAACCGCGGACAGGCGTCAGAGCCCGTCATGGCCCGCCGGGGGCCGCTGACAATGCCGTTCACTTCACGATTTCCGGTCAGGCGGTACAGGAATGTACCGCTTCTCGTAGGGGGATCGAGTGATAGCCAGCGAGGCGCGCATCGGCGAATCTTGTGTAGTCGACGCTCCGCCTAGCGGTGGGATAGCCGACCGCGAGGCCCGTTGCCGCTTCGTGCAGAGTGGGGTCTTCGTGATGGCGGCTTAAGACGAGGCGTGATGTCAATTTGCGGCGTGTCCGATGTTTTTACCGCTGCAAGGTTTGTGCAGCAAGCGCTAACGCCTTAATTCTGAGCCCACGGCCCTGGACAACGGACCCTTTTTTGGAACCCAATGTGCCCCAGGGAGGAGAAGTGCCTGAGTCGAACGTCCTCGCGCTTCGAATGCTTGCAAATTGCAATGCCAGAACGAATTAGAAAGGCGCGAATTGCCAATGAGTCTCGCAACCGTTCAGACAGCAGTCCACAACGGGCAATCAGCCTGGTTTTGTCCGCGCAGCGGAGGAACCGATCCCGCGTCCGCCACGAGACGAGAGGCCCGAGGCGATCGTCCGGGTGCTGCAGGCCGCACCGGCGAACAGCAACTGGTGTGGCGCGCCACGCAGGGTGACACGGAGGCGCAGGAAACATTATTCGAGCGGTACCGCAGCCGGTTGTACCGGCAGGCGCTTCGATTGTTGCACAGCAGGGAGGACGCGGAAGACGCCGTTCAGGATGCGCTGCTGTCCGCGTACCGAAACATCCGCTCGTTCGAGGGCCGCTCTCTATTTTCAACATGGCTGACGCGAATTGTGGTGAACGCAGCGCTGGTGAAGATGCGGCGTCAACGCGCGCGCCCGGAACTGTTCCTCCAGGACGCATCGCCGGAAGAGCGGGTGTCAATGGATGCGAAATTCGTCGATTCGCGGCCTGATCCCGAACAGGCATATGCGAACGTCGAGACCAGGTTACAGGTGGAAGACGCGCTCGAGGACCTGTCGCCTTCCATCCGGTTCGCGTTCCAACTGCGGGAACTGCAGGACCTTTCGAACGCGGAAGCGGCGGAAGTGGCTGGTATCGAGCTGGGCGCGTTCAAATCCAGAATCAGTCGCGCCAGGACTCAACTCGCAGAGCGATTTTCTCCCGCGGCCATTGCACCGCTTCAGAAGCCACACTCGATTCCAGTCTTTCCTGCGCGACGGAGTATGCAGGGCGACGCGGCCCAGACCTACGCGAGCTAGGCTCGCACAGGTTGTGCCCCTTCAAGCGCCGCGAAGCCACACACGCGTGAGAACCCGGCAAACCCCGGGCAGATCCTTAGAATTTCCATTCGTAAAATCTGGATATGGGTAGACAGCCGCTGCGGTAGAATCGTGGGGGCAGCTGCAGAGCAGCGTTGCGTTTGTTCGGCGCGCAACGAAGGAAAATCGCAGGATACCGTCCGTAGATTGCGGACCATGCGCCCGATGGCGCATCCGCAGCATCCAAAATGCTTGATTCCCAGCGTTCCACAAAAAGCGGTCCGACGCCTCAAGAAAACGAAAGGAAGTGAAGTCATGAGTTCCTCCGCCAAGCCCGATAGCGGGTCTCGCGCAACCACATTGGAGAATCCACTTAAGGAACTGGCCCGCTACGGGCAATCCGTCTGGCTCGACTACATCCGAAGGAGCCTGATTACGACGGGAGAGCTCGCGCGGTTGATTCGCGAGGACGGTCTGCGAGGGATGACCTCAAATCCGTCGATTTTCGAGAAGGCCATTTCGGGGAGCACGGACTATACACAGGCCCTCGATGAAATGAGCAAACAGCACCTGGACGCGGGCACGATCTATGAACGCCTTGCGGTGAAGGACATTCAGGATGCCGCGGACGTGCTGCGAACGGTATACGACCAGACGGAGCGGCGCGACGGATACGTCAGCCTGGAAGTTTCGCCGAAGCTCGCCTATAAGACGCAGGAAACGATTCTCGAAGCGCGGCGGCTGTGGAAAGAAGTCGGCCGAGAGAACGTGATGATCAAAGTCCCGGGAACGCGGGAAGGGATCCCGGCGTTTCAGCAGCTGATCAGCGAGGGAATCAACGTCAACGTCACGCTGCTGTTCGCACAGGAAGTATACGAGCAGGTGGCGGAAGCCTATATAGCCGGCCTGGAAGGGTTCGCAAAACGCAGCGGGGATGTGGGGAGAATGGCCAGCGTAGCCAGCTTCTTCGTCAGCCGGATCGACACGCTGGTTGACACCAAGATCGAGGAGCGAATCAAGAGTGCGAAAACGCCGGTCGAGAAGTCCTCATTGGGCGATCTGTTGGGCAAAGTGGCGATTGCGAACGCGAAAATGGCATACCAACGGTACAAGCAGATCTTCAGCGGGCCACGCTGGAAGGCTCTGGCCGATCGCGGCGCGCAGACGCAGCGCGTGCTCTGGGCCAGCACGAGCACGAAAAATCCAGCGTACAACGACGTTGTCTACGTCGAGGAACTGATCGGGCCGGACACGGTGAATACGATTCCGCCGTCCACGTTGGACGCGTTTCGTGACCACGGGCGCCCGCGACCGACGCTGGAGCAGGGAACTGAGGAGGCGCGCGCCGCGCTCAAGAACCTGGCCAAGGCGGGAATCTCGTTGAAAGCGGCGACAGACCAACTGACCGAGGAAGGTGTGAACCTCTTTGCCGAGGCGTTCGACAAGCTGCTTGATGCAGTTGGAAAGCGAGCGGCGAAGAATGTGCCGGCACCCGTGGCGAATTTGAAGTACACGCTGCCCGAGGAACTGTCGTCGGCGGTGAAAGCGGCCATCGGGGATTGGAAAGCGAACGACAAAGTGAAGCGGTTATGGGCGCACGACGCATCACTTTGGACGAATACCGATGAGAATAAGTGGCTGGGCTGGCTCGGCGCCACCGAAGACCAGATCATGCGGCGCGAGGAGTTTCAGAAGATCGCGCGCCAAATTCGCGATGCGGGGTTCACGCACGCGGTGCTGCTCGGAATGGGCGGGTCGAGCCTGTGCGTCGAGGTTCTGGAAAAGACGTTCGGGAAAATCGCGGGATATCCGGAGGTTCATGTCCTCGATTCCACGGATCCCGCGCAGATCCGCGCGATCGAGAGCCAGATCGACATTGCACGGACAATTTTCATCGTTTCGAGCAAGTCGGGCAGCACGCTCGAACCGAACATCTTCAAGCAATATTTTTTCGAGCGCGTGAAGAGCGCGATTGGCGCGGGTGACGCGGGGAAGCGATTCATCGCCGTCACCGATCCGGGCTCGCACCTGCAAAAAGCGGCCGAGGACGAAGGCTTTCGCCGTATTTTCTTCGGCGTGCCAAGCATCGGCGGACGCTATTCGGCGCTGTCGAATTTCGGAATGATTCCGGGCGCGATTCAAGGCGTGGATATTCCAAAGTTTCTGGATCGTGCCGAAGAGATGGTGCACGCATGCGCGTCTGTGGTGCCGGCGGACCAGAATCCGGGCGCGATTCTCGGCGCGATTCTGGGCACGCTACAGCAGCGCGGCCGCGACAAGGTGACGCTCTTCGCCTCGCCGGGAATCGGCGACCTGGGCGCGTGGCTGGAACAGCTTCTCGCCGAATCGACGGGAAAACAGGGCAAAGGTCTGATTCCGGTGGATCGCGAAGAAATCGGCGCGCCGGAAGTTTATGACGCGGACCGCACGTTCGTCTATCTGCGTCTGGAAACGGGTGCCGACCCCAAACAGGACGCGGCCGTCGAGCGTCTTGTGAAGGCGGAGCAACCGGTCGTTCAGATTGCCGTGCGGGACGTCTACGAATTGGGGCAGGAGTTTTTCCGGTGGGAGATCGCGACCGCAGTAGCCGGGTCGATCATCGGAATCAACGCGTTCAATCAGCCGGATGTCGAGGCCAGCAAAATCGAAACGCGAAGGCTCACGGATGAATACGAGAAGACTGGGTCGCTTCCCGCGGAGTCGCCGTTTTTCAATGATCGTGCCGTCAAGCTGTTCGCGGACGAGAGAAACTCGGCCGAGCTGAAACAAGCCGCCGGGGAAAATCCGACGCTCTCGGCTTTCCTGCGCGCGCACCTGTCGCGGCTTCGCGCGGGAGATTATTTCGCCGTCCTCGGATACATTCAGAGGAACGGCGCGCACGAGCGGCAGCTCCAGTCGCTTCGCCACGCCGTGCGCGACAACAAGCGAGTGGCTACGTGTCTCGGGTTCGGTCCCAGGTTCCTGCATTCGACGGGGCAAGCCTACAAAGGCGGGCCGAATTCCGGGGTCTTCCTGCAAATTACGTGCGATGATGCGCAGGACCTGCAAGTTCCGGGGCAGAAGTACACGTTTGGGGTGGTCAAAGCGGCTCAGGCGCGCGGGGACTTCCAGATTTTGGCCGAACGCGGACGCCGCGCGCTGCGGGTTCACGTCGGTAAGGATGTTGCGGCGGGGCTCGCGACAATCGAACAAGCGGTGCGCGAGGCGCTGGGATAGCGAATGCCCGCGCAAACCGAAAACAAGCAAAGACACAAATTCTCTTGGCGGATGTGGAGGACCTGCGAATGAGCTCGAATGATTCCGAAGGCGTGACGCAAGAGAAGCTCGGATTGCCTCCTGGTCCCTGCGCCATGGTGATCTTTGGCGCGGGCGGCGACTTGACAAAGCGCAAGCTGATGCCCGCGCTCTACAATCTCGCCAAGGGCAACCTGCTTCCCGATCCGTTCGCCATCGTCGGAGTCTCCATCGAGCCGTATTCGTCGGAACAATTCCGCGATTTGATGACGAAAGACATCCTCGATTTCGGTGATATAAAAGTAGACTCGGCGACCTGGGCTGGGTTCGTGAAGAAACTGCATTACGTGGCGGGAGATTTTGGTAGTCCTGCGCTTTACAAGAATCTGGGAGACAAGCTGGCGCAAATCGAAAGGGAAGAGAAAACTGAAGGGAACGTCCTGTTTTATTTGGCAACGGCGCCCTCGTTCTTCACGCAGGTTGTGACGCAGTTGGGCGAGGCGGCCTTGACGAAGCAGGAAGAGCATAAGTGGCGGCGCGTGGTGATCGAAAAGCCGTTTGGCCACGATCTTCCCACCGCCGTCGAGTTGAACCACGACCTCCTGAAGGTCCTCGAAGAGAAACAGATCTACCGGATCGATCATTACCTGGGCAAAGAGACCGTACAGAACATCCTCGCGTTCCGTTTTGCCAACGGGATTTTCGAGCCGGTGTGGAACCGCCGCTACGTGGACCACGTGCAGGTGACCGTGGCGGAAGAGCTGGGCGTCGAACTGCGCGGCGAATATTATGAAAAGGCCGGCGCATTGCGCGACATGGTTCCCAATCACATTTTTCAGCTCATCACGCTGACGGCCATGGAGCCGCCGATTTCGTTCGACGCGGAGGCGGTGCACGACGAGCAGACCAAAGTGCTGCGCGCGATCCAGCCGTTGAGTCCCGAGCGCGTCCTCGATCATGCCGTGCGCGGGCAATACGATGCGGGAATCGTCAACGGCAGGCACGTCCCCGCCTATCGCGCGGAACCACACGTCGCGCCTGATTCGAAAACGCCGACGTTCGTGGCTATGGCGCTGCACATCGACAACTGGCGCTGGGCCGACGTTCCTTTTTATCTACGCACGGGCAAGCGCATGTCGAGGCGCGTGACGCAGGTGGTGATCCGCTTCCGCAGGCCGCCCTTCGTGCTGTTCCGCAAAACGTCGGTCAGCAGCATCGCGCCGAACGAGCTGGTCATAAACATTGCGCCGACGGAGGGAATCTGTCTTAGCTTCGAGGCGAAGGTGCCGGGTCCTGTGGTGCAACTGGGCTCGGTCAACATGGATTTTCAGTATTCGGATTATTTTGGCACAACGCCTTCCACCGGATACGAAACCCTTCTTTACGACTGCATGATGGGCGATCCAACGCTGTTCCAGCGCGCGGATATGGTGGAAGCGGGCTGGTCCGTAGTTCAGCCGATCCTGGACGTGTGGAGGGCGTTGCCCCCGCGCGACTTTCCGAACTACGCAGCAGGAAGTTGGGGCCCGGCGCATGCGGACGACCTTCTTCGCCGCGAGGGTCGCGAATGGCGCGACCCCGCGTGCCTCCCCGCTCCGCATCACGATCGCGCCCCTTCTCAGGAAGAGCCTGCGGCCACGTCGGCGAAACGGTGACGATTTCGCCGGAGCGCGCATCGCTGCTCCGCGTTCCGTGAAGCTGCGAGGTTTCCTTCGCCGCGCTGACCCGAAATGACCAAAGATGAGGCCGCGCCCTGAAGCACTCCGGAACGCTGCAAATGAGCCGTTCGATGTGTGCGTGATCGGAGGTGGCGCCACGGGCTCCGGCTGCGCGCTGGATGCGCAGCTGCGCGGGCTGAAGTCAATCCTTGTCGACGGCGCGGATTTTGCGTCGGGAGCTTCCAGCGCGTCGACCAAAATGGTCCACGGCGGTGTCCGCTATCTCGAACAGGCGGTCCGGCGGCTCGATCGGTCCGAATACGAAGTGGTGAAGCGCGCGCTGCGCGAGCGCATTCGGATGCTGCGAAATGCGCCCTTTCTGACGAGGACAAGGCAATTCGTCACTCCGTGCTATAGCTGGCGGGAAGTCGCGTACTACGAAGTTGGATTGAAACTCTACGACTGGCTCGCAGGAAGAGCTGGGTTGACCTCAAGCGGTTTTCTTTCGCGCGAAAAGGCGCTGCGGCGAATTCCGATGTTGAATCCGGAAGGACTCGTGGGCGCCGTTGCCTACACGGACGGCCAATTCGACGATGCCCGCTACAACATCACGCTGGTCGAAACCTTCGCCGGAGCGGGCGGGGAAGCGCTGAACTACGCGCGCGTTGTCGGATTTGAAAAGAACGCAGACGGCAGGATCGAGGCCGCGAAGATTCAGGATCGATTTTCGGCGAGGCCCTTTCCAGTTCGCGCGCGGGCGTTTGTCAACGCGACGGGACCGTTCGCCGACGCGTTGCGCGAGATGGCTACACCGGGCGCCACGCGCCGGATGCGTCCAAGCAGAGGCGTACACGTCGTGCTGCCTATCGAGTTGTTGGCGGGCCGTATTGCGAATGCGGGAGAAAACTGCGCCTCAAGCAGCGAGGAAAGCCGTGCTTCGAGCGCGCACGAAAGCTTCGACGCGCTTCTCATCCCGAAGACCGAGGATGGCCGCGTGCTGTTCGCCATTCCGTGGATGGGGCGCCTTCTGGTCGGCACGACGGACGAAGCGACCGATCAGGCCGAAACAGCCGGCGTGTCTAGGTCGGAAACGGAATATCTGCTGCGCCATCTGAATCGTTATCTTGTGAAGCCCGTAAAGCCCGCGCAAATCCTGAGCGCATTCGCGGGAGTGCGGCCTCTGGTTTCGTCCGCCGGTGCGCCGGAGGGTGAGACGAAGGAACTCGCGAGGGATCATGTGGTGGAGGCTGACGCCGCGAGCGGCTTGATCAGCGTGATGGGCGGCAAGTGGACGACCTACCGCGCGATGGCCGAGGACACGATCGACGCCGTCGAGCGTCAGCTCAATCGAACGCCGGTCCCGTCTCGAACATCCCGCTATCCGCTAGCTGGTTCCGATGGCTTTGCGGCTGGGTCCTGGCGGCGCCTGGTCGCGGGGTTCGGAATTTCCGAGATTTCGGCGCGGCACCTGAGCGAGAAATTCGGCTCGCGCGCGCAGCACGTGCTGGCTCTTGCGCGAAAGAATCCGGATTTGGCAGCGCCGCTGGCTCACGGCCTCGCCCCGCTGAAGGTCGAAGTCGTCTTCTGCGCGCGCCACGAAATGGCTCTCTCCATCGAAGACGTTCTCGCGCGGCGCATCGGCCTCGAATCCTATGGCTGGCGAGAGGCGGTTGCTGCTGCACCGGCTGTAGCGGAACTGCTTGCGGCAGAGCTTCGCTGGACGGCGGAGCAGAAGGGGCGCGTCCTCGAAGAGTACGTAGGGCGAATCGAGGGCCAAATGCGCGAGGCGGGAGTCTGCGGGTGAGCAAGCACATCGTGTCGCAGCAGAGGCGCGCGACAGGCCGCGGCGAAGAACGGTGAATCGCACGTTCCACTGGATCGGCTGAGGAATTCGAAGCAATGTTCAATGCGCCGATGAAGCGATTGGGTTGCCTTTCGAGCCCAATCACTGACGAGGCCGCCGGATTTGTCCAAGTTCGTTTCGCATTCCTTCTCGCTGCACTTCTATCGGTTGCATCAAAATTGTCGATTGTACAGACGCCCGTGCGCTGGGTTACTCCTGTGTAATGCGTGAGTTCGTCCCAGACGCCTCCGCGGACCATGATGCCTGCGGAGTTGGGTTTATCGCCCAGCTCGGTGCGGCTCCCTCCCGCGACGTCATCGATCGCTCGCTCACGGCGCTCGCGCGCCTCGCTCATCGCGGCGGAGTCGATGCCGATGGCTTGAGCGGCGACGGCGCCGGTCTCTTGCTGCCGATTCCTCAGTCGTTTTTTCGAGTCGCGGCGCAGCGAGTCCGAATCGACCTCCCTGAGATTTTTGGCGTCGGAATGGCGTTCATCGGCTCGGCGAGCGAAACGGAAGCGCGCGCCGTGGTCGAGAAGTGTGCGGCGGAGGAGAATCTGCGTTGTCTGGGCTGGCGAAACGTCCCCACGGAGCCTTCGATCCTTGGTCCCCGCGCCGCTTCCACCCTGCCTCTGATTCGCCAGTGCTTTTTCGCATCCTCCGCCTCCCGCGACGATCTTGAGCGTTCTCTTTTCCTGCTGCGGAAGCGCATCGAGTCGGAGGCGCGCGGCAGCATTTATTTCGCTTCGCTTTCTTCGCGGACGCTCGTCTATAAGGGCCTGCTGGCGCCGCTCCAGCTGCGCGAATTCTATCCCGACCTTGACCACCCTGATTTCACGGCTTCCTTTGCAGTCTTTCATCAACGCTATTCGACGAATACGCGTCCCACGTGGACTCTGGCGCAGCCGTTCCGGTTCGTCGCCCATAACGGCGAGATCAACACGATCGGGGCCAATCGGCGCTGGATGTGCGCGCGAAGAGATCAAATTCGCAAGGAACTCGGAGCCGGGGAATGGTTCCGTTCGCTGGAGGAGGGCGTCAGCGACTCGGCCAGCTTCGACAACGCGCTTGAGATCCTGTTGCATCGCGGATACAACGCCGCGGGTGCGATGCTGCGGCTCGTACCGCCTGCGTGGAAATGGAATGGACGCGCGGACCGCGCAGACCGCGTGCTCCGCAATTTCTTGCAACGCGAAGCCCGCGTGCAGGAGCCGTGGGACGGCCCGGCGGCGCTCGTTTTCAGTGACGGGCGGTTCGTGGGCGCCAAACTCGACCGCAACGGGTTACGCCCGCTGCGCTACACGCTGACAGGCAGTGGCCTGCTCGTCCTCGGGTCCGAAGTGGGGCTTGCGGATTTTGCCGGAGAACCGATTGCCGAGCGCCGTCGCCTGGGGCCCGGCGAAATGCTGCTGGTCGATTCGGCCTCGGGAATGATCCATCGAGGAAGCGGAATCGCGCGGCTGCTTGAATCGAGCATCGGAAGCGGGCGCGCAGCGAGACGCGCGCGGGTAAAGCCGGCGAACCGAGTGGCCGCACCGAAAATAAAAGACGCGAAGCGTATCGCGGCGGCGCTCGGGTGGACGGAAGACCAGTTCCGGCTGCTCTTTCAGCCACTCGGTCTTGAAGGCAAAGAAGCGATCTGGAGCATGGGTGACGACGCGCCACCCGCGTTCGTTTCCGCAACGCGACGCCCGTTGTGGGACTACTGCAAGCAGCGATTCGCGCAGGTCACCAATCCTGCGATCGATCCGCTGCGCGAAGCGCATGTGATGTCGCTCGAAGTCCACTGCGGCGAAAACGTGACGCTGGACTCCCCGCTGATCGACCGAGGGCAGGTGCGCCGGCTCGAAGCGCGGCTTGGCCAGGCGTGCCGGATCGACCTCACGTTCGACGCGGCGGGCGGCGTGGACGCTGCGTCGGCTGCGCTGGACCGCATTCGCTCCGAGGCGCGCCAATCCGCTCCGGATAAGCCCGGGTTTCTTGTGTTGAGCGACGTCGGAGTCTCCGCGGGCCGCGCGGCTCTGCCTGCTCTGCTTGCGTGCGCCGCTGTCTGGAAGGAACTGGTCGAGGCGGGTGCCTGCGACGTTCCACTCGTGATCGAAAGCGGGCAGGTGATCGAAACGCACCACGTTGCCCTGCTGATCGCGGCGGGTGCGAGCGCCGTTCTACCGTACCTGGCGCTGCGCTTTTCCGAGAGCCTCAAGCCGGGTGGGGCCGCGAAATACCGTGCCGCGGTCGAGGCCGGCCTGCGGAAAGTGCTCGCGCGTATGGGAATTTCCACCCTCGCGAGCTATCGCAACAGCCATCTCTTTGAAGCGGTTGGCCTCGACGAGAACGTGCGTGCGGAGTTCTTCGAGAATGCGTCCGCGGCGCTTGACGGAAAGACTCTCGAGGAGATTCTGCAGGACGTTCTGGCGCGTCACGCGAGCGCGTTCAAACTCGCCGCGGCGGCCATGACCGACGCGGGTCTTTACCGTTTTCGCCAGACGGGCGAGCGGCACTCGAATTCGCCGGAGTTGGTGCGCCGGATGCATCGCTACATCAAATCGCCCAGCGCGGAAGCTTACAAATCGTTCAGGGAGTTGGCAGACGTGCGCGAGCCGGTCGCCATTCGGGACTTGCTCGACATCGCGTCAGGCAAAGCGATCCCCATCGAGGCCGTCCAGTCGGAATCGGAGATTCTTTCCCGCTTTTCAACGCAGGCGATGTCACTCGGCGCATTGGGACCTGAGGCGCACCGTACGCTCGCCATTGCCATGAACCGTCTCGGCGCGAAGAGTAATACAGGCGAGGGGGGAGAAGATCCCGACGTCTACCGGCTCGAGCCCGAGGCGAACAACCGCATCAAACAGGTCGCGTCGGGGCGTTTCGGCGTCACCGCCGAATATCTCGCACGGGCGGACGAGCTCGAAGTCAAAATGGCGCAGGGATCGAAGCCTGGCGAGGGCGGCCAGCTTCCCGCCGCGAAAGTAAATTCCTACATCGCGCGGCTGCGGCACGCGGTTCCGGGGATGTCGCTGATATCTCCGCCGCCGCACCACGACATTTACAGCATCGAAGACCTCGCGCAATTGCTCTACGACTTGCGTGCCATAAATCCTGGAGCGCGGATCGGGGTCAAACTCGTGTCGGGCGCCGGGGTCGGAATCATAGCGGCCGGCGTAGCCAAAGCGGGCGCCGACGTGATCACCATTTCCGGTTTCGACGGCGGCACGGGCGCTTCTCCGCTCACCTCGATCAAGAATACCGCTTTGCCGTGGGAAGTCGGGCTGCGCGAGGCGCACCGCGCGTTGATCCTGACCGGTTTTCGCCGGCGCGTAAGATTGCGCGTCGACGGAGGATTCAAGTTTGGCCGCGACGTGATTCTCGCCGCGCTGCTCGGCGCGAACGAATTCGGCTTCGGCACGTCGGCGCTTCTTGCGATCGGATGCGTGATGGCGCGCCAGTGCCATTTGAATACCTGCCCCGCCGGCATTGCCACGCAGGACGAAATCATGCGCACGCGGTTCACGGGCACCCCGGAAATGGTAATGGCCTATTTTCGGGGCGTGGCCGGCGAGGTTCGCGAGCGTCTCGCTGACCTGGGCGCTCGGTCGCTCGATGAGATCGTCGGCGCCGTGCAATTCCTGAAGCCGCGAACAAATTCCGAAGCCCGCGCGGTTAGCCGGTTGCTCGATTCCTCGCCCGAGCCGCCCGCGCAAATATCGGAGGGCGGAAGGGACGCGGTGGGAGTTCATGGCGAGTTGATCCGCCGGTTTGCGGAACTCTTGTCTTTAGACCGTGAAACCGGCTCGGCTTTGCCCGAAAGACGCTCGGCGGCGCGGCGCATGATTTTCTCGATCGCGAATTCAGACAGGACGGTCGGCGCCCACCTGAGCGGCGAGATTCTCCGCAGCACCTCATTCGAAGGTCTGCGCGACGAGATGATCGACTGCGAATTTCGCGGCGTCGCGGGACAAAGCTTCGGCGCATTCTTGATTTCGGGTCTGCGATTTCACTTGCGCGGTGAAGCGAACGATTACGTTGGCAAGAGCTTGAGCGGCGGGACCATAGCCATATCCGCCGGCGTCGCAGCGTCTCGACGCGGCGATGTTCTTGCCGGAAATACGGTGCTTTACGGCGCGACAAGCGGCGAGTTGTATATCGCCGGCTGCGCGGGCGAGCGGTTCGCCGTGCGCAATAGTGGCGCGCTCGCGCTCGTCGAAGGTGTGGGCGACCATGGGTGCGAATACATGACCGCGGGCGTCGTCGTCATTTTGGGGCCCGCAGGTGTGAACCTGTGCTCGGGAATGACGGGCGGCCTCGTGTACGCCTTGCAGCGTTCGGTCGAGAACGGGAACTACAATCGCGAATTCGTCCGATGCGCGGCATTTGGGGATCCCGGCACGCCGTCCTTCAACGTGTCCGAAGACGCGACCGGCGCCTCTCAAGCATGGAGCGAGGTCGACGACGACCGCGAGGAACAGTGGCTGCGGCGCGTCCTGCGCGAGCATGTTCGGCTCACCGGCAGCCCGCGCGCCCGGCGTCTGCTGAGTTCCGAGGAGCTGCTTCCGCTCGTTCGGCTGGAACCGGTGCACTTGCCCTGCTCAATCGCGCAGACCTGGGAGCCGGTCTTGAACCGCCTCGAGCAGCAGGAGATGATCGGATCAGGCCAACTCGGACCCGTTTTCGCACGTCGAGCACATTCCCTGGACGACCCTGTGACCTCCGATACCACCGGCGAAGCTGCTGCAAACCAAGGGAGGATGTCCTCGCAGGCAACCCGCGCAGCCTCGGGAATTGCGGCCGCGGCGGGAGCAGATTCAATCGCCAAGCCGTGCTGAGGCCTGCGGGTTCTGGCGCTGGCCCTCGCATCGAGCCGCCTTTCGCCGGCCTTTGCTATAATCCAGCGCTGAACACTTGTCTCCGCGAGCCGTGAGTCGAACATGGACTTCGATCACCTGGTCACATTTGTCGAGATTGCGAAGCAGGGAAGTTTTTCCCGCGCCGGCCAAAAACTGTTCCGGTCGCAGCCGGCCGTAAGCGCGCAAATCCGTTTGCTTGAGCAGGAATACGGCCAGAAGCTTTTCGACCGCGTCGGGAAATCGATCCAGCTTACCTCCGCTGGCGAAGCGTTGCTCGAATACGCCGGCAAGCTGCTCACTCTTCGCAACGAATCGCTGCGCGCCGTCGCAGACCAGGCGAGCACGCCGCGCGGCACGCTGGCCATCGGAGCGAACGAAGCCACCTGCCTCTACGTTCTGCCGGACATCTTCGCCGAGTACCACCGCTTGTATCCCCACGTGCAAATCAGCATCTACCGCAATTTCAGTCACAAGGTCATCGAAAAAATCGAAAACGGCAGCATCGACGTCGGCATCGTCACCCTGCCGGTCAAGTCCCCGAGCCTGCGCATTCACCCCATTTTCCGCGACCGCATCATGCTGATGACGAGCCCGTTCAATCCTCTGGCGAAAATGAAGAGCGTCACTTCCGCGCAAATCGCCGAGCAGCCGCTCATCTTCCCCAAGACCGGATTCATGCGCCAGATACACGACAAGCAGTTCCGCCCGTTTCGCTCGCGCCTGCACGTCACGATGGAGCTGCCCAGCGTCGGAATGATCAAGCGGTTCGTTGCCGCCGGCCTCGGTGTTTCGCTGATCAGCGAAAGTTTCGTGCACGACGAAGTGCGCGCCGGAAAGGCGAAACTCATATCCGTTTCCGATATGGACGTCTGGCGCGAGTTGGGATTGGTCTACCGGCGCGACCGCACGTTGCCGCGCTCGGCCATGGCGTTCGTCAGTATGATTCGACAGGGTATCGACTACCATGCTGACGGGCACGGCATCGCGCGGAAGTGACCGCGCAACGATTCGTTGCTGGTACATTTCGAATGACGAATGAGCCTTCAAGGGCGTTTAGAGTTGGCATCGCCGGGCCGGTCGGTTCGGGAAAAACAGCGCTCGTCGACCGCCTGAGCCAGCGCCTCTGGCCAAAATACAGTCTCGCCGTCGTGACTAACGATATTTACACGAAAGAGGACGCCGAATTCCTGTTGCGCCAGGGGACTCTGCCTGCTGACCGCGTTCGCGGAGTCGAAACGGGGGCTTGCCCGCACTCGGCGATTCGCGAGGACGCTTCCATGAACCTCCGCGCGATTGCGGACTTCGAGGATGCGCTTCCCGGCCTCGAACTCGTCTTTGTGGAGAGCGGCGGCGACAATTTGTCCGCCGCGTTCAGCCCCGAGCTCGTCGACGTCTGGATCTACGTGATCGACGTCGCGGAAGGCGACAAGATTCCGCGCAAAGGCGGCCCGGGAATCACGCGCTCGGACCTGCTCGTCATCAACAAGATCGACCTCGCGCTCTACGTGGGGGCTTCGCTGGAAGTGATGGAGCGCGACTCGAAAAAAATGCGCGGTGAACTGCCATTCATCTTCACAAATTTGCGCGGGGAAGCGGGCCTCGATGCCGTGGTCGATTGGCTCGAAGCGAAACTGCGCGACCCGCATTCGCGTCATGAGATCATCGACGCGCACGCTCCCTACAGCGGGCGGCCGCATTCGCACGATCACGGCGAAGAGCGAGAGCACACCCACTCGCATCCCCATGGCGCCGGCGCAGGCTCATGATCGCGCGCGCCACTGCGGTCAGCCTGTGAAAGGCTCAACGGGTGGTGAACGTTCAGAGCATGCCTTGCTGCTGTCCGCGTTGCGCCTGCTCCAGTTGAGCGACAGCGCGCTGCCCATCGGCTCGCTCGCGCACTCCTTCGGGCTTGAAACGCTTGTCGACCGCGGCCTTCTCGGTGCTCGGGACCTTCCGGAGTTCTTCCAGGGCTACCTCGAAGAAGCGGGAGCGCTCGAAGCAGTGTTTTGCCGGAAGGCGTTTCGACTGGCCCGTGATGCAGGCGAGGACTTCCCAGTTGAACAATGGGTTGGGCTCAACCGCCGGCTGAGTGCGCTGAGGCCCGCCCGCGAAGCGCGAGCCGCAAGCATCACGCTCGGTCAGAATTTTCTCGCCCGCATTGTTGCGGTAGAGAATGTCGCTATTGCGCGCCGGGTTCTGGAAGCGAGCACGTCCTTCGCAACGTCGCCTGAGATTCATCACAGCACGGGCTTCGGGCTGGTCTGCGGAGCGATGGACTTTGACGAAGACAGCTCGATCGCGGCCTATCTCCATCAGCAAATCGCCAGCCTCATTTCGGCCTGCCAGCGGCTTCTTCCGCTGGGCCAGACGGCGGCCGCGCGAATTCTTTGGGACCTGAAGCCCTCGATTTTGCGGTCCGCGGAGCGAGGCCTGCATTGCGACGAGGGCTCCGCGCCCTGCTTCACGCCGCTTCTCGACTGGGGGGCCATGGAGCATCCCGCGCTTTCGACTCGACTTTTCGTCAGTTGACCATGGCACACGCACTCCGGGCGGATCGGCAAGGCGAAGCACTCGCGGGCGGACGTCCGCATCGTCCTGTTGAATCCACCTTGGCCCTTGAGTTTGACCGCGGCCCCCGCGGCCAGACGGTCCTCATTCGCAACTCGCAGCAGCCGCCGCTGCGCGTCGTCCGGTCTTTCCCGCTTGCCGATGGCTCTGCCTTAGCGCACCTGCACAATGTCTCGGGAGGTCTACTGGGCGGCGATGCGCTGACGCTTTCCGTCGATGTGGGACCCGCGGCGGAAGTTCAACTCACAACGACCGGCGCGACTCGAGTCTACCGGCCGCGCCCGGCCGCGCCAGCTGCGACGCAGCGCAATCGCATTTGCGTCGGTGAAAAAGCTCTGCTCGAATACGTTCCCGACGTGATCATTCCGTTCGCCGGATCGCGCTTCGTGCAGGAAACCACGATCGAGCTGGCCGTGGGTGCGGGACTTTTCTGGTGGGAAATCGTCGCTCCGGGCAGGGAAGCACGCGGCGAGATTTTTCACTATGAATTCTTCGAGATGAAGCTGGATCTGCTGGCCGAACGTCAATGGATCGCCGCCGAACGCCTTCGCCTTGCCCCGCGAGAGCGTCCCATCCAGTCACGCGCCCGGCTCGGGCCGTTTCGTTATTGGGCGAGCTTCTACATTTGTCGAGTCGGACTGCCCGCCGCTGACTGGATTCGCATCGAGCAGCAACTCCGCGAAGAGGCAGGGCAGTTCGCGAGTTCGGGCCCAACGCTCTGGGGCGTCAGCGCGTTGCGGGCCCATGGAATTGCTGTGCGCTGCCTGGCAACGCAGGGCCGCGACGCGATCGCTGGACTGCATTTGCTCTGGAACGCGGCGAAGCGCCTTCTTTATAATCGCGAGGCGATCCGCCCGCGCAAGGTCAACTGAGGGAAGTGTCGCTTCGGATCCGCCAGAACGGCGAACATCTCGCTTGTTGGGTTTGTAGGGGTGGGTCTCACACCCGCCCGATAGTCATCAGGCGAACGGGAGATCCTTTGCACCTGACTCGGCGCGAGCAGGAAAAGCTGATGATCGTGGTCGCTGCCGACTTGGCGCGCCGTCGGCAGGCACGCGGCCTGAAGCTGAATTACGTCGAGGCAGTCGCGATTCTGTCCGCCGAATTGATGGAGGCCGCGCGCGACGGCAAGACCGTTGCCGAAATCATGAGCTTCGGAGCGACCATCCTGAAGCGCGACGATGTGATGGAAGGCGTGCCCGAAATGATCCACGAAGTGCAGGTCGAGGCTACGTTTCCCGACGGCACCAAGCTCGTCACCATCCACGATCCGGTCAGATAGCCGAGTCGGTGCGTTGGACGATCATCAGCGTCTGATCGTCGCTCTGCCGTCTGCCCGACGAGAATGCCCGCACGTCGGTCAGGCACTGCGCCAGAAACTCCTGCGGACGACAACCGTATTGCTCGCCGGCCATCACCGAAAGACGCTCCACGCCGTATTCGGCGCCCGTCGCATTCAGCGCCTCCGAGATTCCGTCGGTAAAGAGCAGCAGGCTGTCTCCTTGGTCCAGGCGAACGCGCGTCACGTTATATCGCGCGCTGCAAAACATGCCCAGCGGCAGTCCGGTCGAACTCAGCTCCTCGATGCCGTTGCGGCTCACATGCAACGCCGGCAGGTGCCCCGCGTTTGCGATCTCCACCTCGCCTGCGTTTCCGACGCGCCCGCAGATCAGCGTTGCGTACTGCCCGGCGATCGTGCTCTCGCAGAAGATTCGGTTGCCTACATCGAGCAGCTTGTCGACTCCCACGTCCATCGCCGAGAGGCTGCGAAACATGGCGTGCAGGTGCGTCATCAGCAGGGAAGCGGCCACTCCTTTCCCGGCCACGTCGCCCAGGAGAAATATCGGCCGGTTGCCGTCGCCTGAAGGCGCGATCACATCGCAATAATCTCCGCTCACCAGCCCGGCTGGCCTGTACTGATAATGAATGTGCCACTCCCGAATCTTCAGTTCGCTCTGAGGCAGCAATCCCTGCTGAATGCGCGACGCGAGCTCCAGGTCGCCCTCGAGCGCGCGTTGCTCCTCGCCCGTCAGGTGATCGATGCAGAGCCGAACCAGGGGATCGCAGATCAGCCGGTCCTTCTCGATGGTGTCGTGGCAAACCTCGCAAATACCGTAGGTGCCCGTGTTCATGCGTTCGAGCGCGGAGTCTACCTCGCGCAGAAGATCGATGAACGCCGGATGCGCCATGTGTGCGTCCGGTGAAACGATCGCGTGTTGCAGCTCGTCGCGGCGCTTTTCGAGTTGCTCGCGCAGATAGGGTTCTATCACGTCGGCCATGGCGATCTCCTTTCCTTCAAAGGATCGCAATTCCCCGGGGTTCGCAGCTATCCGGATTGCCTATCCGAATTTTCCCGCGTGGCTGCTTTCCGATTGGATTCCGCAGCGGGACCGTTTGATTCCGCAATTCCGGTATCCGTGGGGCCATCCGGAAGGGCGCGGCGGGTCTTGGTTTCGAGCCGGACTAGGCGTTTCTCGAAGCGCTTTCGATACCGCAGGCAAACCCACGGCGCAATCGTTCCCAAGCGGGTGGCGCGGCGAAGCTCCGCCAAAGCCTCGCGAACCAGGGCCGCCGCCTGCCGCGGTTCGCGCAAGCGGCGCTCGTAATGGATGGCGATTTGCTCGTAAGCTTCCAGGCCCTCGCGCGACTGGCCCAGCATTTCTCGCCAGAGCTCGCAGGCGATAGCGAAGTCTCCGTCCCGCTTGGCAATCTGCGCCAGCGACTTACGCGCCGTTCGGCCGGTTTCGGCGGGAAGTTTCCATGCGATCGAGCGTTCGTAGAGCCCTCTTGCGCGCTTGGCTTCTCCCCGGCGCTCGCAAATCCGCGACACGCCGAAAAGTTCGAGCGCGTCGCGCCCGCGCGTTTCCGGATCGGCCAGCAGAGAAAGAGTGTGCGCCGCCAGACCGGCCAGCCCCCGCAGGTCCATCTGGTTGTGGTAAAAAATCGGGACGAGCGGGTCCGGCGAACCGCCGCGCAAAAAATCGAAATAAATCGTGGGAATCAGCATCGAGTCAATGTCCACGCCGCGATTCCAGCCCAGCACGTGGCGTTCGAGCTCCGGCAACCGGACGGATCCGAGCCGAAGCCGCCACAAATTGCGCGCGGGATGCAGAAAATCCAGATGCGCGCGCGGCGTTGGCGGACGGATCGTGCGCGTCATCCGATAGCGGGTTTCGAGCAGCGGCCAGTCGAACGATTTCCCGTTGAAGGTAACCAGCACCCTGCGCTCGGCCATGCGTTCGGCCAGCGCCACCAGCAGCGAATGCTCCTCGCTGTGGTCGCGCATGAAAAACTGTTCGACTTCAAGGCCGCCTGCGTCCCACCACGCAATCCCGACGAGAAACGCGTATGTGCCGGTGCCGCCGGCCAGGCCGGTCGTCTCGGTATCCAGGAAAAGCCACCTCTGCGGGTCGGTAATGTCCGCGGGGGCCTTTGGCGCGAGCAGCCGCAAAACGGTTTCATCCACCGCCTGCTCCGGCGGCTCGCAGCCGATTGATTCGGAAAACCACCGCCGCAGGGCGAGATGTTCGCCGAAGCGATTGCGCGCAGGCATTGCGCCCAGCAGTTCCGCAAGCCGCGCCGACCCTTCGGGAATCTCCGGCGACAGGCCACGCGGCTCGATGTCCATCTCGACAGCAGCCCGCCTGCGCGACGGCTTCAGCGCTGCTAACGTCGCAAAGCGATTTTGTACAGTCGGGTTCATCCTGGGTGTTCAGCCTCGCCGCGGACGGCGGCCAACCTTTTCGCGGTCCCTGCGGAAAATATGCGCGTTCATACGCAAAGATGATCCAGAATCTCGAGTGCCACTGCTTTCGCGCGCTCGCTTTTTTCTCCGCGTGGGCCGACGCACGAAGGGCACCCGCTTTCGCAGGGGCACGCCGCGATCAACTCGCGCGTCCGTCGCAACAGCAGATCGTGCACGCGATAGAGCGGCTCGCTGAAGCCGATTCCGCCGGGATACGCGTCATAGAGGTACAGGTTCGGCTCGAAAAGCTCCTTGGCTTCGTCTGGCTCGTCCGTCGCAACCGTGTATTCCGTCCATTTCGTCTCGATGCCCGGACTCGGCGGCCGTTCGCCGGTGGCTGTTCCCAAATCGCGCCGGTCGCACATCAGTAGCAGCGCCGCGATCGATTCCAGCGCGTGCAGCAGGCCGAAGATTCCGCTTTGCCGCTCGGAAATGGCGAACGGCAATTCCGCCAGCAGACTTCGCTCGAGCGTGATCCAGAATGCCGTCGTGTGCATTTCGTTTTCGGGCAGCTCGAGCTTTCCCGCGCCGACGTTCTCGTTCGTAAAGAATTTGATCTTTTTGAATCCAACCACCTGAGAGCGCACGAGCACATCGCCGTGCGCCCGCGCGGCAGGGCCGGCAATCCGTTCCTCGTCGGCAATTTCGAGCACGCGCACCTGCGTGTAACGAATCGCGTCGGTGAAATAGTCGACGTTCACCGGTTTCACGTACGCTTTGCGCTGCTCGAAATCCAGGCGCTCGACGTGATATTGCTGCCCCTGGTGAATATAAATCGCCTTCGGATGCACCGCGGTCAGCGCCGAAGAAAAATCCACTTCGCCGATCACTTCGGGCTGACCGTCTTCTGTATCTCCAGCGTGGCCCGAAGTATCGATGATCACGAAATTGTCCGACGTGACGGAGCGCAAGCTCACCGTGTCTGCCGGATAGGCCTCCTGCACCCAATGCCAGTTGCCGCCGCTGCGGTGCAGGAAGCCGGCCCCGGCCAGCCGCTCGCACAATTCCGGTAGGTCGACGTCCCCGAATTTCTCCTCCGGCGACAGCGGCAGCTCGAAGGCCGCGCACTTCAGGTGGTTGACCAGGATTTCGAGATTGTCTGGCTGGATGCAGGCGTGTTCGGGCGACCGGCCGAAGAAATAGTCGGGATGCTGAACGATAAATTGGTCAAGCGGCGCCGACGACGCCACCATCACCGCGCACGAACTGCCGCTGCGACGTCCAGCGCGGCCCGCGCGCTGCCACGTGGACGCAATCGATCCCGCGTAGCCGCACATCACGCAGGCGTCGAGCGAACCGATGTCGATCCCGAGTTCGAGCGCGTTCGTTGCCACCACGCCGCGAATGCGTCCTTCACGCAGGCCGCGCTCGATCTCGCGCCGCTCGCCCGGCAAATAGCCTCCGCGATACCCGCGAATCGCCTGCACCTCGCCCGGCTTTGGCGGGTTGGCCTGCTGCAAATAGGTGAGCAGCACTTCCGTGTGCAACCGGCTATTCGCGAAGACGATCGTCTGCAGCTTGCGCGCAAGCACTTCTTTCGCGACGCGCGTCCCCTCGTTCAGGTAGCTGCGGCGAATGCCCAGATTGCGGTTCACCATGGGCGGGTTGTAGAAGACGAACAGTTTTTCGCCGGCCGGCGCACCGTTCTCATCGATGACGGCTACGCTCTCGCGGCCGGAGCCGAACCCCGCTTCAGCGGGCCCGGAAGCCTTGTCCTGCCCGATCAACTGCGCGGCGAGTTCGCCCGGATTGGCAATCGTCGCCGAACAGCAAATGAATTGCGGATTCGAGCCGTAGAACTCCGCGATGCGCCGCAGTCGCCGCAGGACGTTTGCCAGATGACTGCCGAAGACGCCTCGGTAGGTGTGGAGTTCATCGATCACGATGTAGCGCAGATTTTCGAACAATCGCGTCCAGCGCGTGTGGTGCGGCAGAATGCCGGTATGCAGCATGTCCGGATTGGTCAGGATGATGTGGCCGCGCTCGCGAATCGCCTTGCGCGCGTCGCTCGGCGTGTCGCCATCGTAGGTGAAGACGCCGAAGCAATCGTCCAGGCGCGTGGCCAGATCGTGCAACTCGGCAAGCTGATCCTGTGCGAGCGCCTTGGTGGGGAAGAGGTAGAGTGCCCGAGTATCGGCGTTTTCGAGAATTGCATTCAGGATCGGCAGGTTATAGCAGAGGGTCTTTCCCGACGCCGTCGGCGTTACGACCACAAAATTCGTGCTTGCGCGCGCGAGCCCTGCGGCTTCGGCCTGGTGCGAGTAAAGCTGATCGATGCCTTTTGCGCGATACGCCGCCGCCAGTTCGGGCCTCACCCATTCCGGCATGGGACGGAACTGCGCTTCGCGGGCGGGAATGTGCTTGATCGCGGTGAGGACTTCGTCTTCGCGGTAGCGGCCCGCCAGGGTGTAAAGAGCGTCGCGAAACGTATCGATTGTGGCGCGGCGTGTGATTTCGGGCGCGGCTTGGTGGCGAACGGCAAGTCCTTGCGCAACGTCGGACACTCGAAGCTCCTTCGCTTTTTGTTCGCTAAAAGTAGCAGACTAGCAGGGGCGGCGCAAGGCAAAATGCGGGATTTGACGAAGATCGGGCGAAGGCGAAAAAACGGATATTTTGGCGGGTAGAAAATCCTATGCCTCTGATGCCAGGAGACTTGCGGCATTTTCTATTCGAAGTTATTTGCGAGTAGGCGTCGTCTGTGCCGCCGTGCTCGGGATTCGTAGAGTAATGACGCCGACAGGGTATGAAGCCACCGGACCTGTCGCCACCAGGATAACCCCCAGGACAACCCTGGGACCGGGCAGAAAGCGAAAGCCGCCGAGGGGCCAGAGGGGATGGGAGCGTGGTCAGGGTTACTGCCATGTGGCAGAATTGTCATTGCCAAACGGCGGACCTTGGGCGTAGCATTACACCGTGGCATTCAATCGAAGACGAAACGCGGCCGCTGCTGCGGAGCGGCGCGGGCCGATGCGCTATCGCGTGCGCGGCTCAAGCCTCGGCCTTTCCGCGCTTGGCACCGACGACCTGATCCTCGCCGTTCAGCGTGGCTTTTCATTCAAATCTTTGGAAGCCTTTTCCGTCGAGACGGGCTTTGCCCCGGCCGAGATCGCCTCGATCGTTGGAATTCCCGAGCGGACGTTTGCGCGCCGGAAATCCTCGGGACGGCTCTCCCCGGACGAATCGGAGCGCCTGCTGCGCGTCTCGTCCATCTTCGAGAAGGCCGTCGCGCTGTTCGAAGGCGACGTGGGGGAAACGCTCGAATGGCTGACCCAGCCGAAAAAAGCCCTGGGCAATAAAGTCCCGCTGTCCTACTCGCGCTCTGAGCTGGGCGCGCGCGAAGTGGAGAACCTGATCGGCCGTCTGGAGCACGGGGTCTTCACCTGATGGTGTCCGCTTGGCGAATCGTCAAGCGCAAGCTCGCTCGGGACGCGTTCAGTGGAGAAGGCGCGCGGCTTTATGGAGGCCGCTGGAATTCGCCGGGCGTTTCGGTGGTGTACACGGCACAGTCGCAATCGCTTGCCGCGCTGGAATTGCTCGTTCATCTCGAAAATTCCGACCTGCTGCACGAATACGTGGTGATCGAGGCGCGGTTCGACGCGTCACTCGTCACGCGCGTCTCGAAGGCTGACCTGCCCAGGGACTGGCGCGCGAGTCCGCCGCCGGCCGACGCTCGCGCCATCGGCGATGCCTGGATCGCCGAAGAGCCTTCGCCTGTATTGGAACTGGCCAGCGCCATCATTCCCGCCGAAAGCATCTTTCTGCTGAACCCGCAGCACTCCGCGTTCGCCCAAACCGAAATCGGCGAGCCGGTCCGCTTCGAATTCGACCTGCGCTTGATGGCGAAGCTATAAAACCCCGGTCTCGCTTCATTTCGAGCAACGGCGTAGTTGGTTCTGCGGCCTGATTTCGTTACTATGTCGGCCAATCAGCGTCTCCCGAGGTGCTTCATGAACACGTTGCTCTCTGCATTGTCGGCAGGCCTTCTGTTGTCTCTCGCGGCGTTTGGCCAGAACGCGCGGGCGGCAAGCCAATCGTGCGAGAGTCTCGCGCGCCTGTCCCTGGCGAACGCAAAAATTCTTTCGGCTACCACCATTGCAGCCGGAGCCTTCCAGCCTCCGTCTGGCGAGGAGGAAAATGGCCAGGGTCTCTCGTTCTATAAGAAGCTCCCCGCGTTCTGCCGAGTCACGATTCAATCGGCTCCGAGCACTGATTCTGACATCAAGATCGAAGTGTGGATGCCGGTGAACGGCTGGAATGGCCGGTTGCAGGCGGAGGGCAATGGCGGCTTTGCCGGATACATTGACTATCGGGGCATGGGGGTCGCACTCAGCGACGGCTACGCGACGGCAAGCACCGATACGGGGCACTCGGGGACGCCAACCGATGCGGCATGGGCGCTCGGGCACCCCGAGAAGTTGACCGATTTCGGTTACCGCGCGATTCACGAGATGACGCTTGCGGCCAAGGCGGCGATCAAATCCTTTTACGGCGATAGTCCAAAGCGCTCCTACTTCGGCAGTTGCTCGAACGGCGGCCGGCAGGCGCTGATGGAGGTTCAACGCTTCCCGAATGACTATGATGGCGTTCTGGCCGGAGCTCCCGCTAACTTCTGGACTCATTTGCTCGCTGGCGCGCTATGGGACGCGCAGGCTCTCACCGCGACCCCGGACAGTTACATTCCATCGAGTAAACTCCCGGCGATTGCTGCGGCTGTGAACGCATCGTGCGATGTACGCGACGGAGTGCGCGATGGCATCCTGAACGATCCACGAAAATGCCATTTCGACCCGGCTTCGCTGCTGTGCCACGGTGCCGATTCGGATTCATGCCTTACAGCGGCGCAGGCGGCCACGCTCAAGAAACTTTACGAGGGCGCTCATGATTCGCACGGCCGCGCCTTATTTCCCGGCTTCTTGCCCGGGGCGGAGACTGGCGGAGGCGGATGGACGCCGTGGATTATCGGCACAGCGCCGGGTAAATCGCTGCTGTTCGCTTTCGGCACGGGCTTCTTCGCCGACTTCGTCTATGGCGATCCCGGGTGGAATTACAGGAAGGCGAGCATGGACGACGCGGTGAAAGCCGCCGACTCCAAAGCCGCGCGCGCGCTGAACGCGACGGATCCCGACCTGGCGCGGTTCAACGCGCGAGGCGGCAAGCTGATTCTGTATCATGGCTGGGACGATCCCGCGATTTCCGCCCTGAGTACAATCAACTATTACGATTCCACGGTCCGCGCGATGGGCGAGAAACGGGTCAACTCGTTTGTGCGGCTTTACATGGTTCCAGGCATGCAGCATTGCGGGGGCGGCCCGGGGCCCGATTCCTTCGGCGCGGAGGGTGCTCTGCAGCGAGGCGACCCGCAGCACGATGTTCGTGCGGCGGTCGAACAGTGGGTGGAGATGGGCATCGCGCCCGGAGCCATCGTGGCGACGAAGTTTGCGGACGACGATCCTTCGAAAGCGGTCCGGATGACGCGCCCCCTGTGCCCGTATCCGCAGTCAGCGAACTACAAGGGCTCGGGCGATACGAATGAAGCCGGAAACTTCACCTGTGGCGAGGGGAACTGATCCATGCGTGAGCGAGCCCAGGCTCTGCGCTTGATCTCGAAGCCGTAGGCCCGCTGGCCAACATTGTTCGAGCAAGGGTTTGAACTGGTCCTGGGCGCGGGTTTCGCTACTATGCGCGTCGGCGACCAGCCCCCTTTAGCTTCTCTTGCAAATTTCCGATTACGCGTCCACTTGCTGAGCCCGTTGTGCTAGATTCCAGCTCAGACGCAATGGACCTTCACCGCCTTTCTGACGCTGATAAAGCACTCGTAGGTCAAGCTCTGCGCGCTGCGGTCGATGGGCCATTTTCCCAGAGTGGGAGTTCCACACACTGTTTGGATTGACGCGCGGTGAAATCCGCGCCATGGCGGACGCTTGTGGCCCAATGTCGATCTAACAAGCTCGAACGTGACTCTGGCAGTCAACAGTGCGCTCAACAATTTGTTGGGATATCCCCATGGCCAGGACTCTGCGTGGCCCCAATGGATTTCCGCCGATCCCGCGAAACTCGATGAGTTGCTCGGTCGCTTACAAGGTTCCGGTAATACGAGTTATTTCGAGCGATTGAGATAGGTGACCCGGACGTCTGCACTTGCCCTGCGGTTCAGGACCAGCCACAAGTCTTTTCTTCTGTGGTGGATAACTGGTCAGGAAGTTGTAAGGCAGGAGTCATTTGACTCGACTCGAAACCAAGCGTATCGCTGGCGTGTCGCGGACAAAACCCAATCGGGCCGACGCCGCGTTTGGAGGTGAGCCGTGCTCCGAATTTCACAGGAGTCGAATGGTCACAGGTTATCGCCTGATGGCGGTTCCGTTCGGAAGGCAGCCAGAGTCTCTTGGATCGTCCGCAGTCACCTTCCTCAAGGCGGCAGCACGCACATTGCGAAGAAACTAGGGCGAATCGGCGGCGCCGCGCTCCTGCCTTTGCTCTTCCTCATCGTATTCGTTGCATGCGCCGGGATTGCCTCCGCGCAAAATCCTCCGGACGGCATACTGGCCGCTCCTCTGGGTCCTTCCGCCGTTAAAGTCACTGTCACTGCGTGTCTGTACTCAACTGAGGACAGCTGTAACGCCCCTCTTGTGGTCTACCGAAATCCACCCGGGTTCACGCAGTCCTCGGTTCAGACCTTAACGCTCGGTGAAGGCACCTACGGGGCGAATAGCACGGAAGCGATTTGGATGGATACCTCAGTGAAAGGGGGGACGAGTTACACCTATCGCGTGTGCACCGGAGCCGCCAAGAGCGACGCGAGTAATTGCCTGACAACGAACCCGGCGGTCACAGTTCCCGTAGGGCCGCCGCCCACACCGAAGCCAACCGTGACCCTGAAGGCTGCAGCTACGTCGATTCCACAGGGCTCGCAGACGGGTCTTACGTGGACTTCGACGGATGCCACCGAACTTAAGTTGGACCCCGGCCATCAAAACGTAGCCATCCCGTCAGGCTCGACCTCGGTGGGACCCGGCACTTACACCATAACTGCCACAAACGCGGTCGGACAGGCCACGGCGAGTGTTTCGATCGTCACACCCTGCCTCACTCCTTGGTCGCCACCCGGGCAGGTGTCTGTGCTCGTGAGCTCGGACATCCATCTGGCGTGGACAAATCCGAGCACGAACGCAGACCAGGTGTGTCCGGCACCTTCCTCTAAAGTCTTGATCTACCGGATGGGAAGCAACGGGTACGAGCAACTCGCAGCACTCGACAAGACGGCCAATAATGGCACGTTGCCCACTCGTTACACGGACAGCGGACCATTCCAGCCGCATACGGGATATCAGTACGAGATTTGCGAAGGCGGCTCTCCAAATTGGCAGAACCCCAACAACTGCGCCTCACCGCATGGCGTCCAGCACGGGGCCGCAAACTACGGGACCGTCACGGGTGGCGCGGACCCGGTCCTCACAGCCACGCGCGTGAACGCGAACACCGTGAGACTGAAGCTCTCCTTAGATCAGTACACGATTTCTTCGATCACCGTAACACGCCAGGGCAGCGACGATCCCTGCCGTCAAGGCGGAACGCTCGGCAACGGATTGCAGGGTTGCCAGACCACGAAGATCGGACCCGGTGGTGTTGGAGTCAGCCCCGCCCAGACGGTCACCGTCTACAACTGGAATTGGACCTCTAGTTCCCAATACCCGCCAGGATTCCAGAGCACCCAGACCGGGCCCTGGGTAGTTAATCTGCCGGACGACACCGCGGTCAAGCCCGGAGTGGAGTACTACTACATTGCGCACGTGGTTTGGGAATGGTCCGTGGCGCAGGACTCCCAGACGGTCACCGCTCCGAAGAACGCCTATGCGAGTGCTACGCAACAGACCCTCGCCGGCGGATCGATACCTATCAAGCAGAACGGCGGTGCGCCGCCACCCCAATCAGGATCGAAGACAGCTGCCGGGTCCATGGTCAGTCCAACGTCGCGCACGGTCATGCCAGCGTCATCCTCATCGATGATGCGTCCGGCGGGGCCGACGACTGCACCGCCGCCGCAGCAGTCGGTGACGGCGGCGAGGCCGATGACGGCGCCAATGATGACCCCCGCGCCTCCACTGCTCCAGCCAGGGCGCACGATGATGAGTTCAACAGGGGCCTCGCCCCCGGCCACAACAGCGAGTCGGGCGAATCTAGACGCCGCCATCAAGGAAGCTCAGCAGAAGCCGCACGATGCTCAGGCGCAATATGCGCTTGGAAAGGCCTACTGCGCGAACAACCAAAAGAATACTGGCGTGAAGTATTTGAATATAGCCCTGCGGTTGGCCGAGCAGGCCGGCAATGCGCCACTCGCCGCCCAGATCAGAGCCAGTCTTGCTGAGCAAGGGGTGAGCGCCAGATAGAACCTACAACATATTTCGGCTAATCAGGCATGCGCCCGAAGTACGGAATGTCTGAGCCAGTCCGCGAAACGCGTCTGGTTGAGTCGCGCGCCATCGCCCGGAAGGAGTGTGCGCTCGCTCAGCTCCACGCCGTAATAGCGCGCGTGCGGGTCAGCGACAACCTCGCGCGGATCGTTGCGTGGGCTCAGGCCCTGTCGGATGAGCTCGTTAAGACGGAACTGTTCGGGTCCGGCGATTTCAACAGTGCCGTTTACGGCCGTGCCCACCGCGATTTGTCCGACCTCACTGGCGACATCGTCGGCCGCCATAGGCTGGATGAGCGCAGGTGGCAGGCGTACTGTGTTGCCGTCGGTGGAAAAAATCGGCGGCCCTTGACGAATTCGAAGAACTGCGTCGCGCGGACAATTGAGTACGGGATTGAGGAACCTTTAATCAAATTCTCCTGAGCGATTTCTGCGCGGAAGTAGCCGCTTTCGAGCAAACGGTCAGATCCTACGACGGACAATGCAACGTGATGTCCTGCGCCTGCGGCCGCTTCATAGTCGAGGAGGTTTCGAGTTG
>DATGHM010000126.1:0-9975 GCA_035307985.1 Candidatus Acidiferrales bacterium
ACTGTGCTTGGCGAAGTGTAGCCGATAACGAGGACACCCGCGCAGACGACGCCGATGCCGGCCCAATGCAGGAGGCCCACTCGCTCCCCCAGAAGGTATTTTCCGAGCAGCGCCACGATGCCGTAGGTCAGTGCGGTGGCAGGCTGAACGTAGCTGTAATCGGCCCAGCTCAGGACGGAAACGTACGAGACAAAAAATCCGATCATGCACGCGGTCCCGAGCCAGACGAGCGGTGATGCAAACACGAGGAAAACATAATGAGCCATCGCAGCCACGCGCAGAGACGATAGGGGACCAATGCTGCGCATGCCCTTGCTCATCAGCAGGTCGCCGACCGGACCGAAGCAGACGAGCAACGCAATGAATGTGTACGTTTTAAAACGCAGGTCCGCCGCGACCTTCATGCGCGCGGCTAGTCGCTGGAGACTTCGATCCCGGGCTCAATCGCCGGAACGGGCAGAAGCGCCTTCTTCTCGACGCCCTTGCGCGCCACCTTCCACCGGTCCGCACGAAGTTTGAGGAAGTCCACCGCCTCGTGGTACAGGCGCTTGCGCTCGTGCGAGTCCCACATCGCTTCGCGCACGATGCGCCAGGCCACGCGCGGGCGGAAATAGTAGCTGTCGTAGAAACGGTTCACCGACTGCACCATGTATTCGCGGCTCAGGTCCGGATATTCGAGGTGAGGCAGTTGATGGCCGAGCGCGTCCGTCAGCGCTTCCGTCGCCAGAAAACCTTCGCGGACGCCTTGATCGTAAAGCTCCGTTCCGGGATAAGCGTGCGCCATGGAGACCTGGATCGTCTCGCAATCGAGCTCTTTGGCGTAATTGATGGTCTTCTCGATGGTCGCCTTTGTCTCGCCCGGCAGGCCGATGATGAAGTCGCCGTGCACGTGAATGCCTACTTTCTTGCAGTTCTTCACGAACGTGCGGCCCATCTCCACCGTCGCGCCCTTCTTGATGTTCTTCAGAATCTGCGGATCGCCCGACTCGAATCCCACAATCAACAGGCGGCAGCCCGCGTCCGCCATCGCTTTCAACGTCTCGTAGTCGCTGTGGACGCGCGCCGTGCACGACCAGCGGAAGCCCACCGGCTTGAATTCCTTGCAGAGCGCCAGAACGCGGTCCTTGCGAATATTGAACGTGTCGTCATCGAAGAAGAATTCTTTCGCCTGCGGAAACATCTTGTGCGCCTGGCGGAACTCCCTCGCCACGTTCTCCACCGACCGCACGCGCCAGGCGTGTCCGGAAAGCGTCTGCGGCCACAGGCAGAAAGTGCACAAAGCCGGACACCCGCGCGCCGTATAGAACGAAACGAAAGGATGCAGAAGAAAGGGAACGTTGTACTTCTCTACCGTCAGGTCGCGCTCGTACACGTCGGTGGCATACGGAAGAGCGTCGAGATCGGCCGTTTGAAGCGGCGGCGCCGACGGATTGTGGACCACCTTGCCGTCCTTGATATAGCTGACGCCGGCGATTTCCGAGAGAGGCTTGCCCTGAGCATAATCGACCACCGCATGATCGAACTCGCCGCGAGCCACGAAATCGAGATCGGAACTCGCCAGAAGGCTCTCGGCCGGCTTGATTTGCACCTGGGGCCCGACGAACGCGATTTTCAGATCAGGCTTCTTTTCCTTCATCGCGCGAGCCATGCGGAGATCGCTCTGAAAGCCCACGGTGGACGTGAACAGGACGACAAACTCGTAGTCCCCAGAGGTGCGGATCACCTCTTCCGGTGAAATGTGGTGTGGCGGCCCGTCCAACAGACGGCTGCCCGGAAGCATTCCCGCCGGATAGGCGAGCCACACTGGATACCAATAGGATTCGATCTCGCGCGTAGCTGGCCAACGAGACCCCGCTCCCCCGTCGAACTTCTCAAAGCTTGGCGGGTTCAAAAAGAGCGTCTTCATTACAGAAGGCATGTAGTCTTCCCCCTAGGAATTCTAGCAATCGCCGCAAATCAAAAGTGGAACCTACATTCTACTCGATTTTGACTGCCATCCCAAACACCGAATGGGGCCAAAGTGTCACTGCTGCAAGACCTTAGCAAGTTGCCCCGTCGCCTGCAGAATCTGGAGCTGGCTCTTCTGCCAGGCCAGATCGGCGTCCAGGAAGGTCGTCCATTTGTCGCTTTCCTCAAGGCGAGATTGCTCGACGTCGCGCAAAGTCGCCTTACCTTCGTCCAGTTCCGCTTGCACGATCTCCAAAGTTTGCTGCGCAACCTTGAGATCGAGGCGCGCAACTTCCCTGCTTGCCTGCAACTCCTTCGATTCACGGCTGGTCTGCCGCGCTTCGAGCCTCACCTCCTGGCGTCGATTGCTCAAGGCCAGTTCGGCCTCGTTCAACTGGCTTTTCGCCAGCGCCACGTTCGCCGAAGTTTTGGCCGCGAAGAGCGGAATCGAGATCTCGATGCCGATGTTGAAATTGTTTCGCTGGAATTTGTTGTAGTACTGATCGTAATTGTTTATGCGGCTGAGCACGCTGTATTGGCCAACGAGGTCCACCGTGGGCCAGTAGCTCAAATGCGCGGCCCTCAGCAGGTGCTGGCGGGCGGCGCGTTCGTCTTCCGCCTCCTGAATGCTGCGGTCGTTCTCGACGGCAAGGTCCGCGATTTCGGCCTGCTGCATCCCGCTGCCGAGCGATGGTTCTTCCGTTTCGACTTCGATCGCCTGATCGTCCGGAATCCCCGTCACGTCGTGCATTTGCAGAGTCAGGGAATCGTCGCGATCCTGCAGCTTCAACAGACGCTCGCGAATTCGAGCCAGCGTCAATTCGGCTTTCGTTTCTTCGATCGGAAGCTCCTGATTTGCGGCCACGCGCTCGCGCGTGACTTCGAGCACCTTCTCGGCGCTGGCCTCGTCACTGCTCGAAAGCGACGCGAGGTGCCTCACCTCGGCCAATTCGAGATAGGTCGACGCGGCGCGGACCATCACCTGATCGCGCGTGTGCTCGATTTCGACCATTTGGCTCTTCGCGCGATCCTCAGCCGCCCGTTGCTGTCCTTTGAGCAAGGGATTGAACAGGGACTGCGTATAGTCGAGCTGAAACACAGCGGGAGGCCCCGCGCCGGGAACAGCGGGAAATCCATAGGTGTAGATGTACCCTCCGCCGGTATAAACATTGGGAAGGAATGCGGCGCGGTCCACTCGCGCTTCATTCTGAGCCACGGTGTACTCCACCCGGGCCAGCCGCAAATCGCGGCTGTTCTGCAGCGCGAGCGTCACCGCTTCTCGCAACGTAAGCGCGTGCGCATTTTCATTCGTCTGCCCGTACAGAGGAGCTGCCGCGGCAGCCATCAGTAACGCAACAACGAGCGATTGGTGAAGTCTATTCATAGCGCAGCGCTTCCGTGGGATGAAGCCTGGCCGCCCGATTGGCGGGAAGATAGCCGAACACCAGCCCCGTCGAGCACGAAACAACGAACGCCAGCACCACTGAAATCCACGATATGGGAATGACCACTCCCTCCGGCATGACGCTGCTCAGCAGGTCCGCGATCACCGGCAGCCGGAGAATGAAGTTGACCGTAACGGGAATCAGCACGCCGATGGCGATGCCGATCAGAGCGCCCGTTCCACTGATCAGTATCGCCTCCGCCAAAAACTGGTACAGGATCGCCGAGCGCGGCGCGCCTATCGCTTTTCGAATGCCGATTTCACGAGTGCGTTCAGTCACGGTAACCAGCATGATGTTCATGATTCCGATTCCGCTGATCGTCAGCGCGATCATGGCCACCAAAATCAGGAGAACCGTCAAAGCCCGCGAAATATTCTGTGCGGCGTCCAGGATGCTGGCCAAATTCCAGACGTGATACTTTGCCCCGGGACGGTGGCGGCTGGCCAGAACGTCTCGCACACGCTGTGTTACAAACGGCACGTCCTGCGGGCTGTCGGCTTGCGCATAAAACGATTTAAAGTAGTCCGTCCCGGTGTAATCCTTGATCAGAGGGAACGGAATGATCACGGTTTCGGGAGTAATCTCGGTTTCCCCGAACGTGGCCACACGCTCGCGAAAGACGCCGATAACGGTGAAATGCAGTTCCCCGATCTCCAGATCCTGTCCCACGGGACTTCCGTACGGGTAGAGCGTTGAAGAGAGTGGCTGTGTGATGAGGCAAACTTTGCTCCGCGAAATCATATCGTCCTGATCGAAATATCTTCCCTGGACGACAACCAGGTGCCGCACGCCATTGAATCCTTCGGTTACGCCGACAAGGCTGATCGGATGCACCTGCCCGGAAACGGTGATGCTCATGCGCAAGTCGGTCGTGCCGGCGGCCCGCTCCACCTGGGGAACCTCCTGCTCCACCGCCTGCAGATCGCCGGGCGTGATCTGATCGGACAGAACGACGTTCTGCGAAGTACCTGGATTGATCATCTCCGCGAGTACCAGATTCGATCCGACGCCTTCAATTTCCGAAATGATGTAGCGCCGTCCCGCGAGTGAAATTGTGACCACCAGAACGATGCACGCGCTTCCAATGATGACGCCCAGCATGGTCAATACCGCGCGCACTTTGCTCGCTCGCAGCGCCTGAAGCGCCAGTTGAACGTTTTCGTGCCAGAATGCCGACGTGTTACGCATGGCTCGCTACGATCACGGGACCCGGATATTCTCTCTCGCTGCCGGGATTTTCGCGGCTGGGATAGCCCTCTGATTACCGCGAGGATTTCTCGAGTTTCTCGAGACGGGCTCCAGCGCTCCTGCGCCCGGGTTCGAGATGAAGTGATGCGCGATACTGCTCCGCCGCTTCCCCCAAGCGGCCTTGCAGTTCGTACAGCCGCCCCAGCCATTCGCGAGCCCCTGCGTGGGACGGCCAATCGCTTCGGTCGGGAGTGCTCGCGAGAAACGATTTGATGTATTCCTCGGCGCGGTCGAGGTCCGAGCCGGTCATAATCATGGCCTCGGCGCGATAAAAAATCAGGCGCGGATCGTTCGGATTTGCCTGAGCTGCCGCATCGAGAGCCGCATTCATCTCGGCCGGCTTGTTGCGATGCTGATAGAACACCACGGCATCAAAGTAGGGGCCGGGGTCCGCAGGTTTTGCGGCAAGAATCTGCTCGTATTCGTTTCCCGCCAGATCGAACCTCTTCAAGGCTTCTTCATAAAACGCGGCGCGCGCGAGGTGCCCCGCAATCGGGTCGATCTTCGCGATAGCGTCCACCTGCGCCTTCGCCTGGTCATTGCTGCCGCCGACGATCCACGGCGCTCCAATGCAGAATTCTTCCAGGTCGCGTCGCGCGGAAATATTCATGGGATCCAGCGTCACGGCCCTCTCGAACTGCTTCTTCACTCGTCGAGCGGTAAAGAAGCTATTGTCGCGGTCGGCCTTGGCCGCATAGGCGCGTCCCAGCCACTGCTGGTACACGGAATTTTTGGGCTGCAGCGCCACGGCTTTTTCCGCCTGCGAGATCGCCTGATCCACGTCGCGAACCTCGTAGTAGCACCGGCCCAGCCAGTAAAAACCTTCCGCACTCAGCGGGTCTTGCGAGACGACGGCTCGCAACGTGGCAATCGCGGCCGAATAATCTCCCGCCCCGAACTGGTGCTGCGCCGCCTCCAGCAATGCGGACCAGCTGCCTTCGGAAGATGCCGCGGGAGTCGCAGCGAAGGCTCGTGGAGCCGCCCTCGGAATCGTCATGGCCAGGGCAATCAGCGCCGCCACCGTCGTTTTGTGGAGAGTGCGTCTCAACGCGCCTCCGCCACGCGAACATCCATCCCGTTCTTCAGCCGGACGTTCGCCGGCAATGCCACGCGCTCGTCGAGCGTCAACCCCGAGAGCACTTCGTAGTTCGATGCGCTCGCGATGCCAACGGTGATATTTCTTCGGCGCACTTTTCCGTCGTCGAACACGTAAACGTAACGCTGGCCCTTCTTGTCGTAGGAGACCGCTGCTCGAGGAACGACCAGCGCGTCCTTGCGCTCGCGGACGCTGATCCGCACTTCCACGTTCACATTGGGCAAAAGTTCGCGGGTGCTGTTGTCCACAGAGCAAAGAACTTCTCCAACGCTGCGGCTCTCGCGCGGCACGACCTGCTTCGGAATCTGGGTCGTTTGGCCGGTCCAAACCTGTCCCGACTTCGCGTCCCACGTCACTTCCACGCTCTGGCCCGGCTCCAGCCAGCCCAAATCCGGCTCGTCGACGAAAGCTCGCACGCGCACATGCCGCAAATCCGCCATTTCCGCCAGCACTTGTCCCGTCTGCACGTAATCACCGGAGCGCACCGGAAGCGAGTACAACGTCCCGTCCACCGGCGCAATCACGGTCGCGGATTTCAATTTCCCCTTGAGCGCGCGTATCGCGTCCTGTTCCTGGCTCACGCGCAGCGCCGCGCTCTGCCCGCTGACGCCCGCCTTTTCCGTCAACGCTTCGCGCCTTTCTTGAACCGACTGAAGCTTTGCGCGAGCCTTCGTAAGGTTCGCTTCGGTCTGCGCCAGTTCGTCCTGCGTCGCGGCCTGCTTGGCCACCAGACCAACCAGCGCCTTGCGATTTCTTTCGAGGTTCGCGACTTCCACCTTCGCCTCTTGCAGCTGCCCGTCCAGTTCCGCTACCTGGTCAGGAGGCCCACCGGCGCGCGCATTGCGCAGATCGGTCTGCGCTGCGAGCAAGTCTCCCTGCGCCTGTGCGAGCTGGCCGCGGATGTCGGCCGAATCAAGACTGAGGATCACCTCGCCGCGGCGCACGCTCTGCCCTTCCGAGGCTCGCACCTGTTCCACAAACGCGGGAAACTCCGCGCGCGCGATCGTCGGAGAAATCGGCTCCACTTTCCCGTTGCTCGTGACCACCGCGTTCAGATCCTGGTGCCCCACACTCACCACGGTTACCACCGGGTCTTGGCCTCTGGAAGCCAGAATGATCATCACAACCAGCGCCAGCCCCACCGCGAGCGCCAGAATTGCCCATCCTTTTTTCGTGCTTTGCGCCATGCTGCCCGCGCCCTTCAGCGCGGCGTCTCCACAAACCAAACGATCTTAGCAAACCCTTTCGGTTCTTTCGTATGCAAAGACTGCGGTTGCCGCCAGTTATATAACGTGGATGCTACACTTGATAGAGAGGATGCCACTCGTATTCATCATCGCCCGCGATTGGACGCTGCGGACTTCGGTTCGCGCCGAACTCCGCGAACGCGGCATCGATGCGCTCGGCATGGACTCGCCCGACGATGCCGGCAGAGCCATCGCGTCAAACCAGATTCCCGCCGTCATCGTGCTCGAAGGCACAGCCGACCTCGCTTCAAATCCGAGCATCCGGGATCTCGTCTCTCGTGTTCCAACGATTTTGATTGCATCGAGAGCGGAAAGGATTCCGATCGTTCCAGGCGAAGAAGGATCGAAGCCGCGACTCGGAGCCGTGCTCTATCGTCCCGTCCGTGTCGAGGAAATCGTTTCCCGCGTCCTGGGCCTCCTCCAAAAGGGCCACGCAGCCTGAGTTCCGATCGCTCGATTCCTGCGCCGTGCATTATCCTGCTTGCCATGAGAACGAAGGGAACCCAGCCGCAGGGTTTGCCGATGGGGTGAGGATCCGCTTTCCACTAAAAGAAGGCCAGATTCTTCCTTCGTCGCGGGCCACAACGTCAGTGCTAGAATTCAGGTATGAGCGAAACGCAACAATCCTCCGCGACGAACCACTCCGCAAACCCGCAATCGCCCGCAAAGCCCGTCGCGAACGCGAGCGCGAAAATCCATCGCGTTTGCATCGGCTGCAACAACATGTTCGAAGTCACGATGGAGAACTACGAAGCCAAGCACTGCCCTGTTTGCCGCAAAGAATAGCCTCGCCGTTCATATGCGTAGTGACCTCAGAGTGTGCGCGACTCGGCCGGTTCCGTGTCCGGGCTCGACTTTGTTCCGTACCGGTCCGCTTTTCAAGGCCTTCTCCGCGAACTGAAACTGTCGTAAACTGTTTCTCAGCACCCTGCGGTGAGCGTAGCTCAGCTGGTAGAGCATCGGTCTGTGGAACCGAGGGTCGTGGGTTCAAATCCCATCGCTCACCCCAACTAATCCATTCAGTTGAGAACCCCGACTCGGCATCATTAGGCATCACAATTTTCGCCAGTCACCTGAATGTCGCACATCGCGCTTTCTCGTCGGAGCATTGATGCGAGGCCGCACGCGGTCGAATCGTCGCTGAGCTAATCTGCGAGTCGCCAATTCCCGGACCGTCCCGAAAAGCGCCTTCCGGCAAACAGGCGAGCTCCCCGGAGGTATCCGCAACGTCCTCTCAATACTGACCGAACCATTTCGGCTCCCGAATCCCTTGCGTCCCACCACCGGCCAGTTCCCCAATCAACGTGAACTGCACTTTCTCCAAAGTGTGCAATACAGTACAGCGCGGCGCTTCTGTTCCAACTAAGATGATCCTGCTGCTAAGCCCCTCTCGACTCTATCTTGAGGTTTTATCCCTTTCGGAAAGTCAGGAACCAAATGTTGTCCGCACTGGCTCGGCGACTTATGCGGCGCTTCAATCTCAACCCGCCGTTTGTCTTTGTCACCATGAATACACCCCTCGAAAACGGCCATGACGCCGAATCCATCAACGTCTCCAACATCAAAAGGAACAGTCACCACACACGTCAACTGGCGATTCGAGGGGCTGAGGTAGCGCAGTGAATCAACGAATTCAAACGGAGGATATCATGACGGGAACTGCAGTTTTAGACTGCGTGGCCGACATTCTCGAACGCGAAATCGACTCTACGATTCATGAGTGGATGACGCTTGTGGAGAAAGACTCAGACTTAACCAAAATCAAACTGAATTATGAACAACGCACCGGCCATCTTCCGAGCCTGCTCCATGAGGTGATTGCCCGGCTGCGGCTCGACAAAGCGGCGAAACCTCCGGTTTCGGCCAATGCTGCTCATCACGGAGAGCTGCGAAAAAAACAAGGGTACAGCGCCGCCATGGTCGTGGATGAATCCCGAATCTTGCAGGTCTGCATTTTTTCAACGCTGCACAGAAATGAGCATCTTGTGGACTTCAGCAAGTTGCTTCCGGACGTCGTAACCGTCGCAGACGAGGTTGATCGGCAATTAAAGCAGCAAATACTGTGCTTTCCGATGCCCCAGGGCCGGGAAAAGAAGTAAGCGACGAAGTGAACTTACTCTCCATGAGTTAATCGGATGCCGCAACTGCCGGTGCTTGGCCTTAGCGATTGGTGGTCAGGTTGTGCGAAGGGCGTCGGACCTTTTGGCTTCCGGCACAAATCTCCCGTTTCGTACTCGGGTTTGAGATGAAGGCGAAATTCTCGTTGATTCGTAAAATGTGGTCGGCGTTCGGCAGAGCCCGAAGTTCTCTCGGGCTATTGATTGCAGCCGTTACCGCCCGGATTGCGCGATCCAACCGCACTGCGCGTGACCGCGAGGCCAGGTATAAAGGTCTGCTGGAAGCGGCTCCGGATGCCATGTTGGAAATGAATGAAAATGGCGAAGTCCTCTTGCTGAATCGCCAGGCGGAATTGCAATTCGGATACAGCCGCGATCAACTTGTCGGACAAAACATCAGTCGCATCATTCCGAAAGGCTTCGCGGAAGGCCTGGTTGCGCACGCCCTTCGATGCGCGGCTGGCGCGCCGGCGCAGCAGACCGGCACCAGGATTGAGCTTTCCGGGCGGCGGAAGGATGGGACGGAGTTTCCGATCGAGATCATGCTGAGCCCACAGGAAAGCCCGAAGGGCACTCTAATCATAGCCTCCATTCGGGACATCACCCAACGCAAGAAGTCCGAAGAGCAGTTGGTTGAAATGTCCCATTCAGCCCAACATGATATTCTCACCCATCTGCCCAACCGCCTGCTGCTATACGACCGCATCACCCACGCGATTTCGTTCGCGCAGCGCCAACGCAAGCAACTCGCCGTGCTGTTTGTCGATTTGGATCACTTCAAGAGAATCAACGACTCGCTCGGACACGCGGTTGGCGACAAACTCCTCCAGTCGGTTGCTGGAAGATTGACTGCCTCGGTCCGTCGCTCGGACACC
>DATGHM010000127.1:0-2054 GCA_035307985.1 Candidatus Acidiferrales bacterium
TCCAGGGCTCGCGGATCGCAAACCAAAATCCCCAACCAAAACCCACTACAGCCCGCCTCCCGATCACCCTTGGCGCAAACCATCGAAGCGGACATTTCTAAATTGCGCAAAACCGGACATTTCTACTTTGCGTTGACACTCGCAAAGCGCCGGATTGGTTTTTTCTCCGCGGTGAGTTAACCTTGGGCAGCTACCGGTTGACGCTGGCGGTTGCCATGCGTCACAAGGATATGGCCCGTGCCCCGGGTTCGGACGGACCCGATGAAAAGGGCGCGGAAGCGCCAGAAATCGATGTATCGCCCCAAGCGAATCGCCGTTGTGCTGTTTCAACTGGGCGGCCCCGATACTCAGGAGGCCGTCGAGCCCTTTCTCTACAATTTGTTCTGCGACCCCGACATCATCAATTTCCCCGGTGCGTTCCTGGCGCGAAAGGCCCTGGCGCGTCTGATTTCGCGCACGCGTTCGAAGACCGTGCGGCATCATTACGCGGAGATCGGCGGCGGTTCGCCGATCCGGCGGCTCACCGAACAGCAAGCCTTCGCGCTCGAAGCGGCGCTGCGTCCGCACATCGACGCGCGTGCCATCGTTGCGATGCGTTACTGGCACCCGAACACGCAGGAAGCGATCGAAGCTTTGCGCGGCGAACGCTTCGATGAAATGGTGCTTCTGCCTCTCTATCCCCACTACTCGCTGGCGACGACGCGCAGCAGCCTGAAAGAATGGAACCGGCTCTTTCATCCCCCGGACGGCAAGGGCGAAGAGCAGCCGGTCCACCTGATCGACCACTTCTTCGATCATCCGGACTACATTGCGGCGGTGGTCGAGCGGATCAATGGCGTTCTCGGGCAGATGGCCAACCGCGACCAGGTGCAACTCGTTTTCAGCGCTCACGGGCTCCCGCTGACCCTGATCGAGCAGGGCGACCCGTACGCGGATCAGGTGGAGACGACCGTCCAGTTGGTGCGTCAGTTGGGCGCGTGGCCCAATCCGCACGTCCTCTGCTTCCAGAGCCGCGTGGGGCCGCAGAAATGGCTGGAGCCATCGTTGCTGAATACCATCGATACTCTGGCGCGCAGCCGAGCGCCGAGCCTGCTCGTGATTCCAATCTCCTTCCTTACCGAACACATCGAAACGCTCTATGAGATCAATATCGAAGCGCGCGCGCACGCCCGCTCCGCCGGAATCACGGATTTTCACATGACTCCCGCCCTCAACGACTCGCCGCTGCTTATCCGCGCCCTGGCTGACTTGGTGCTTCGCGCGATCGGCATGCGCGCGGGCGTGGCCACGCTTGCCGGCTAGCCAATCCCCCCGGGCGGGGGTGGCAACCTTTGGAATTCGTCCCCCAGACGAAGGCAGCCCAGCATCTCCGGCCGCCAAAGCATCATCTAACTTCCAGACTTGTTGACAAGGGCAAGCCGCGCTTCTCAGGGCGTCGCCGGCTTGGAGGGAATGATATACTGACCGGGACGGACTGTAAGCGGTTCTGAAAGCCTGCGCGGGTTTGTGCCTTTGACCCGAGAGCCGCACTGGAGCGGGGCAATGGGTGTCGAATTCCGGGAGATCATGAACTGGACGAAGAGACGCAAGCTTCTCGCGTCCATTCTTGTCGCGCTGACGCTCGGTGTCGGAATCATCATCGGGACAATCATCTCCGGGCATGCTTTCGCCACCCGGGACGATTATGCCCCCAGCGGTGCCACGCTTCTGGCGATCCCGAGTCCCGCGGTGCTCTCCAATGGGTTCTCGTCTATCTCGAAACGGCTCGCTCCCGCGGTGGTCAACATTTCCACCACGCAAGTGCTCGAGAAGCCAAAAGGCAAACAGCACTTTCAGAATGATCCATTCGGCGATTTCTTTGACCGCTTCTTCAATTCACCCGACGAGAACGATAATGCCGAGCGGAGTCTGGGCTCGGGACTCATCGTCGATCCCAAGGGTTTCATCCTCACCAACGAGCATGTGATCGACCAGGCCACGCGAATCCAGGTGCAGCTCGACGGCGACCCCTCGCATTACAACGCCAAAGTCATTGGCAGCGATAAAGACACCGA
>DATGHM010000128.1:0-28488 GCA_035307985.1 Candidatus Acidiferrales bacterium
AGGCCCGCCGCACCAGCAGCACGAAGGCGTGCCCTGCGCCAATTGCCTCCGCGTTTGCAATCGCCGTCCGGCGCAGTTCTTCATCGTTGGACTCGACACGAATCAGGCACGGCCCGGACGCCTCGCAGAACGCTACAGCGAGCGTCTCGCTCTACTACCGCGATACTCGACTCGAGCATTCCAACCTTGCTGGAGGGTGACATTTTCACGTTGCCATTAGGGTGACATTTTTACGTTGCTACAACAGGAAACAAAGAGCGCGTCGGAGCCAAGCGCTCCTACAGCGAATGCCGAATTGCGCTTCCCTGCCCGCGGCGAAAGAATCGTGCATGGAGGTGAAAAATGATCAAGAAAGTGAAAGGGGGATACAAGGTGCTGTCTGAAAAGACGGGGAAAAATCTGGGCGGCCCATACAAAACGAAAGAAGAAGCGAAAAAGCGCTTGCGCCAAGTGGAATTTTTCAAACGCACGAAAGGCTGAGCACAGTTTGGCGGACGACTGGCCCTGGGAGCCTGCAGACGGAATAGGCTTCACTCGGATTCGATATGGACGAGTTCGCGGCTCGACGCCTCGGGATTCCACCTTCGGGGAGGGGGTTCTTCTGCACGAACCCGGTTCACCCAGCGGCCTACCTTCAACGAACCTTGGATGAAATGGTCGATCTTTACCGGCCCGGCCAGCCTAACCTCACGTACCCAGTGCAGGCCAGTGCTGATGGCGCACCCGCATTGCGAGCAGTCCGGCGTGCCGCCAAACACGCACGGCTCGACGCGGCCGCGCAAGTCCGCCGAATAGTTCACGGACATTTTCGCGAAAACGCAATCCGCCGGATTCTCAGGCGGCCGCAGAAACGCCTCGGCAAGGCCCCGCTTGAACAGAAGCTTGGGATATTGCGCTTCCAACAACGGCAACTCGCGAGCGACAACCTCGCGATCGGCAGGAATCAGCGTTTCAACGCTCTCTTCGCCAATCTGCGGCGTGTACACGCTCACCCAGATGCGGTTCACCTCCGCCCGCTCATTCCAGAAGGCGACATATTCCTCGAGATAGCCCGGCCGCGACAGCATCGGCCGCGTGATCACCCAATGGATATTCACCTCGCGGCCCGCAATGTTTTTCAGGATGCGCTCGTACGTCGCGGGTTTTCGGCGTGGGTCGTGATCCTCCGGCAAGCCATCGACCGAAACAGCCACGCGCACTCGCGGCAGCTTCATCCACTCGGCTGGAATCGGAATCACCGCGCTGGTCACGACTAGCGCGAACACGCCCATTTCACTGAGCGCGGGAAGGATGCGGCTCAACTCGCGATGTCGAACCAAAGGTTCCCCGCCCACCAGCGAAACGTGCATCGGCTTGTGCTTTCGTACGAGATCCAGAACGCCGTTCACCAACGCATCGCCACGGAAGTCGCTCAACTGGCTCAGCGTCACATCGCCGCCTAGGTGCATGTCCCCGTAGGCGTAGCAGCCCGGACAGCTGAGCGGGCACTCGCGCGTGATTTCGATCGAGAGGAGCGGCACTCGTCCCATAAGGATACGGCCCCAGGCCGTCAGGATTTCTCGAGCAGTAAGACTCGGACTTGGAACAAGAGCAGCAGACATGGTCCCCCACCTGACACGCGAAATTAGATGCGGGAGCGAGGGCATGGGTGCCCCGCGTCGGGCATTTAATGTACGGATGGGAACCATTCGTTCTAATGAGGATGATGCCGCCGTAGGCGAATACCGAAGAAAAGGCTAGTGGATGCCGGACCAGTCGTCGGCTAGAAGGATGGAGTTGCTCGGATTCGAAGGATCGTATTTGACGCTCGCGGCTTGCCCCACAGCGATCCGTTTCAGGTGAGCCTGCTCCTCCAGTCCAGTGACATCCTGCGCCGTCTCGTACGTGACGCCTGAAATGGAATAGGAATAGTAGAGCAGCTTCTGCGCGCCGTTCCTCACCGCACTGGTGCGTTTGCCAAGAAGGCCCGCCCGCTTTTCCGAAGCTTCCTTGATGTCCGTTTTCGGCGGCTGTTCACCGGCGGCATGGTCCACCACTTCGAGGATGTGCCCTTCGACGATACGCCCGATGCGATTCAGATAGACGCGGCGCTCACGTTCGTTCTCGGCGGAATCCTCCGGCTTCTTCCTGAACAGAAGGAAGGCTCCGCCTGCGGCCAGCACCACGATGCCGGCCATGGGCAGAACGTCGCGCCAATTGGCGAGAAGGCTCTTCAACGCGCGCCTTTGCGCATCGTCTCCGGCACCGTGATGTCGCCGAGAACCTCGCGAACCTTCTCCCAGTCCTTGAGGAAGGTCTCCAGTCCACGGTCCGTCAGGGGATGCTTGAACAGCATTTCGAACACTTTGAACGGCATCGTGCCGATGTGCGCGCCCATTTTGGCCGCTTCCACAACGTGCAGAGGATGCCGCAGGCTTGCCGCGAGCACCTGCGTCTTGTAATCGTATGCGCGGTAGATTTCGAGGATTTCGCGCAACAGCCCAAGCCCATCCTCGGAAATGTCGTCCAGCCGCCCGAGGAACGGGCTGACGATGTAGGCCCCCGCTTTTGCGGCGATCAGCGCCTGCGACGGCGAAAACACCAGCGTGACGTTCACTCGCACGCCTTCGCGCGATAGCTTGCTGAGCGCGCGCACTCCCTCCGGAATCATCGGAATCTTCGCCACGACGTTCGGATGCCAGCTCACCACCTCGTGCGCTTCACGCAGCATGCCTTCGCAATCCGTCGAGACCACTTCCGCGTTGACGATCCCGCCTTTCACGATGTCGCAGATTTCCAGGATCAGCTCGCGGAATGGCTTTTTTTCTTTCGCGGCAAGACTCGGATTGGTCGTCACGCCGTCCAGAATCCCCAGGGACGCGCCCTGGCGAATTTCATCCAGGTTCGCCGTATCGAGGAAGAATTTCATGAGTGCACCCTCTCACCCGCCGCTCGCGGAGAGCGGAAGAATTCAGCCCTGCGGGCCCACCACCCGATTGCGCAGCGTCCCGATCCCGCTGACGCTGACTTCCACAACGTCGCCTGGCGCGAGCGGCCCCACCCCCGAAGGAGTGCCGGTTGCAATCACGTCGCCGGGCTCCAGCGTCATCACCTGCGCCATGTGCCGGATTATAGCATCAACGGAAAAGATCATTTCCGCCAGGCAAGCGCTCTGTTTCCTAATTCCATTCACCCGCGTTTCGAGGGTGGCATGGGCTAGATCGATGCTGGTCTCAAGTACAGGTCCGAACGGACAAAATGTGTCGAAGCCCTTGGCCCGCGTCCATTGCCCGTCACCCTTCTGCAGATCGCGCGCGGTGACGTCGTTCAGACACGTGTAGCCGCCGATGTACGACGATGGATCATCGTCCGCTCCGAGGGCGTGGCAGCGGCGCCCGATCACGACGGCCAACTCGCCCTCATAATCGACGCGCTGCGAAATCGCCGGCAGCGCGATCGGTTCTTCCGGCGCGATGATGGCGGACGGGGGCTTCAGGAAAATCAGCGGCTCTCTTGGTGCTTCGTTGCCGAGCTCCTTCGCGTGCTCAGCATAATTGCGTCCGACGCACACAATCTTGCTGGGCCTCGACGGAGGAAGAAGCTGGACTTCGGAGACTGGCCAGTTGTGTCCCGTGCGCGCAAGCTCGGCATGCGCGCCGTTCCCGGCCAGAACGCCCAGAATTTCCTGGGGCTCGCCGGATAATTCCCAAACTTCCTCGTTCTCGATGATGCCAGTGGACGGCTGCGGATGGACTTCGTGCTCTTCGCGGGTAAGCTCGCCTGAAGGAAACGCGAAGAGCTGAAAGCGGCAAAGTTTCATCGTTCGTGCGAGCGGATCTCTCGCGCGCGGTGGCGGCCTGGGGCGATCGGATGACGCCTCGCCTCCAGAATCATCCCTCCCACCCAGGAACCTACGGCGATGACGCCATAGATCACCGCTCCCTCGATCATCGCCTCGAACGGCGCTCGCAGAGCCTCGAACAGCTCGTGGAAAACCATTCCTGCGATGTCGTAGGCCAGGATGAACGTCATCCATCCGATCATGGCCGAAGCGAACAGTCTCCAAGGGCGGTCGAGAAATCGGAACACAGGAATCATCATGAACAGCACGAACAGGCTGTAGGACGCCGCGTTGCGTTCGAGCGCGTACCGTTCGAGACCGGGAATCCGGTTCGCCGCTACAAGCGATCCGAGCATCACGATCACAAGCAGTGAGCCGGTGTAGAGCCCAGTGATCAACGCCGGATGCCCGCGCTCTTCTCGAAGACTACGCGGGCTGCCAGGCTCGGCGGCGGGAGGCACCATGATTTCGTCCATGTCAGGGCTGACTTTCCGCCGGCACTTCACCTGGAACCGCCGCGCTGGTCTCGCTCTCGTTTCCGGAGCGGTCCACGGCAGTGACGGCGTAGAAATATCTCTGGCCGGCGACTGTGGACATATCACTGAAAGCAGGAGTTGGCAACAGTCCCGAGTTCAAACGGCTGCCCCGTGTGCCTTCTTGCTCACTCCTGTAGACGTTGTAACCCGCCACATCGGTTTCAGAATTCACGTTCCAGGAGAGATCGATGTGCGCTGGCGCCGTTCCCTCACGCGGAACGAAGACGGCAAGAAGTCTCGTCGGAGCGGTAGGCGGGAAAATGTCCCGCATCGTGATCGTCACAAGATTCGAGTCGCTCGACTCAACCTCCGTGCCCGAATATTCGACGACGCTGCGAACCAAATACTCGTAAGTCGCGCCCGCCTCCGCCTGAGAGTCTTCGTAAGCGACCGATTGGCTCTCGCCAATTCTCGTCAAATGCGACGCCCGCTTGTTCTTGTCCTCGACCGCGAACGGCATCGACTCGGCTGTCGAAGAGGGCTTTTGCGCCTGACCACCGGAAGAGATCTCGGCCCGATAGACTTGGTATCCCTTGATCGGAGGCGTTGGACTGGCGGTAGCTTGCTGAGGCGCCGTCCAGGTCAGCTTCACTGCCGCTCGTGCCAGTTCCGCTTTCAGGTCGCCAATCGGTTCGGGAACGGGATCGACGTGCAGGCTTGCGATGTTTGAATCGGGCGAGGGCTTTTTTCGCGATACTCGGGTGCGCACCATGTAACTCGCCACGCCGCCAGGGTGCTGCTCCAGAACCTCGGGAGTCCAGACGTCCGGGTAGCTGATCTGGCCCTGTCGCTCGTAGTGGCTGACCAGCGCGGAGGGAATCGTAACAAGCGGCGAGGCACTTGATGGCGCCGTGAGAGCGGCGGGAACCGCTCCCGCGCTCGAGAAATCGCGATAGATTTCGACATCCGGAGGGTGTTTCAGCAGGCGATGCTCCACCGTTTCGCGCGGAAGCGTAAACGTGAGCTGAGCGCTGTTGCCCGATTGCTCCACGGAGAGGTCCGCAATCGCGGCCGGAACCGGCGGCTTTCTTTCCGCCGGTTCGCCGGGCGAGGCGCAGCCGCCGGAAAGAATCGAAAGGAACAAAAGGAAAAACGGGAAAAGGAGAACGCGTGAGTTTCGAATTCGGGCGAGCCGCCGGCGCGACGCTCTGATTCCCAGTTTCACTTTTCTATTTTCAATTTTCTACAGGATGTAGCGGCTCAAATCCTGGTCTTTGACGATGTTCGCAAGCTGCTTCTGGACGTACGCGGCGTCGACTTTCACCGTCTTCTTCTTCATTTCCGGCGCCTCGAAGGAAATTTCCTCGAGCACTTTTTCGAGAATCGTGTGCAGCCGGCGCGCGCCGATGTTTTCCGTATGCTCGTTGACCGTGGCCGCGAATTTCGCGATTGTCGCGATCGCGTCGTCCGTGAACACCAGCTTCAGTCCCTCCGTATCGAGCAGCGCCACGTACTGCTTGATCAGCGCGTTCTTCGGTTCCGTAAGAATGCGCGTGAAGTCTCCCTCGGAAAGCGACCCGAGCTCGACGCGAATCGGGAAGCGCCCCTGCAGCTCGGGGATCAGGTCCGAAGGCTTTGTGGTATGAAATGCGCCCGCCGCGATGAACAGAATGTGCTCGGTGCGCACCATCCCGTAGCGCGTGTTGACCGTCGTACCTTCGACGATCGGCAGTATGTCGCGTTGCACGCCTTCGCGCGAAACATCCGGGCCGTGCCCGCCCTCTCGGCCCGCAATCTTGTCAATTTCGTCGATGAACAGAATTCCCATTTGCTCTACGCGCTCGACGGCGATGCGCGTCACTTGGTCCATGTCGATCAGTCGGCTCTCCTCTTCCTGGATCAGGTAGTCGAACGCCTCCGAAACGGTCATCTTGCGCTTTTTTTTCTGCTGACCGAACATGCCGGAAAGCATGTCGCGCACGTTGATGTCCATCTCCTCCACGCCCTGGTTCGAAATGATCTCGAATGCGGGCATGGAGCGCTCGCGAACTTCCACTTCAACGAGACGTTGATCCAGCTTTCCTTCGCGAAGCTGCGCCCGCAGCTTTTCGCGCGTCCGTTGCACCTGTTCGCGGCGCTGCGCTTCCGTCGCCGGCGTCGACTCGGGCGGAGCAGGAGAAGACGGCAGCAGCAGCTCGAGCAGGCGCTCTTCCGCGGACTGCTCGGCGCGCTCGGCCACTTCGTCCAGCTTTTCCTCGCGCACCATGTCGATCGACGTCTCCACCAGGTCGCGCACCATCGATTCCACATCCCGCCCCACGTAACCCACTTCCGTATATTTCGAAGCCTCCACCTTCACAAACGGGCACCCTGCCAAGCGCGCGAGCCGCCGCGCAATTTCCGTCTTGCCCACGCCAGTCGGCCCGATCATCAGGATGTTCTTGGGGAGAATGTCCTCGGCGAGTTCGGGCGGCAGCTTCTGCCTCCGGACGCGGTTGCGTAGGGCGATCGCCACAGCCTTCTTCGCCGCCTGCTGACCGATGATGTATTTGTCGAGCTCGACGACAATTTCCCGCGGAGTCAGCTCGTCAAACGACGGCAGCGTCTCCTGCTCCTGCGTCTGCTGTTCACCCGTCAAGTAAATCACCATGCCCTTTCTCCGGCCCGCTCCCCGCAACTCACCGTCCCCAACTCACAATTCTCCGAACTCACAATTCCTCGATGCTGAAATTCGCGTTCGTGTAGATGCAGATCTCGCTCGCGATGCGCATGGCCTCCGACGCGATCTCTTTCGCGCCAAGCTTGGTGTGTTTCGCCAACGCCCGCGCAGCAGAGAGAGCGTACGGTCCGCCCGAGCCGATCGCGGTCATTCCGTCGTCAGGTTCGATCACATCTCCATTTCCCGAAAGCAGAAATGTTGATTTTGCGTCCGCCACAATCAGCAATGCGTCAAGATGACGCAACGAACGGTCCGTGCGCCAATCCTTCGCCAGTTCCACGGCGGCGCGTGGCAAATTGCCGTGAAACTCCTGCAGCTTCGCCTCGAATCGCGCGAACAGAGAGAGCGCGTCGGCCGTGCTGCCGGCAAATCCCGCGAGCATCTTGTCGTTGTACAACCGGCGGACTTTCTTCGCGTTGTGCTTGATCACGCCTTCGCCGAGCGTCACCTGCCCGTCCGCCGCCACCACCACTTTATTGTCTTTGCGCACGCACAAGACCGTCGTGCCGTGCATCTGCTGCGATTTTCGCTCCATTGCCATCCGCCGATTATACTCCGCGGGTTTCGAATCAGCTAACGCGACGCGATTAGGCCAAGCAGAGCCGCGCCCATCAGCGCGAGCACAACGAAGCCTCCGAGGACAGCCACCAGGATCTTCTCGCGCTTGGTTCTGGGCCAAAGAATACCGTGTCCTGGTACCCATAGATTCAGGAGGAGGAGGACAAGAACCAATCAGAGGCTGCAGCCAGTGCGGCTACTTGTGGACATGAAACATCTTCTGTAGCCGCTAGCTCATGCCAGCGGAAAGAGCGGAGTAGAACGCATCCAGTTCGGCAGGCTGCGTGAAGATGTGCGTCGAGACTCGAAAATGATCCGGGCCGCCCGCGTTGCGAATGTTCCGTTTTCCGCACTCCTCCACAACGCGCTTCAGGTCGCCATTCCATTTCTCTTTGTCCGGCTCGAACGTCACCATGCCGCCATAGAACGGATCGCTGCTCGCGTTGACAATCCGCAGCTGCGGATACGAAGCAACGCGGTCGCGCACCTGCTTGCCCAGCTCGTGGATGCGCGCGTAAATGATCTCCGGCCCAAGCTGATTGTAGAAATCGATCGCCGCCTTCAGGCCCACCATCACCGACAGATTCGAAGTCCCGATCCACGAGAAGCGGTACCCCTTGATGTCATAGTTGTTCCAGTTCGCCGTCGCGATATTCACCCACAAATCCTTGAGCCGCTCTTCGCGAATGTAGAGGAAGCCCGTCCCCTTGGGCGCCATCAGCCATTTGTGCGGGCTCGAGCCGTAAAAATCGCAGCCGATATCCGTGAGGTCCAGCGGAATTTGCCCGATCGCGTGCGCCCCGTCCACGTGCGTCAGGATTCCGTGCTCGCGCGCCATCGCGCAGATCTGCTTTGCCGGAAGAATCACGCCCGTCGCCGTGGTGATGTGGCTGAAGAAAATCAGCTTCGTCTTGGGCGTGATCGCTTTCTGGAAGCGCTCCACAATCTCTTCCGCCGTCGCGGGAGGCTTGGGAATCTCAACGGTATTCAGCTTGATGCCGTGGCGGGCGACTCTTTGATCGAGCGGGCAGTATCCGCCCGGATGTTCCTGATCCGTAAGAAGGACTTCATCGCCCGCCGCCAGATTCATGCCGTTCACCACCACGTTGTTCGCTTCCGTCGCGTTGCGCACCAGCGCAAGTTCGTCGGTCGTGACGTGCAGAAAATCCGCAAGCGCTTCACACGTCTCCTGCAAATGCGTGTTTTCATCGTAGCCAAACCACGGGTAGGGCGCCTCGACGAACGTCTCCGCGGAAAGAATATGGTCGATCATCGCGCGCAAAACAGGAAGCGGCGTGCACCCGACCGACCCGCAATTCAGATTGATGTGATCCGGCGCCAGCAGCCACTGTTTGCGCAGTCCAGCCCAATACGCCTGGGGACTGCTCGAGAGAAGGTCTTTCGACGGCAGCGCGGGAGCCGCCTCGCACAAAACCTGTTCCGCTCGTGCAGCCGGAACTCCCAGCAGTGCCGCCGCAACCGCCGCGCCGCGGATGAACTCACGCCGATGAAGCATCGTGCCTCCTCAATGCTCGAGCGGATTGCTCGAGATCAATCGCGGGCGACATTATGCCCCCGGACTCAGCGGCTTGCCACGACGAAGTGGGCTTGCCTTGTCTGCTCGTCGCAGCAAAGGGAACGTTGCTTGCCAGTTGTCTGCCTTGATTCGAAGCGACAACGGAGGCTGCACACAAAGATCACAAAATGCAAATACCACTCGTTGTCGTCCCCGCAGGGACGATGGCTCACTCGTAGCGTAATGCCGTCAGGGGGTCCGTTCGTGTCGCGCGGCGCGCCGGGAAATAGCAGGCAATGACGGCCACGAACGATAGCACGAACGCGACGCTCAGAAACGTGATCGGGTCGTGCGCGCTCACGCCATAGATCATCTTGCTCATCAGCCGCGTGACCCCAAACGCCACCGCCGCGCCAATCCCCACGCCGATCAGTGCGAGTCCCGCTCCCTGCCCCACAATCATGCGCAGGACGTCGCCCGGTTGCGCCCCCAGTGCCATGCGGACGCCGATTTCATGCGTGCGCTGGCCTGAGATGTACGAAATTACGCCATAGATCCCTACTGCCGACAGCACCAGCGCGAGCCCGGCGAAAATGCCCAGTAGAATCATCGAGAATCGCCGCGCAGCCAGCGAATCGGAAATGATTCCGTCCATCGTCTCCGTGCCGTACATCACCACCTGGCTGTTGTATTGCCCCAGCGCCCGGCGCACCGCGTCCACTTCCGCAAGCGGCGGGCCGGTCGTTCGTATCATTGCTCCGGTGCCGCGCGACATCAGCGGAAGAAACTGGTCGGGAATCTGCGAAATCGGGAGATAGCACTGCGCTTGAATAGGACTGCCGGCGTTTTCGTCGAGTCCCCACTGCTTCACGTGACCCACGACCCCCACGATTTCCGGGCTTGTGCTGAGAATGGCGAAATTCACGCGCTTGCCGATGGGATCCTGGCTACCAAAGGCGATGCGCGCGAACTCCTCGTCGATCACGATGGCCGGCGGCGAATGCTCGTTGTCCTGCGCCGTGAGAAAACGCCCGCGCAGCAGCGGGGTGCGCATGATCTTCAGATAATCGGGCTGAACGGCGTAGAACAACGAGCTCTTCATTTCCGAATCGCTCGTGGGCTTGGGCTGGCCTTCCAACCAGAACGGCAGATCCGAGTCGCCGTTCATCGGGACCGAACCAACGCTAAGCGACGCGCTCTGGACTCCCGGAACCTGGGCCATCGTGTCGCGAATTCTCCTCATGGCCTCGCGAATAGCAGCCGGCGTATCGCCCAGCGGGCGCGGGGATGTCACCCCGAACGTCAGGACGTTGTGCGGATCGAAACCGGGATTCACGCTCCATAGTTTCGCCAGGCTGCGAATCATCAGCCCCGCTCCGATCAGCAGCACGACCGCCATCGCCATTTCGACGACCACGAGAACTCTCTGCGTCCGGTGACGGACGCCGCTCGCTCCGCGCCCCTCTTCCTTGAGCGACTCGGCCAGATTCGGTTGCGAACTCTTCAGCGCCGGGACGAGTCCGAAGACAACTCCCGTGAGAACGGAAATGCCCAGCGTGAAGAGCAATACGGGACCGTCGATGCCAATTGCGTCCGCCCGGGGCATCGCCTCTGGAATAAGATGAATGGCGGTTTTCGTTCCCCACGCGGCCAGCGCGAGTCCCAGCGCACCTCCGGCAAGCGAAAGCACACAACTCTCCGTGAGTAATTGCCGAACGACCCGCATGGGGCTGGCGCCCATCGCCGCGCGAATCGCAAACTCGCGCGACCGCCCGGTCGACCGCGCCAGCAACAGGCTGGCGACGTTCGCGCACGCAATCAACAGAACAAAGGCGACCGCCGCCAACAACACCAGCAGAAACGGTCGAATCTCGCCTACAACATCGTCCTTGAGCGGGGTCAGCGTCACTCCAGTGCCTTTGTCAGCATCCGGATACTCTTGTGCAAGATGTTGCGCGATGGCCTCCATGTTCGACTTCGCCTGGACCAGAGCAACGCCAGGCTTGAGCCGCCCGACCGCGTCCATGCCCATCCCTGTGCGACGATCGCGGAAAGTCGAGTCATCCCACTGGCCAATGGGAACGAAAACGTCCGTCTGGGTGCGGAAGTTGCCGGATTGATAGCGAAAATCAGCCGGAACGACGCCGATCACGGTGTAGGCCTTGTCGTTCAGCTCAATGGTTTTTCCCACGATGTCGCCAGACGAACCGAACTTTCCTGCCCACAACCCTCCGCTGATCATCGCCACCGGCGGCGCGCCGATCTGATCTTCTTTGGCTTCGAACGAACGCCCCAGCACCGGCTTTACGCCAAGAAGCCGAAAGAAGTCCGCAGAAACCATCTCCACCTTCAGGCGCTCCGGCTCGCCCATACCCGTCAAATCAAAGTTGTCCTGGCGGAATGCGGCAAGCGCGGAAAAACTCTGGTTGTCGCGCACCCAGTCCAGGAAATTCGGATAGGAAATCGAAGAGTGACGGAATTCTTTTGTGCTGGAATAAACCGCGATCAGGCGGTCAGGGTGTTCGTACGGCAGCGGATTCAGCAGTACGCTGTTGACTACCGAAAAAATTGCGGTGTTGGCGCCAATGCCCAGCGCGAGCGTCAAAATCGCGATCGCCGTGAACGCCGGCGCTTTCGCCAGCATCCGCAGCCCATAACGAAAATCCTGCCAGAGCGTTCCCATCGCGCCTTCCCTCCTGCTGTGCTTCTACGCAGTTCGCACCCGTTTAGTTCCACCCAGGGGGCAGTGGGCTTCGTGCGCGCCCTGAACGTACCGACGAATCTTTTCTTGCAGTCGCCCGAGGCCCTCCGAGGGATGGCCCGGGAGTTGGCGAGGAACGCGGTTACCCGCGCATTCGGCGGCAAGCGAACCATGACAAGAAAGACGAATAGCCGCATATCATTCGCCGGCTCGCGCCACGAACCACGAGTCACTCGTATCTGAGCGCGACCATCGGGTCGACTCGGGTCGCCCGCCGCGCCGGAATGTAGCAAGCGGCCAGCGCAACCAGCGACAGTAGGACCGCTCCCCCCAAATAAGCCAGCGGATCGGTCGCCGTCACGCCATAGAGAAGCGCCGACATCAACCGCGTCAGCCCAAGCGCCGCCACGATTCCCGCGCCCAGCCCAATTCCCATCAGTGCTGTCCCTTGCGACAAAATCATGTTCAAAATGTCGCGAGGCTGCGCGCCCAGCGCCATGCGTATCCCCATCTCGTGCGTCCGTCGCGTCACCGCGTACGACATCACTCCATAAATTCCCACCGCCGCCAGAATCACGGCCAGCGCCGCAAACAATCCCACGAGCAGCAAGGCCAGGAATCTCTGCGAGAGCCAGTCCGATCGCAACTGCTCCATGCTGCGAACCTGGTAAACCGGCTGACTGGGATCAACCGACAGAATCTCCTGCCGCGCCGCTGTCGCCAGGCTCAGCGGGTCCACCGACGTGCGAATCGCGAGGCTCATCGTATTGAACGGCCGCTGCGCCTCCGGCCAGTACACCTGCACGCGCGATGGCGCCTCGATCTCCCGGTAATGCACGTGCGCCACGACGCCCACGATCGTCATCCACGGCCTCGTCGAACTCATCCCGCCGAGGTGAAGGCGCTTTCCTACGGGATCTGCGTTCGGAAAGAACGCGTGCGCCAGCGTGTCGTCGATGATCGCCACCGGCGCGGCTGTTTCCGAATCGCTTTCCGTGAAGCCCCGTCCGCGCAGCACGCTCATACCCATCGCCTGGAAATATCCCACTGTCACCGGCCGCCAATCCGCTTCGGGCGTTCGCTGGTCCATCTGAACCTCTTGCGTGTCGATCGTGACCGTGCCGGAGCCGCCCTGCCCGCTCAGGGGAAGCGCTGCAGTCGCGCCGGCCGCTTGAACGCCGGGTAAACGATCGATTCTTCGCACGATTTCGCGATAGAAGGCGCGCACCTGCTCCGGTTTGCTGTACGTTTCATCGGGCAAACTGACGCGCATCGTGAGCACTCGGTCCGCGTGGAATCCCGGGTCCACCCCCAGCACGCGCAGGAAACTGTGCATCAGCAAACCCGCGCCCACCAGCAGCACCACCGAGAACGCGGTCTCGCAAATCACCAGCACCTGCCGGATCCTCGCCGACGAGCCTCCTTCCGTGCTCCCCCGTCCTCCCTCCTTCAGCTCCGCATACGGCGTTCCGCGCGCCGACTGCCACGCCGGGAACAGTCCGAAGATGATTCCGGTGAGAAGCGTAATCGCAATCGTGAACAGCAGCACGCCGCCGTCGATCTTCACATTCGCCATGCGCGGCAGAGCGACGTTGCCGATCCCTACGATTTCATGCAGCGCGAAGGGCGCCAGGATCAGTCCTGCCAGCCCTCCGAGCCCGGCGAGCAGCAAGCTCTCCGTCAGCAACTGGCGCACGATCCTCATCCGCCGCGCGCCCAGTGCCGTGCGAATCGCCATCTCCCGCTCGCGCGCCGAAGCGCGGCCCAGCATCAGGCTTGCGATGTTGACGCACGCGATCAGCAGCACGAATCCCACCGCCCCAACCAGCACCCACAGCGCCGCCTGCACATCGCCCACGGTCTGTTCCAGCAGCGGCACCATCAGAAACGTGAAGTTGAATTTCGCGTAGGGATACTTCGGGTTCTGCGCCATCATCTCTTTCGCCGCCGCTTCCATATCCGATCGCGTCTGCTGCATCGTCAAGTCGGGCTTGACGCGCGCAAGCACCAGGTACCCGTGATTTCCGCGATTATCCGGCGCGAGGTCCTGTGACCCAAAGGCGAGCGGCTGCCACATCTCGGACTGCAACGGAAAATCGAACCCCCGCGGGAGGACCCCTACGATCGCCATCGAGCGTCCATTCACACTGAGCGTCCGCCCGACGACGCCCCGGTCCCTTCCGAATCGCCGCACCCACAAACCGTATCCGAGAAGAAGTTCCTGATCGCGTCCCGGCCGCGCCTCTTCCGGCGTGAACACGCGCCCGACCGCCGGCTGAACCCCCAGCATCGGAAAAAGGCTCGGCGACACGGCGGCGCCCTCGATTCGCTCGGGGCTCGCGCCCGCGATGTTGAAGCTCGCGTTGGTCATCGCTGCCACTTCCGAGAAGCTGTGGTTCAAATCCTGAATGTCGCGGAATTCCGGCGCGGAAATGGCGTTGCGATCGTCCGGCAGACCAATGCCCGTAAACCGGCCCCACACCGTGACAAGCTTCTGCGGCTCAGGATAGGGCAGCGGTTTCAGCAGCACTCCATTCACGATGGAAAAGATCGCGGTGTTCGCGCCGATGCCCAGCGCCAGCGTCAGCACCGCTACCGCCGTGAATCCCGGCGCCTTCACCAGCATCCGGGCTCCGTATCGCACATCTTGCCAGAACGTTTCCATGTCGACTCCCTGCCCGGCTAGCTGCTATCCGTCCCGCTCGCGTTTAGCCTCGTCGCCAATCACGACTCACTCATATCTCAGCGCCACCATGGGATCGACCCGCGTTGCCCGCCGCGCCGGGATGTAGCAAGCCGCCAAAGCAACAATCAGCAGCAGCATCGCAACGGCGCCGAAGGTCAGCGGATCAACAGGACGCACTCCATAAAGCAGGCTTGCCAGATAACGGGTCACGCCAGAAGCCGCCGCTGCCCCCAAAATCGCCCCCACACACGCCAGAACGATCCCTTGCCGAACGACCAGCTTCAACACTTGGTCCCGCTGGGCACCCAGAGCCATGCGAATCCCGATTTCGCGCGTCCGCCGCGCCACCTCGTACGCGAGCAGGCCGTAGAGCCCGATGCACGCCAGCACGAGCGCCAGGATGCCGAAGAAACTCAACAGTTGCCCGATCATCCGCTCCTGGAAGAGCAGTTGATCGATCAGTTGCGTTTGCGTGTGAACGTCGAAGACCGGCAGGTTGCTGTCCATCTGATTCACGATGCTGCGCACGGCGGAAGTCATAGCCGCGGGATTGCCCGCTGTGCGCAATTCGAAGCTCGTGTTCCCGCCACTTGACGGCGTGTACATCGTCGGATCGATTGCGCTTCGCAGGTCCTGATACTTGGCGTCGCTGACCACGCCCACAACCATCCATCCGGGATTCTTCACTTCGCCCGTCGCAGGGTTTCCCCCCGACTCTCCGAAATGCTGTCCCAGTGGATTTACGCCCGGAAAGTATTTTTGAACGAACGTCTTGTTGACGATCACTCGCACGGGCTCCTCGCTCTCCGCGCTCGTCGAAGATTTTGCAGAATCCGAAGTGGCCGCCGCTTTTCCGCGGCCCGCCACAACCGGGGCCGAATTCGCGGCGCTTGCTTCTCTCTCGCTCTGTTCCGCCTGTCTCGCATCCCAGTTTTCCTGGGCGATTTCTGCTTCCGCAAAGTCGGCGGAATTGAAGTTGCGTCCGGCAAGCAATCGCATGCGCATCGTCGAAAAGAACTTTGCGCCAACCGCAAGGTGATCGGCCTCCGACTCCTGGTCCTTCGGCATGCCCGCTAGATGGAAACCAGTCGACCACAGGTCGCCACTCAGCAGCGTGCTGCTCGAATAGCTCACGGATTCGACTCCCGGAATCGCGGCGAGCCGCTGCTGCAAATCGGCGTAGAATGCGTCGACCTGCGGCGTCTTATATCCGATCAGCGTGGGGCCCAGGTCGAATGTCAGCAAATTGCGCGTATCGAATCCGGGATCGACGCTTCTCAGATTCTGCAGCGTCCGCACTAAAAGGCCCGCGCCTGCGAGCACCACCACCGCCAGCGCCACCTGCGCAATCACCAGCCCGTTGCCCAGGCTCAGCCATCCGCGCCCCGCTTTCCACTCTTCCGCGGAACCGCGCGAGCCTTCCTTCAGCGCAGGCGTCAAATTCATGCGTGTGCCGCGAAACGCGGGTGCCAACCCGAAAATGATTCCCGTCAGCACCGATGTGGCAAACGTGAACGCCAGCACGCGTCCGTCAATTCGGGGGTTGAATCCAAACGGATCGCTGGAGCCGCTTGTGAATAGCGAGACAATCGCTTGCGTGCCCCATGCCGCAAATAGAATCCCGAATGCTCCGCCAACAAGCGAAAGCAAGAGGCTCTCGGTGAGCAACTGCCGCACGATTCTCCCGCGGCCGGCGCCCAGCGCCAACCGCACGGCAATTTCCCCTCGCCGCGCCGTAGCCCGCGAAAGCAGCAATCCCGCCACGTTCGCGCATGCGATCAGCAGGACGATCCCCACGGCCATCATCAGAACGTACAATTCCTCGGACAGATCCGTCGTCGAGCCGGTCAGTCCGGACTGCGCCGGAAGCGCCGCGACTGTTGGATCGTCTTCAGGCTTCGAGAGCGGTTTCGCGCCATGCAGCATTTCGTTGCGGAAGAGCGTGGACACCTCCGCCTGCGCCTGCATTCGCGCAAAACCCGGCTTCAGTCGCCCGATAATCACCAGCCACCAATTGTAGACATCGGTGGGCCGCGCTTTTTCTTGTGGATCCGGGTGCACGAGAGGCAACGCGGAAAGTGGGAGCCACAGGTCGTAAAGTGTCCCGGGACTGAGGCTGTCAAATTGCCGGTCGGCAACGCCGATAATCGTGAAAGGCGCATTGTTCAGCCGAATCGTCCTGCCAACCGCCGATGGCGAGCCGCCAAACTGGCTCTTCCAGTACCGATAGTTCAGCACCACGACGGGAGGCGCGGAATGGGAATCGTCGCTCGGCGCAATCAGCCGCCCCACGGCCGCGCTAACCCCCGTCACGGGGAAAAATCCACCGGAGACGGCTTGCGCCCTCAGTACGCTCGCCGTTCCGTTTCCACTCAGGTCCACTCGCCCTGCGCCCGAAAACGCCGCGACGTTCGAAAAAGCTTTGACGTTGGAGGCTACGGAGTGGAAAAAGGGTTCGGAGAACGAGCAACTGGACGACGGACCTTGACGCGAGTGAGTGGTGAAGCAATCGCCGTAACTGCTGCTGTCATGAATGTCCGGGGCCTTGCGCGCGCTCCATTTCAAAACCACCAGGCTTTGCGAGTCCTTCACGGGCAGCGCTCGCATCAGGATGCCGTCAATCAGGCTGAAGATGGCCGTGTTCGCGCCGATGCCCAGCGCGAGCGTCAGTACCGCGATAACGGTAAACCCCGGCACCTTTGCGAGCATCCGCACGCCGTAACGCAAGTCCTGCCAAAGCGTTCCCATCGATGCACCCCCGCTAAACCGCTGCGCGACTCTATCCGCTGAAATTATCGCAACTTGAAGTCCACCGCTATGCCCGGCACAACCGCTTAGCCCGATGAGCTTTAGCCCAAGGCACAGGATCGTCGCGTGCATGCCGTTGCCCGCTTCCGGGAAACCCTTCGCGAAATCGGACACCCTGCGGCTTCCGCTTCTCCGTAGCCTGCGTCGCGCGCCGCAGGGCTGAATTGGCAAGGAGACGGCACCATGCCCGGTCCGCCAAACGCCTGCCTGCCGGGAGGCAGGGAATCCGCACAGCCGCGGGAGGCAGCAGAAAAAAGAACAAACGCAAGCTCGAATCACTTTATCAATCGGCGTTCATTGCCACTCACCCCTGTCACCGAGCACGGAGAAACGCTTTTTGTTGGCCACAATAGCCCGAATTCCGCTATAATCGGCGATCGTCTAGAGTGAGCTGGCCCCACCTGAGCGGGTCTGCCGGGAAAAGCAAACATGAAACCGATCATCGCCAAGGTGCAAGAGTCACAGCTACGCAAGAATCTCCCCGCCTTCCACCCCGGCGACACCGTGCGCGTAAGCGTCCGCCTGAGGGAAGGCGAGGGCGAAAAGGAACGCGTGCAGGCGTTTGAGGGTGTTGTGATGAATCGCCGCGGCGAGCTCCTCAACGAAAGCTTCACCGTGCGCCGCGTCAGCTTTGGAATCGGCGTCGAGCGGATTTTCCCTCTCCACTCGCCGATGATCAGCTCGATCGAAGTCCTGCAGGCCGGAAAAGTCCGTCGCGCCAAGCTGAATTACTTGCGGTCGCGCAAAGGCAAGGCCGCCCGCATCAAGCGCGCCGACAAACTCGAGCCCGTGGCCGCCGTCACCGAATAAGTTCGTCCTTTGTGGCGCCGGCGTCTCGCGGCGTTTTTTTTCAGCATGCCCGGCTGTTTCCCCTGCGTCCTCTGCCTCCTGTTTCCTTTACCTCCTCTGCTTCCCCGCTTTGCATGTTAGAATCGCGCGCGATGGGACGGCTCTGCTGTTCACGCTACGAGCGCCTCGCGCGACAAAACGGCTGGTTACGCATCGCGGGCCTCGACGAAGCCGGGCGCGGATCTCTCTTCGGTCCCGTCTTCGCCGCAGCGGTCATTCTGAATCCCAAACGCCGCATCGTCGGCCTCGACGATTCCAAAAAACTGCCGCCCGAGCGCCGCGGCGAACTCGCCCAGCGCATCCGCGAACACGCCCTCGGCTGGGCCGTTGCTGAAATCGACGCCAGCCGCATCGACGCCTGGAACATTTATCAAGCCAGCCGCCAGGCTATGGTCGCCGCCATTTCGCAGCTTCAGCCCTTCCCCGATTACCTGCTGCTCGACGCCATCGAGCTCGATCTGCCCATCGAACAGAAGGCGCTGATCCACGGCGACGCGCGCTCCGTTTCCATCGCCGCCGCTTCCATCCTCGCTAAGGTTGACCGCGACGGCCGCATGCAGGAATTCGATCAGCTCTACCCGCAGTACGGGCTCGCGCAAAACAAAGGCTACGGCACACCCGACCACCTCGAAGCGCTGCGCCAGTTTGGCCCGTCGCCTTTGCACCGCTTCTCTTACGCTCCCGTCCGCGAATCCCGCTGCTGGTCCGCCACCGCCGAGCAAACGCCGCTCCCGCTCGTCCCGCTTGCCGAATCCGCGTAGTGGTCGGCCCCTCGCTTGCGTTGCTCGGCTCGGAACAAAACATCCTCGTCGGATGTTCGAAAGTGTATCGAGATACGTTTAAACCTTAACGCACCCTGCGGCGGAGTGGGCATTGGTACTTGGTGTTATCCCGTTCGGCACCATACAGGGCGCGACTGATGGACCGCGGTTTTTCGTGCGTGCTACCCTGCCATAGCTGAGCCGGAGTGTCGGTGGACGGCTCGGGATGCTGAAGTTGAATGCAGCGTCAGCGGCGGAAGCGCGTTGCCGGTGAGCGGGCTTACGTCGGAGCTAAAGCTCCGGCCTCCTGAAAGCATTTTTCAGCAAACGGCTTCGACGCGGCGCTGGCGCAAGAGAGGGAGCGCGCGGAGAGGCCGAAAGCAGATCCCTCGCCCTCGTTCGCGGACGGCGCGACCGGGTTCGGGATGACAAACGCAGGCGCAGACGCAGAAGCGGTGAGCGCGTAATGGCGAGACAAGAGCGGGCACGGCCGCCACGGCGGGCAGGCATGCCGCGCCGCTACACGGAAAAGGCGAACAACAGATTCTGGCACTGACGCGGAGACGGGCGCAGGCTGCCACGGCGGGCACAGCATGCTGTGCTCCTACCGGGGAAGAACGGCGCGCAGTCCGGGACGGAAGCAGCTAAGAAGAACTCTTCATGGCATTCAACAAGAACAAAGCGCTGGAAAGCGCCCTGAAGTTTCTGAACCAGGGCAAAGTCCCGCAGGCGATCAGCGAATACCAGCAGATCCTCCGGCACGACCCGAAAGATCAAGCCACGTTGATGACCGTCGGCGATCTGTACGCGCGCGCATCGGACATGCCGCACGCCATCGAATATTTCGAGCGGCTGGCGCAGGTGTACCTGAGCGACGGCTTCAACAGCAAAGCCATCGCCATCTACAAAAAGATCGCGAAGCTGGCGCCGAACGAACTGACCCCGCTGGAGCGCCTGGCCGACCTGTACGTGCAGCAGGGCGTGCTGAGCGAGGCGCGGCCGCTGTTCCTCCAGATCGCGGAAGTACACCTGAAAGCGAACCGCTCGCAGAAAGCGGTGGAAGTGCTACAGAGGCTGCTCGACGTGGAGCCGGATAACCCGCGCGTGCAGATGCGGCTGGCCGAACTCTACAACGTGATGGGCCAGAAGAAGGAAGCGGCGCATACGTATCTTTCCTACGCGCAGCGACTGCTCGATCGCAACGAAAACGACGAGGCGCTGAAACTGGTCGATCGCGCGCTCGAACTGGAGGCATCGAATGCGTCGGCGCTGCTGCTGAAGGGCAGGACACTGGCCTCCGCTAAGAAGAACGACGAGGCAGTGAAAGTTCTGTCCGCACATCCGGAGGCGGATGCGGGTGGCGAGCTGACCGATCTGATCTTCAATCTCGAGATCGAGTCGGGGCACACGGCGAATTGCCTGGAGCGAGCGCGAAAACAGCTCTCGCGCGGCCACGCCCATTTCGGACAGCTTATGCGCGTGACGGACTCGATGATCCACGCCGGGCAGACGGAAGAGGCGCTGGCGCTCCTGCGCGAACTCCGCGGACCCATGATCGAGGCGGGCGAACAGGATAAATTCCTCAAGTCTCTCACCAGTCTTACGGAGGGCTCGCCGCAGTCGATCGAAGCGCTGGAGATGCTTGCCGATTTCTGCCGCCACACCAGCGATCCCTTCCCCTTGAATACGGCGCTCGGGCACCTTGCCGACGCCTACGCAGCGCAAGGTAACTACGCGCGCGCCGTGGAATTGACGGCGGAATTGGCGGATCATCACAAAGGCGACGAGCGCATCCTCGAGAAGCTGAACCAGTTGCGCGCGAGAGCCGGCGGCGCGCCAGCGCCAGCGCCAGCGCCGCAGCCCGAGCCTTCACCCGCCGATCCGGAATCAGCGGATTCCGCGATTGCTTTGGCCGAACTCTCTCCAGAAATGCCTGTCCCGGCGCCAGAACGGCATTTCGGCGCGACCAGCGAAGCCGACGAGATTCCCACGGCGGTTACGGCTGCCGAGCCGGACCTGGACGAAGAGACCCAGCGCTATGTGGGCCAGGCGTTGACCGACGCGGATCTTTTTTCCAGCTACGGCCTGACGCAGAAGGCCACGCATCTTCTCGAAAATGTTCTGGAGCGCGCGCCGAGGCATACACCGTCGCTCGAGCGGCTCCTGGATTTGTACCTCGGCGCCGGCAACGAACGCCGCACGGCGGAAATCGCCTCCCTGCTCGAACAAATCTACCGGCAACGCGGCGATTCGACCAATGCGGACCACTTCTCGGAAATGCGCAAGCGGTTCCAGAAAGCGGCGGACCTGAGCGAGCCGGAACTGCCCGAGGCGGTCACGCCGGCCGCTGCGGCTCCGCCTGAAATTCAGGCTGCGATTCCGCCCGTCGCCGAAGCGGCGGCGCCCATCGAGTCCGGCGCGCCCGCGGAATTCGAAGTTGCGGTGATTCCGATCGAGACAGAACCGGAGCACGATGCAGGCCCCGCCTCGCCGGGGACGTCTTCGGAAACGCCGACGTTCGAGATTCCGGCCACGGAACCGCAACCGAACGAAGCGCCCGCGCCGGTTCTTGAAAGCGAGAGTGCTGCCCCGCCTCAGCCAGCGGGCGCGGTGGAAGAAGTGGATCTCTCTGACGAGTGGGAAGCATTGTCGAGGGAAGTTCAGGAACCTCCGCAAGCGCCGTCTGCGGAACCGGAGCCCGCTTCCGTTGAAGAGGAACCCGCCGCTGCACATTCCACGGAGGAATCCGAGGCTTACGGTGAAGTTAAACCGGCTGCGTTCGACGAGGTCGCGCCCGGCGAAACATTCGAACTGACTGACGAAGCAGCGGAGCCTGAGCCTGCGCCAGCGGAAGCCGAACCGCTCTCGGCGGAGCCGGTCACAGCCGAGGCCAGCAACGGCGACGCGCCCCATGATGTCACCGTCGAACCATTCGCCGAAGCGCCGCCAGCGGCCAACCAGCCCACGCTTACCGCCGACGATTTCATCAAGGAGTTGGTCGCTGAGATCGAGGAATCCGTTCCTGCCGTGCCGGTCGAGCCGCCACAACCGGAGATGGTCGAGCCCCTGCGAGCGCAAACGATCGCGGCGCCGCCAGCGGAGATCATCCCTCCCGCGCCTGAGCCAATCCGGGAACCGGTCAGCGCCGCCGAGGCTCCGCCCACAGCGATCCACACCGCGAAGCCGCCAGAACACCCGGTTCACGAACAGGTGCAGGAACCGGCTCCTCAGGTGAACGCCGAGGTGTTGAACGAACTCGCGGATGTCTTCCAGGAATTTCGCGACGAGTTGGGCGAAATCGAGAATGAAGAAGAGGATCTCGAGACGCACTACAATCTTGGTATCGCCTACCGCGAGATGGGCCTGCTTGACGAGGCCATCGGCGAGTTTCAGCGCGTGGCAAAAGCCATTCAGAAGGGCAAGCCGTTCCCGTACGCCATGAACTGCGCCACGCTGATGGCGCTTTCGTTCCTCGATAAGGGCGAGCCCAAGATCGCGGCGTTCTGGTACCAGAAGGCGCTCGAAACTCCAGGCGTCGACCAGGAAACCGAACTTGCGTTGCGGTACGACCTGGGCATCGCGCTCGAAACGGCGGGCGAATCCAAATCGGCCCTCGACAGCTTCCAGCGCGTCTATGCCATGAACATCGACTATCGCGACGTTGCCGACCGCATCGCCGCTCTGCAAAAGCACGTCCCCGTCTGACAAGGAGCCGACAGTTCACCGGTCGGAGACAGCACAGGCGCCGCAGCTGAGGTCAAGCGGCCGCAAGAAAGCCTGCGCATGCCAACTTCGAACGCGGGTTGCGGGCGGGAGAAGAATCCCACATAATCCTAAGCCTGCCTGCCGACGGCCCTTGCTGCCGGACGGACCGGGGCGGTCAGGCAGGCCCGAACGATGAACCGCTTTCTTCGCGTAATTCTTCTTTTGATTTGGATCGAACTAGGATTCGCCCTGATTCTCCTGCCGTGGTCGGATATCTGGGAGATGAATTTTTTTCTGTTTCAGTACCCCGCGCTGGGATTTCTGATGAAGAACGCATTTTTTCGCGGCGCCATTTCCGGATTGGGCGTCATGAACGTGCTGCTGGCATTGGAATCGCTTCGCCGGCGCACGACCGCGGTCGTCAGCCGGACGTAACCGAGGTGCGGCTGAAACAAGATGGCCGCGCCAAACGATATTTCGCCGGGCTCCTGAAATGAAACCGATCGTTTGTTACGTTACCGATCGTAAGCCGCTCGCGCTTCCGCCAGGGATTGATCCAACCGCAACGCTGCTGGAGAAAATTCGCATGACTGCCGGCGCAGGCGCGGACTGGATCCAGATTCGCGAGAAGGATCTTCGGGGAGGACCCTTGCTGGCGCTCGCGCGCGAGGCGGTGGCTTCCACAAGGGAGATCGCGCAGAAAGCAGGCGGGGCCGAGACGCGAGTCTACGTCAACGACCGGTTGGATGTGGCGCTTGCGGCGGGAGCGGCGGGGATTCATTTGGGCGGCGAGTCGCTGCCGGTTGCGGATGTCGCGCGCTGGCGCCGCTCAGGAAAGACGCCGGCAGAATTTCACATTGGAGTTTCCTGCCACAGCATGGAAAGCGCTCGCGAAGCAGAACGAGACGGCGCGAACTACATCTTTTTCGGTCCCGTGTTCGAAACACCCTCGAAGCGAGCCTTTGGCCCGCCACAAGGCCTCGAGCGGCTGCGTGAAGTCTCCGAAGCGATTCGCATCCCGGTGATCGCGATCGGCGGCGTGAACAAAACGAACGCGGAAGAGTGCATTCGAGCCGGAGCATCCGGCATTGCCGCGATTCGTCTGTTTCAGGAAGCGGCGGACGCGGAGAAACTAAAGAAGTTCATTTCCACTTTGCATGGGCTGGGCGACGCGGTCCGATCCGCACGTTGATTTGCGAAAAACCGCGTCATCCGGGCACGGCTCGTTTTTCGGTTCGTCTTGAGTTTCGACACAGATACCGGAGGCAGAATTCAGGCGCTGAGCCAACGGCCGATGGGCTGCCACGATTCGACGTGGTCGCAGATAACTTTGATCACCGCCGTGACCGGAATGGCCAAAATCAGGCCCATGGCGCCCCAGAGAAATCCCCAAAACAGCAGCGACACCGTCAACGCCAGCGCGTTCAGTCGAATACGCCAGCCCACCAGCGCGGGAATCAGCAGGTTTGCGGCGACCAGGTGCAGGACCAGCAGCACGACGAAAATACCGATGAACGGCGGCACAGCATGGAATTGTTTTAGCCCGATCAGGAGTGGCGGAACCCAGGCCATTACGACGCCGATGTACGGAACCAAGTTGAGCAGCCCGGAAACGAGGGCAATCAAAAAGGCGAAGTCGAGGCCGATCCACCAAAAGAACAGCCAATTCGCGAGCACGAGAATGAGCCCAACGAGCGCGGTGCCGATCACGTAGCTGCGGAGCACGTGCGTCACGTCGGCGAGAGTCTGCTTCACCTGCGTGCGTTGCGTGGCAGGAAACAACTGCATGGTGGCGTGCCACACCTGGCGCTTCGCGGCAAGCATAAAGAAAACGAGGAAAGGAACGAAGGTCGCGGCGAGTACGAACGAGTAGAGCGAACCGATCCGGGAAACGACGGCGTCGCGCAGCGAGTGCGATTCGGTGATGCGGATGACGCTTGGGCCGGGCCGGGTTTCCGGCTCGAGCTCGGAAACGCGAGCTTCAAAAATGTCGAGTTTTCTCTGGATCGCGCCAGCCACTGACTGCAGGGGGGCGCGATAGGTGGGCCAGTCCTCCCCGAACTGGTCGACGCGGTCGACGAGCGACCAGGCAAGGACCATGAGTAGCGCCAGCGTGATCATCAGAACGAAGAGCGAGCCGAGAGCACGAGGAACATGCACGTACTCGAGCCAGGTCACCAGGGGATCGAGGAAGTACGCCATAAGCACGGCGACGAGGAGCGTCACCAGAACGGATGAGGCCCAATAGCAAAAGGCAATGACGATCCCGGCGGCAATGATGCGCGCGCTTACGGAACTGGCGGATGCGGACGCCGCAACTCTCGTCTCTTCCAGGGGCATTGACCGTTACGATAGCATAGAGATGTAGACGGCGCATGCAGTGTGCCCGCGCGTACACTGTTCTTCCGGCGTCCGGTCAGACATGGGCGATTCGCCAGGTGTTCTGGACTCCCAGCCAGAACACGGGCGTGTTTCACGCCGATTGCGCGAGTTGAAAATCCCATCAGTTCAGAGGCGGAACGGGAAATGGCAAAGCAACTCTTCGGCACGGACGGGATCAGAGGCATTCCGGGCGAATATCCGTTGGATGATGCGACGCTGGTGCGCACGGGGCTTGCGTTGGGAGACTATCTGCGCAAAGGCGGGACCCGCGCGCGCGTCCTGATCGGCCGGGATACGAGAGAGTCGGGTCCGCATATTGCCGAAAGAATTGCGCGCGGGCTGGAAACAGCGGGGGCGCAGCCCGTTTCAGCGGGCGTTCTGACGACGCCGGGAGTGGCGTGGCTGGTGCATCACGAACGATTTGCGGCGGGCGTCGTGATTTCCGCGTCGCATAATCCATATCACGACAACGGAGTGAAACTGATTTCGTCTTCGGGAATGAAGTTTCCTGATGCGGTGGAAGCGGGACTCGAGAAATTCATTTTGTCGGGCGATCGCTCGATTCCGGTCGCGACCGGGATGCGCGCCGACGGGAACGAGGACCTTCATGATGATTACCTGGCCGGGCTTCGCGCGGCGCTGTTTCCCGGGGCAAAACTTTCCGGAATGAAGATCGTGCTCGACTGCGCGAATGGCGCTTCGAGCAAACTTGCTCCGAGACTCTTTCGATCGCTTGGCGCGGAAGTGGCCGCCATGAACGATGCACCCGACGGGCGCAACATCAACGCGAATTGCGGATCGTTGCACCCCGAGTCGATGCAGAAGCGAGTTGTGGAGGAGAAGGCGGCGCTGGGAGTGGCGTTCGATGGCGATGCGGACCGCGCGATTTTTTCAAGCGCATCGGGAAAGCTTGTGGACGGCGACGGCGTGCTGCTTGCGGCGGGGCGTTACATGAAGGCGCGGGGAATGCTGAAGGGCGGCACGGTGGTGGGAACGACGATGGCGAACCTGGGCCTGCAGCGCGCCCTCGAAAGAGAGGGGCTGAAGCTCATGCGCACGGCCGTTGGCGACCGGTACGTGCTCGAAGAGATGCAACGCACCGGCGCGAACCTGGGCGGCGAACAGTCCGGGCATATTTTATTTTTGGATGATGCAACGACCGGAGACGGCATGCTGACGGCGCTGAAAATTGCGTCGCTGGTAGCTCTGGAAGGGCCGCTCGACAGTCTTGTGGCCGATCTGAAGATTTTTCCGCAGAAAATTGTGAATGTGAAAGTGCGATCGAAGCCTGCGCTGGAAACGCTTCCGGAAGTGGCGCGCGCGCTGGCCGAGGCGGAGAAGACGCTCGAGAATAGCGGCCGTATCGTGCTGCGCTATTCGGGCACGGAGCCCCTCGCGCGAGTGATGGTGGAAGCAGAGCGCGAAGAGGACGTGCAGCGGTGGACGGAAGCGCTGGCGTCGGCGGTGCGTTCGGCGATCGGGGCTTAGCGAGCGCGCCCCGACTGCGTGCGGCTGGAAACGAGTTGGGCATACCGTGGAAAATGCGCCGCGTGCGAGTCAATCGTCCCTCCGGGACTCCGCTCTGTAACAGACTTGGTCCCGGCGCTCCCCATCGCCTGCCTGCCGGCGGGCTAGCTGCGTGCCGGTCTAAATACAATCGCGCCTATGGCGCTGCGCAGAACAAGACTGCTGCAACTATTGCAGGGGGGAGCGGGTTTGGGCGAGCAGAGCGCTCAGCTTTTGCTTCGCCTCAAGGATGCGGCGGGGATTGGGAATTAGCTGGGCGACGGCGGGCGGGGCGGCGCGAATCGCATCTTCCACCGCAGGCAGCGCGGACGGGTCGCGTAGCGCCTTTACGCAAGCGGAATCGATGCGCGTTAATGCGGCCGAGGCCTGCGCGTCAGCGCGGAACTGGGTCCGCGTCACCTGGAATTCATGATCGATGGCGGATCGCCAGTCGAGGCCTTCGGGGCCGAGGCGCGCCACGGCATTCTGCAGCGCCGATGCCTGGGCAGCAGAGAGGTTTGATTCGCGGACTGCGAATGTGGCGGCGCGGAGATGCTCGGAGATGAGCTGGCCGGCAATCAAGGTGGCAAAAAGCGTGCCGCCGTTGGCGACGTCGTGGGAAAAATGCAGGCCGGCAGCGAGCGCGTTGACGGCGGCGTCTTTGTCGCCCGCATTGAGCAGGTGCAAGCTGTGGAGGACGTTGAGGCGTCCGAGGGCGAGCGCGTTTCGCGCGTATTCGACGGGCTCTTCGCTTCCAAGGGAATAATCCAGGCCCCAATCACATTCGGGGAGAATTGCGGCGCGAGTCATAATCTCAAGCGCGAGTCTATTTTTTTCGACGACCTGTCTGAATTTCGAATCGTCGTATTCAGCCCGTCCGGCAAGAACCGCATTTAGTTCCGCCGCCTGGTCAGCGGTAATCGCGGAATCCTGCATCACGGAAAAAGCGGACCAATAGCGCAAGGCGGCGTTTCTTTCGGATGCGGGGCTCTGCGCGAACGCAGGCGCTGCCCACAGAATCGCCGAGACAATGAACAACGAAATCGTTCGACGGATGGTCATGGCTTCGGGTTCTCCTCACTGAGCACGGCGAGCGCGCTCTCCCGGCCTCTCGGAATTGCAACCGCGCTGGATGCGAATTCGACCGAATCGAGCGCCGCTTCGAAGGAAGGCGAGTCGACCAGCAATTGATTCGCGGCTCCGAGCGTCAACGGCTGAGAAATCGCCAGGAGATCGGCTACGGATGAATTCGAGTTGCTGTTCACGGCGGGGGCTTGGCTTCCGCGGCGGTGCAGCATGACGAGGACGAGAGTCGCCGCGGCTGCGGTTGCAAGAAGCGCTGCGACGACCGCCGAGCGGCTGTGCGTCGGCTTCGCGGGCACGTCGAGCGGAAGCGGCGCGGGCGCAAGCGGCCGAAATTCCTTCAGGTACATTTCGAATCGATCGTCATCGAGGTTTGGCACAGGGATTCTCCTTCGGGCAATCTTTCGTCGCCTGCTTAGCGGATGCCCTGCCCGACACGGATTCGCGCAGTTTGGCGAGCGCGTAGCGGTAGCGCGAGGCTGCGGTATTTGGGCTGAGCTCCAGAAGCTCGGCAATTTCGAGAAAGGTCAGCTCGCCCCAAATGTGCAGGATCACGATTTGGCGCTGGTCGTCGGGAACGGCGACAAGGGCGCGGCGAAGGTTTGCTTCGGCGGCGAGGTCCTGCTCGGGCGCGCTGAACCAGGCGGATTCGGAATCGAGCGATATGTTGCGCTGAAGGCGGCGGGCGTCGTTGAGGACGGCATTGCGCACGCAGGCGAACAGGTAGGCTTTCCTGTTGGCGACTTGCTGCAAGTTTGCGTCCTCGATCAGCTTCAGAAACACCTGGTGGACAGCATCCTGCGCACGGCTGCGGTCGCCGGCGATGGCCGTGGCGAAGAGCAGGAGCGCCGGACCGTGCCGGCGGTAAAGCGCCTCAATTTCGGCTACAGCGGTGCGAGTGTTCGGCACGATGCGGTC
>DATGHM010000129.1:0-30367 GCA_035307985.1 Candidatus Acidiferrales bacterium
TCCAGGGCTCGCGGATCGCAAACCAAAATCCCCAACCAAAACCCACTACAGCCCGCCTCCCGATCACCCTTGGCGCAAACCATCGAAGCGGACATTTCTAAATTGCGCAAAACCGGACATTTCTACTTTGCGTTGACACTCCAGTGACGCTGCGCCGATCCATGAGTCGATCTGCTCCAGCCCTCGCGCGCCGACAATGGCGCCCGTGACGTCGGGCCATGCGGGAACCCGCAGGCGAAATCCCGAGCGACTCGCCACAGGCGGGGAGTCGAAGGGTTCTCCTCAAATCTGGCGGAGAGGGTGGGATTCGAACCCACGGTTGGGTTTCCCCAACACACGCTTTCCAAGCGTGCTCCTTAAACCGCTCGGACACCTCTCCGGATTGCGAAGCTTTAGAAGCCTAACAAATTGACGCGCGCGCAAGCAAACGCGCCGCACATTTCCTTTCGGCCGGGCCGCTCTTTACACCAATGCGATAATGCCTAGCGGCGATTTTGAGCCACGGCACAAACCTGATCGCCACGGTGATTCCGATGCCCAACAAACTCCTCGGAATTGATGTCGGAACCGGCGGAACGCGCGCCGTGCTGCTCGACGAAACCGGCAAAGTCGCTGCATCGGCGACCAGCGAGCACGCCGCCATTTCCGCTCCGCAAATCGGCTGGGCCGAACAGGACCCGCGCGACTGGTGGCGCGCCACCTGCGCGGCCATCAAAGAATGTTTGCAGCTCGCCGGCGTTTCTGCGGACGAAATCGACGGAGTCGGGTTGACCGGCCAGATGCACGGCATGGTGCTCCTCGACGCAGTTGGCGAAGTGCTGCGCCCCGCCATCATCTGGTGCGACCAGCGCACCGAAGCGCAAGGCCGCGCGATCACGGAGAAAATCGGCGCGCGACGCCTGATCGAATTGACCGCCAATCCCGCGCTCACGAATTTCACGTTGACCAAAATCTGGTGGGTGCAGCAACACGAACCCGAGATATGGTCCCGCGTGCGAACCCTGCTTCTCCCGAAAGACTACGCGCGCTTCCGAATGACCGGCGCTCGCGCCTGCGACGTGGCCGACGCCTCCGGCACGCTTCTTTTCGATGTCGCCCATCGCCGCTGGTCCGCTCCCATGGCGGATATTTCCGGCATCAACTCCGAAATATTGCCCGAAATTTTCGAGTCGCCCGATATCAGTGGGCGAATTTCAGAGGAAGGCGCGCGCGCCACCGGCCTCCGCGTCGGTACGCCGGTCGTAGCCGGTGCAGGAGATCAGGCCGCCGGCGCCGTTGGAATGGGGATCGTCCGGCCGGGTGCCGTCAGCGCAACGATTGGGACTTCCGGCGTCGTTTTCGCGGCCACGGCCGCGCCCACCATGGATCCGCACGGCCGCATCCACACCTTTTGCCATGCCGTTCCCGGACGCTGGCACGTTATGGGCGTCACCCAGTCCGCCGGGTTTTCGCTCCGCTGGTTTCGCGACGAATTCTGCGCCGGCCACCCTGGCAATCGTGTCTCCTACGATCAACTCACCGCCGAAGCCGCCAAGACAAGTGCCGGCGCTGATGGCCTGCTCTGGCTGCCGTATCTGATGGGCGAGCGCACGCCGCATCTCGATCCTGACGCACGCGGCGCCCTCGTCGGCCTGACCGCCCAGCACACCCGCGGCCACGTCGTTCGCTCAATCCTCGAAGGCGTCGCGTTCAGCCTGTGCGACACGCTCACCATCTTTCGCGAACTGAAACTCCCGATCGAATCGATCCGGCTCGGCGGCGGCGGCGCCCGCGGAAAACTCTGGCGCCAGATTCAGGCCGACGTCTACGGCATGCCCGTTGAAATTCTGGAAGCGGAAGAGGGCGCAGCCTACGGCGCGGGTCTGCTTGCGGGAGTTGGAGTCGGCGTGTGGCCGTCCGTCGAGAGCGCCTGCGAGACTGCCGTGAAAGTAGCGCAGCGCCTCGAACCGGATCCGGCGCGCGTCGAAATCATGAACCGTCGCTACGAAGAATATCGGAAGCTGTATCCGGCGCTGAAAGACACCTTCCGCAACGCGAAGTCGGCGTGACTGCTTATGAGCCGTTGTCGGTAGCGTAACCAGATACGCGGCGAATTCTAGCGTCTCCACACCGGAGGTTTCACGCTTCAGATGAAATGGGCGATGTGTACCGTCCGTCGGGAGACATCGCTCGTCTGTGAGGTTCAGCTCCAGGCGGTGCCTGAGTTCATGCTCTCCGTCGTGATTGGCCCTCCATCGCCGCGCGCAGAAGCTTATTAATTCGCGTTTGATAACCTCGGCCCTGCGCCTTCAGCCACGCGAGAACGTCGGCATCGAGCCGAATCGTCAGGGACTTCTTGATCGGGCGGTAAAACTTACCAATCACACCATGGCTCCAATCGCGCACTTCCGGCGCATCCGACAAATCGATCTCGGAATCGCGCAGCCTTTTCAACGCCATCAGTTCCTTTCTCTCTTTTTTAGAGGCCCTCTTCATAGATTCTCCTTTCCGCCGGAGTCGCTTTTCGCGCAGAAATAATGCGGACCGTCTCTTCCCCATCCTCCAGTCGGTACGCATGAACCACCAGAAGGATCACCATGCCGGCGGCAAGGCCCAGCGTGTTCCACCGCTCCTCGCCCTCGACTACGCGATCCAGAACGCTCACGGCGAACGGGTCGTCGAACACCAGTGCGGCCGTCTCGAAGCTTACTTTGTGCTTGGCTAGATTCCGTCGGCTTTTTTCAGGATCCCAGACGAATCTCATCGTCGTCCATTGCGTAATTACAGATTCGTAGTTACATTATGACAGATGGAGGCAGCGTTATCAAGCCAGTTGGGGATGTCCAATCCGAAGTAGGGAGTGCCTCCGGTGCCGAGCGCACCAATTTGTCGAGGTCATGGTTTCAATCGCAGCGTCAGCCTCCCGGTCCCATCCACCGGGGGTTCCACCACCGATATCGCCGCGCAATTCTCCACAATCCAGTCCGCGCCCTTCTCGCGCAATTCCTCTTCGCCAAACACCGCCGCAATTCCGATCACCCGCGCTCCCGCCGCTTTGCCGGACACGACGCCTGCCGGCGCATCCTCCACCACGACGCATTCCGTCGCCGGAAACCCCACCCGCTCCGCCGCTGTTCGATACGGATCGGGCGCGGGCTTCCCATTCTTGATGTCGCTCGATGTAATGAATGTTCCCGGCCGCGGTAATCCTGCCGCTCGCAACCGCACCTCTGCGAGCGGCCGCGTGCACGAAGTCACGATCGCCCACCGCTCGCGCGGCAACGCCTCCAGCAATTCCATCGCTCCTGGCAGCGGTACGATTCCCTCCGTGTCTTCGAGTTCGCGCCGCTCCACTTCCCTGTTCTCCGCCTGATGATCCGCGTTCGGCAGATAATCGATTACCGTTAGCAAGCTCGGACGTCCGTGCGCCGCCCGCACTACCTCTTCCGGGTCGAACCCATGCTCGACCGCCCAGCCCGACCACACCCGCGCCACCGCGGGCATCGAATCGGTCAGAACGCCGTCCATATCAAACAGCAGCGCACTGCAAGCAATCAGAGGCATGGAAAAAGTTTAGCTCGGACTTCCCGGGCGGACAAAACATGATTCTTGAATCGAATAGTTCGGATTCACGAATGCAGCGTGCGTGCAGGCACTCGCGCAGCTACTGAGACTGCGCCGAAGACAGAGAACGGCCCGCTCGCAACCGGCGCGCACCGCGCAGACCGCGCGATTAGTGCCTGCAGCTTTTTCAGCCGCGCCGCGGCCAAAAATGGTAGCAGTAGAATCCGCCCAGCGCCGTCAGCAGCCCGCCCCACCACACCGGGGCGTGCAGATTCGAGAGGACGGTATGCGGCGGATGCGGCCACTCCGCGATTCCGCTGCCCAGGATCAGCAGCCCGTAAACGAGAAGCATGAATCCCACAAAAAACCAGACCGGAATGATGTGATGGTCTTCAGTCACGGATGATCACCAGAAAATAATTTGCAGTAGCGCCAAAACAACGAGAGCCACCATCCCCCAGAAAAACGGCCGTTGCAGGAAGTTCCCGTGCTCTTCGCGCGGCACGTCGGTAAGCGAGTAAACCAGGCCTCGCAGCTCCTGCTCCGGTCTCGGCGTGGTCACCAGGGTTATCAGCACCGTCGCGACCGCGCATATCACGCACGACCACAGCGCCTGGAACATGTCCTGCGCCAGCCCTTTGGCCAGCGGCGAAAGCGCGAAAACGTGCACCCAGCGCGCCGGATCCGTCTTCATCAGAATGAACATCGACGCCGACGAAACCACGCCCGCCAATAGACCCAGGAACCCTGCCGCGCGCGTCACTCGCTTCCATAGCATCCCCAGCAGCACCGTGGCGAACAGCGGCGCGATGAACATCCCGAAGAGCGCCTGCACGTAGTCCATGATGCTCGCGAACTGCATCACGATGTAAGCCGTTCCGATGCTGATGAGCAGGCCGATCATGGTGCACCAGCGTCCCATGGAAACGTAATGGCGATCGGCCGCATTCTTCCGGATGAACGGACGATAAATATCGTATGTCCACACCGTCGCGAACGCGCTCACGTTCCCCGCCATCCCCGCCATGAATCCCGCCACCAGCGCCGTGATGCCCAGCCCGAGCAATCCCGGCCCGCAATACCGCGCCAGCATTAGCGGCAATACTTCATTGTAACTGTGCTGCCCCGCCGCCAGATTGCTCGCCGGATACAAATGCATCGGCAGCACCGCCAGAGCCAGCAATCCCGGCAGGATCACGATCAGCGGCACCGCCATCTTGAAAAACGAACCCAGAATCGGCGCCGTCTTCGCCGCGCGTATGTCTTTGGCCGACAGCACCCGCTGCACCACCAGAAAGTCCGTGGTCCAGTATCCCATCGACTGCACCGCCCCCAGCCCAAACACGATTCCCACCCAGTTGATCCCCATCGGGTTCGCGGCAAACGAGCCCGTTGGCGCCCACAAGTGCGTGAAATCCTGCCCGGGGAAATTCTGGTGGATGCGCGCGATCATACCGGTCCAGCCCCCCGTCTCGATCATGCCGAGAATCGGAATCAGCAGCGCGCCGAACCAGATCAGGAAAAATTGCAGCACTTCATTGAAGATCGCGGAGAATAGGCCGCCTGCTGCAACGTAAACTCCCACTGTCAGCGACGACACCCAGATGCTGAAGTTGATGTTCCATCCGAGCACCACCTTCATCACCACGGCCATCGCATACATATTCACGCCCGACATCAGGATCGTCATCACGGCGAACGTGACCGCGCTCAGCCCGCTCGCTTCCGGTCCGTAACGCAATTGCAGGTAGCCCGGCACCGAGTGCGTCTTCGAAATGTAATAGAACGGCATCATCACCAGTCCCAAAAACACCATTGCGGGAATGGCGCCGATCCAATACCAGTGCGCGGCCAGGATCCCATATTGGTACGCGGACCCCGCCCATCCCATCAGTTCGAGCGACCCGAGATTGGCCGACACGAACGCCAACCCCGCGACCCACGCCGTCATTTCGCGGCCCGCGAGGAAAAAGTCTTCGCCGGTTTTCGCCTTCCCCTTCAGGTAAAAGCCGATCGCTAGCACGAACCCAAAATAGAAAACGATAATGATCAGATCGACGGGAGCTAATCGTACGAGGCGTGGCGCTGCCAGCAGCCCAAGAGTGGTTGGCATCTATCTCTTCAGCCGCTCGCTACGGTAGGTAGCAACCGAGCGTCGCGGCGTCCTTTTGACCGCTCATCGCGGTCCGATTCGGCCGCTAACGCCGCGGCCGGCTCACTCTCTTCTCTATCGCGGCTTGCCCGGACGGCAGCCCTTTGCGGCAAGCCAACGGATTCTACCAGCAAACGTTTACAGCGGTTGCCCTATTTTTTTGGAGCCGTTTCCCGGCCTCGGGCCCTAACTGCCACGAAATATCGATATGGCGCCTCAATACGTTCCGGTTTCGCGTGAAGCTTCTGTTCCGTAGTGGCGGGTCTCAGACCCGCCCGTCTCTCGTTGCGAGACGCCTCTTTAGAACAGCTCGAGTTCGTCACGGCGAACGAAACCGCCCCCCGCCGCCAGATCGTTCCTACGGATGCCACTTGATCTCAATTCGCAGAAGCGGCGGCTTCCCCGCTTGATATGCGGCGGCCCCGCGGTTCTCCACCACCTCGATCGCATGCATCGGCTCCGGCTTCATCCACTCCACGCTCCAGACGCCAGGATGGACAGGCTCGCAGCGGCTCGGCTGATCCACAACCGTACCGTCGCCCCGGTGATACCGAACATGCGGTGTGCACCCTCCGGTATCCCAGTCCAGGAAGAAGCTCGGCCAACGGTGATGATGCATTGGTTCCGTCGTACCCGCAGGTGGCACCGTCACTTCGAGCACGCGGACGAACGTATTCTCAAAAATCACCTTGTGACTTTTTGGCGCCGCCTGCACGGCGTCAAAACCGTCGGGAAACTGCCTTTTGTCCTGCCCGTACGCATAGAAATGCAAACCGAGCAGGACCACAGAACCGAGCGCGAAGATTGCGACGGCCCCGATTTTTCGGATTCTCCGATTTCGTTTGGCTTTCATGTGCCGGAGTATAGGCCACGCGTCAACCAACGGAACAGGAGCGTCTCCCATACCTCCAAAGTCTGCTCGGAAAGGTCTTGCGTCGGCGCTCTGGATATATTATACGAGGGCGTCGCCGCAACTCCTTCTTTCGACTCGCTGGCGACTGCGCTCTCGTTACGCTAAATTGATCACTTCCCGCGCCTTGCGCCCGGGGACACCATGAACCCTCAAACTCACTCGCAAACCACGCAGCCCTCGCCGCAAGATTCCAAAGGTTCCGGCTCTCGTACCTTCGCGCGCGGTCTTGGCCTCTTCGACTCCGTCATGGTCGTGGTCGGCGTGATGATCGGCTCCGGCATTTTTATTGTCTCCGCCGAAATGTCGCGCCAGATCGGCAGCGCGGGCTGGCTGCTTGTCGCCTGGGCCTTTGCGGGGTTTCTGACCGTCGCCGCCGCGCTCTCCTACGGCGAACTCGCCGCCATGATGCCGCATGCCGGCGGAATGTACATCTTCCTGCGCGAAGCGTTCTCACCGCTCTGGGGATTTCTCTACGGCTGGACGCTCGTCACCGTCATCCAGACCGGCACCATCGCAGCCGTCGCCATCGCTTTCGCGCGATTCTCCGGCGTGCTCTTCCCCTGGGTCTCGGAAGACCACTATCTCATCGCACCACTCCACATCTCGACCCATTACGCTTTCTCTCTGTCCAGCGCGCAAGCCCTCGCCATCATTCTCATTGCCGTCCTCACGTGGACCAATAGCCGCGGCCTCGAGTACGGCAAGATCGTTCAGAACGTTTTCACCGTGGCCAAGACGGCAGCGCTGCTCGGCCTGATTCTTCTCGGCTTGACCGTCGGCTGGAACATGGCCGCCGTCCGCGCCAATTTCACGCACGCCTGGACCGCGCACGGCGTATCGCAGCTTGCGCCGGGGCTCACGGCCGCCACTGTCTTCGGGTTGTTCGCTGCGGTCTGCCTCGCGCAAACGGGTTCGCTGTTCGCCGCCGACGCCTGGCACGACATCACCTTCACCGCGGGCGAAGTGAAGGATCCACGCCGGACGCTTCCGCTGTCGCTGGCAATCGGCACGATCCTCGTCATCGCGCTCTATCTGCTTGCGAACGTCGCCTATCTCGTCACGCTTCCGCTTTCGGCCATCCAACACGCTCCTTCCGACCGCGTGGCCACCACCATGCTCAACGCCATCTTTCCGACGCTGGGCGCCGCGCTCATGGCCATCGCCATTATCATCTCGACGGTCGGCTGCGTGAACGCGCTCACGCTCGCCGGCGCGCGCACCTATTACGCCATGGCCCGCGATGGCCTCTTCTTCCGCGTCGCCGGACGCCTCAACAAAGCCCGCGTTCCCGGCCCCTCGCTCCTGATCCAGGGGTTGTGGGCGGCTTTTCTCGTTCTGCCGCGCACTTACGATCCCGCCACGCACACTTACGGCAATCTCTATAACAATCTCCTCAACTACCTCATCTCTGTCGAATTGATCTTCTACATTCTGACCATCGCCGCCGTCTTTCGCCTCCGTATCAAGAAGCCCGATGCTGAGCGCCCTTATCGCGCGTTTGGCTATCCCTGGTTGCCCACGCTCTACATTCTCGGTGCCACGGCCATCATGGTGATGCTTTTTATGTACCAGCGCGAGACGACATGGCCCGGCCTCATCATCGTGCTCCTGGGTCTCCCTATTTATTTCGTCCTGGCGCGCCGTCCCGACTTCAACCGCGCCCCCGAACGCGACTTCTCCGAAGAAGAAACCTCCGGCTAATTGGCAGGCAAGTACTGCGCATGGCCCCGGCCACCCCGCTTCCCTGAATCGCAATAAGGTTTACATGTAGCGCTGGCCCCTCGCCCGTCGATTTTCCACAGGGGCGGCTCTCAGACCCGCCCGCTTCCCCCGGCCGTGCCGCGTCGCGTCCCTCTCGCCCCGCGATCTTGGTTTGGCCTTGGGGTTTAACGTAGCGCCGGGACTTCAGCCCGGCATCCGTTGCCTGCGGTCAGAGCCGTAGGCGCTATTGTACTTAGCTCTGCACGCGGTGCCGGGAATGACCGGGCACCCCAAAAAAGATTCAAGTCCCGTCGGGGACGATCGACGTGCCTCAACATCTGAGAAGACGGAAATACTCGTACCGGGGAAAAGCGAAATATTCCGTGATCAAACTGCGCTTTCTACCCTCTTCGTGTTATTGACGTGCAACGCATATGGGTGTAGACGAGAAATGGAAGGGGAGGATCTCCACTACAAGCACACCTGCGCATGCGCTTGCGGCGCTCAGGTTCGAACGCGTCGCTGTTTGAAGCACGCCCAAGTTGTTTTAGCTCCGCTACGGACCGAATCCTTCCCAGCGTAATCGATAAGCAGTTTTTCGGATCGCACCGTGAACGACGTCCCAGCGTCGGCTCCCGATTCTCATCTCGAGGCTCTGACAGGTCATCGCGTCCTGTCGATCGCGCTCTCGAGAACGGGACATCGCTCGGCCCTTGTAATGCTTGCGGTTGTCGTGCTGATTGCTGTTGCCTCCGTCGAGATTGTCTCCACCTACCACGTTTTCAGCGGGACCTCCGACGAACCGGCGACCGAAGCCGCCGGTATGGAATGGCTCGATCGCGGCACATACCGTCTGGACGACACTCATCCGCCACTTGCCCGCATCGCCGTCGCCCTCGGCCCCTATCTTGAAGGCCTTCGCCTACCCGCCGACTCGAACGACTGGAGCACGGTGGGAAATCAGATCTTTTGTGCTCGCGGCCAGTACTCTCGGAACCTCGCTCTCGCGAGGTTTGGGAATCCTGCCCTTCTTCATTTTCGCGACCGTCGTGGTCTGGAGCTGGGGTCGCGAAGCTCTCGGCGAATTCGGCGGGCTATGCGCCGTCTTGCTGTTCTCCACCCTTCCTCCTGTGCTTGGAAACGCAGGCTTGGCAACAACGGACATCGTGCTTACAGCGACGTTCATCGCCGCGTCGCTGGAGCTGATGCACTGGCTCCAGCGCCCTACCTATGTTCGCGGCTGCCTGTTGGGGTTCGCCGTTGCGCTATCAGTTCTTTCAAAGTTTAGCGCCCTGCTGTTTCTGCCCGTTTGCGGAATGGCCATGCTGGTCTGCTACTTGGCTTCGAAGGACCGAAGGCCTCGCCTCTCGAGACAATGGCGCAGCGGGGCCACAGCCCTGGCCCTGAGTGGGATGATTGCGCTCCTGGTCGTCTGGGGCGGGTACAGGTTCTCGGATCACAGAACCGACAAAGCGGAGCGGCCGCACGCGGTGATAGACCGCATCGTAGGCGCAAACGGAGTCCTGCACGACGTCGCCTACTTTGCGGCCGAGCACGTACCCATCCCCGCGCCCGAGCTCATTAAGGGCATCGAGTACCAGCGCCTGCACAATTCGAATGGAAGCGCTTCGTACCTGTTCGGTCAGGCCCGGCAAGGAGGTTGGTGGTATTTTTATCCTATCGTTTTGGCGATCAAAACCCCGTTGCCGTTCCTCATCTTGAGCGCCATCGGTCTTTTTTCGCTTGCCATCGCGGGGTTTCGCGGTGCCGACTGGCGCGTGCTGGCGGCCGCCGCAATGGCAGTCGCCCTGTTGCTCTCTGCGATGCCGAGCGGAATCGATCTTGGCGTGCGGCTCATCCTTCCGATCTACCCACTGCTCGCTATCGTGGCCGCGTTCGGAGCAATCAAACTCTGGAATCTTGCGAAACCGAAGTTTCTTGGCCGCGCGTTGGTTTCCGCGCTGTTGCTTTGGCAGGTCGTTTCATGCCTTGCAGCTCATCCTGATTATTTGTCGTACTTCAATCCATTTGCCGGGAGCTCACCCGAGCGGATCGACGTGGGCCCCGACCTCGATTGGGGGCAGGACCTGTTTCGCCTTTCCGACGAGCTGCGCGCTCGCCACATCACCTCGTTCTCCATCGCCTATCTCGGATCCGCGGATCTCACTCAGCAGAATTTGCCTCATTTCGTTGAACTTGCACCGTTTCATCCGGTGACGGGATGGATCGCGATCAGCCTGACCCGGCTTATGCGAGGCGACACCAATCCTCCCTATTACGGTTATTCATGGCTCCGGTCTTGCAAACCCGTCGCTCGCGTCGGTCGATCGATCCTCTTGTATCACGTCCCCGCTGGTGGCTGCCCATCCCGGGCGATGACAGAAACCAGCCCTAAGCCGCCGTCGACGGTCACGTGATTCGCCCCGTCTGTGGCGCGGCCCACTCGCCCGCGATCTTGGTTTGGCCTGAGGTTTAGACGTAGCGCCGGGACTTCAGCCCGGCATCTGTTGCCTGTCTTCTCCAGTTCCGCTTTCGCTTCCGCATAGCCGGTCAGGGCGTATCGTGAAGCGCTGGGGCGGCGATCAAGCGCAGCGCTGGACGGCTACGGGTTTGCTCGAAGCCTTTATCGAAAACGGAACTGAGAGGAACCGAAAAGAAAGTTGAAAGTCACGCTGCGTTCGACGGCCGGCCAGGAATGCATACCGGAAAGTGGATTCTCCAGAAGTTTTTCACGGGTTGCGTGAACTCGATCCCTACTGTCCACTTGCTGTCTTTCAGGGAGCCCACGTCGGCGACCCGGCATTCTTGCTCTTCGCCGGTGCTTCGGTTCACAACCAGAATCCTCTGCCCTTCCTCGACCCTGGCCGCCAGGGCCAGCGATCCGCCGTGAGCGTTTACAGAGAGCATGCGCGTGAACTCGCTGAAGGATTCCCGGAACGCGTCCTGACCAACCACATGCACGCGCACCGAGAGTACGAGCCGCTTGCTTCTTCGGATTCTCCTCGGCCGAATCTGGGGATCCATACCAGCCGAACTCTACAACCATAAATCATCTGCGCGCAATGGTACGGCGGAGCTTTTGCGAAGGGTGCGTCTTCGGTTCGTTCTGGAGCGGTGGCGCCGCCGAGCCCGCCCCACAGCCCTCGTACCTAAACTGCCGACGAAAGAACACGACAAAAATGGTCACCCGCCTGCCCCGCGCAACATCCAGCTCCCAAAGCCGATCCTCGCGGGATGCGACTCCGGCACGCGGATGGTATGATCCCCGCTCCGAAGCCAAATCCGGGAGCAAACACTGAAATTCGCGAAGACGATTACGGCAGTCGACGCGCATGCCTGCGGCGAGCCGGGGCGGGTCATCATCGGCGGCGTGCCCGATGCGCCCGGCAAAACGATGTTCGAAAAGATGACCTATCTCGCGGCGCATCAAGACGATCTGCGCAAGCTCATGCTGCGCGAGCCGCGCGGCTATCCCGCATCGAACTGCAACCTGATCCTGCCGGCGACGAATCCGGAGGCCGACGCCGGCTTCGTCATCATGGAGCAGGTGGAATACCCGCCCATGTCGGGCACCAACACGATCTGTGTCGTCACCGTACTGCTCGAGACGGGCATCATTCCTGTTCGCAGCCCCCTGATGAAGTTGAAACTCGATACGCCCGCCGGGCTGGTCCAAGTGGAAGCGGAAATCGAGAGCGACAAGGTCGTCCGCGTCGCGTTCGAGAACGTGCCCGCCTTCGCCACGCATCTCGACGCGCCAATTGAAGTCCGCAATCTCGGCACCGTGAAAGTTGACGTCGCCTACGGAGGAATGTTTTACGTGATTGCCGATTCCGCGCCATTCGGACTGAAGCTCACGCCCGACGAAGGACGCGACATCGCGCGCATCGGCGAAATGATCAAAGCCGCGGCGCAGGAACAGCTGCCCGTCGCGCATCCGGAGAATCCGGAAATTCGCGGAGTGACCATCGCACAGCTTTCCGCTCCCTCGCCAACTGCCGGCGTCGATCGCAGAAACGCCGTGATCGTTTCGACCGGCAAACTCGACTGGGATCGGCCTTCGTCCTGGACCGGCGCGCTCGACCGCTCCCCCTGCGGCACCGGAACGTGCGCAAAAATGGCCGCGCTGCACGCGAAGGGTCAGCTGGCTCTCGGCCGCGATTTTGTGCACGAAGGCGTCCTGGGCACCGCGTTCACCGGGCGGCTCATCCGCGAAACACGCGTCGGCTCGCGCGCCGCCGTCGTGCCCACCATCAGCGGCCGCGCGTGGATCACCGGCTTCAGCACCTATGTTCTCGACTCGAGCGATCCGTTCCCCGCCGGCTTCACCCTCGGCGACATCTGGGGCAACTCAGGCTCGTAGCGGTTGGGCAAGGGGCGCTCCGCATGGAAGGGCGCAGACGCAGCCGACCATAGTAAGAATTGTTTCTTCCATTCCTCGCCTGTTCGCGAGCCGTTTTTCGGAGCGACAGCAGAGGCCGCGAACAAAGACTCGAGGCGTGGCCCTTTGGGTCACTACAGGCTGTCTCAAAAATGCCATGAGCGGTGGAAGAGACTTTCTTCAGGGGCTAAAGCTCCGACCCTCTAAACTGCATTTACGAGATGGCCTCTACCCACCGTCGCTGCCCGCGGGCACGCGGCGGGGCAGCTACGGATGCGCGTGGATTTCGAAGCGAATGCGCAAGCGGTCCTTCACTTTGACCGCTCCCCCCGCCACTTTGATTGGCGTGATGCCGTAGTTGCTCTGCAGGAGGAACACTTCGCCTTCCGCGATCAGTTCCCCGTTTGCGAGGCGAACGCTCAGCGGAAACGTGACCGGCTTTTGCGTTCCGTGAAGCTGCAACACTCCAGCCAGCGTTACGCGCCAGCCGCTTCCCTGCCGCTGAACGTGCGTTGCGCTGGTCGAGTGGAACGAGATTTCGGGATAGCGGGCCGTGTCGAGAACCTGTTCGCCGAGCATCGTCGCCTGGACTTGCTGCCGGTCGCCCGCGGATTCGCCAGGATCGATCGCGGTCAGCGATTTGGCAACCACGCGCAGCGTCACAGATGAACTCTCGATTTCGCCGGGATCGAACTGTACCGCGCCGGAGAAATCCTTCGTCGCGATGAGGTGGTTGTGACCGAATGCGCTGAAGAGCCCTTCCTTGTAAACAGTGATCTCGACCGAACTGCGCGGCGCGCCAAACGTGTACGAGGTCTTCGCCGCCGGAGCGGCATGGAGCGCAAGCAGCCCGAACAGCGCAACGGGAACGGCAAGCACCGCTCGAAAGGCGCGAACGGCAGGGCACCCAACGGTTCCAGTCCTCGGCTGCGCTTGGTGACAAGCGGGGAGACTTGCGGCACGGGCGGCAGAACGCATCGCTGATATTTGCGGTCGTTTCATTTTAGAAGAGGCCCGGCACGAATCGCGGCTTCGCCGCCATCGCGGCGCGATACTCGGGATCGGCGAGCAACGGCGGTTCTTCCGCTTCCAGCCGCTTTCGAATGGCCCACAGATGCAGGCAGCTCCCCGCGATGGCGGTAATCCACGCGGTGTGGATCAGCGGGAGCGCGATCATCTCGACGAAAACGGCTGCGTAGTTGGGATGTCGAACGTAGCGAAAGGGTCCGTCGGTGACCACGCCGAGCCGCGTCGAATCCATGATTTGTACGCTCCAGTGATCGCCGAGCGTACGAATCACCCACAAGCGCACGAGATTCGCCGCAAGGAAGAGGACGAACATCGGCACGGCGAGCGCAAGGAAAAAAGGGCGCCTCAGGAGGAGCACCTCGAGCGCCGTGCCGGCGAGCACGGCGACGTGAACCGAAACCATCAGACTGAAGTGCTGATTCGTTATGTGGATGGCGCCGCGAGCAACCATGCGCCGCTGGTGCCGGCGCGAAACGCGGATCTCGACGAGCCGCAGCACGGCAACTGCAGCGAGCAGGGCCAGAAACGCACCGACGGTTAGGTCGCGTGGCAGCACGAGAATGAACGTAGGAAGCCGTCCGCACGATTTTGGATGCAAGGCGAGGCGGACAGCTCCTCAACTGGTCCGCAAATGATCCACGCGCGATTGTGCCGCAAATTCAGCTCGCGATAGGACCAAAAACGGACCCCTTAAACCTGGAAGGGCGCGCGTTCTTTAAGACTTCCTCAGGAGCACCGGACGGCGCTCCCGGGTCGTCACGGCTGTCTCAAAAATGCCATGAGTGGTGGAAGAGACTTTCTTCAGACGTAAAGCCCAACGCTTACCGCGGCTTGAATGTCGGAGCCAAAGCTCCGCCCCCCTAAACTGCATTTATGAGATGGCATGGCTCTATTCTGCTGCGTCACCTTCGTCGGGCGCGGATGGAGCGTTCATCACCATCGGACTGATTCCGCGCTCGCCGAGCGAACGATTGAATGCCGGCAACTCCTTCTCGTAGAGAGTGCCGTAGGCGGATTTCGCGGCGGCGAGATCCTTCTCGATGGAATCAAGCTCGGACAGATCTTCAGCAGTCGGAGCCCAATCGGCGCCGCCTGCAACGTCGCCAGCGCCCGTTCCGATTTCGCCGTTGAGCCAAATCAGATTCATATAGACCTTGTAGGCTTCGACGTAGTACTTGTCGTCGCTGTTCAGGTCGGATCGTGAGACGAGTTGATACTCGACGGACTCGAGCTTTTTGCTCATGTCGTCGACCGATTTGAGCAACGCCGCGGATGCACTGTTCTCGGGCTTTCCTTCGGTCTTCGCCTTGGCCTGCTCCGTTTTCAACATGTCCTGGACCACGCCGAGCTGCTTTCGCGTCCATTCGATGTGGTTGACCATATTCGAGGTCGAGTTGAGGTCGTCGCGAATGCGAAGCTGCGCTTTGAACGTCGCTTCGAGATCGGCCTGCGTTCCCGGCGCGTGCGGGTCTTTGAGCACGGTGAGCGGCTGCGTATAACTCTGGCCGTCGACCGTGAGCTTGATCGTGTATTTTCCAGGCACGGCGAACGGCCCCACTTCCGCCTCCTCGATTCCCCAATGTGTGATGGGACGCGATTCGGCACCCCGGAACCGCGCCTCTTCCCAAATGTGGGGGTTTCCCGGAGCGGGTGTGCGCAGTACCGCGAACGCGGGCGCGTCGTAATGGAAATTCCACTCCGCCCGGTCGAGCCCTTCCTTCGCCGGGCCTTCGAACCTGCGGACTTCCGCCCCATGCGAATCCAGGATTTCGATTTTGACGTGTTTGTCTTTCGGCTCCGATTTGAGCCAGTAGGTCGCGAAGGCGCCGCCTCCGTGAAGAAAGCGGTAGCTCTCGCGAGGCGCGAACAAGCGCACGGGAGCCTCCGACTTTTCCCTGGCCATTTGTTCGAGCGGCGAAATGTCGTCGAGGATGTAAATTCCGCGTCCGTAAGTGGAAACGACCAAATCATGGAACTGCTTCTGCACGACGGCCCACGAAACGACGGTGTGAGGCAGGCCCGCATCGAACATGGTCCAGTTGGCGCCGTCGTCGAGTGAGTAATAAAGAGCATTGCCCGTCCCGGCAAAGAGCAAGCCTTTGCAATTCGGATCTTCGGCGATGATTCGGGCGTACGAGAGCTCGCTCTTCGGTATTCCTCCGCTGATCAACTGCCAGGACTGGCCGAAGTCGGTGGTTTTGTAGATGAAGGGATCACGATTGTCCATCAGGTGGAAATCGAGGCTGACGTAGGCAGTGCCCGCATCGAAGTGCGACGGCTCGATGCTCGTCACCGTGCCCCAGGCGGGCATTCCGCTGACGTTCTTCGAGACGTTGTTCCAGTGGCCGCCGCCGTCTTTCGTGTACCAGATCTGGCCGTCGTTGGTTCCCGCCCAGATCAAGCCCTTCTGGATTTGCGAAGGCGCAATGGCGAAAACCACTTCGCCGTAGAACTGGCCGAGGTTGTCGCCGACGAGCCCGCCGGAAGAAATAATGCGGCTCGGATCGTGGGTCGAAAGATCGGGACTGATCACTTTCCAGGTTTGACCGGCGTCGGACGTCTTGAAGATGACCTGGCAGCCATAATAGACCGTGTTTGGATCGAAGGGATCGACGGCGAGGGGCGGCGTCCAGTGGCAGCGATATTTGGCTTTATCGGGCGGCGAATCGAGGGTGTGGAACCAGGGACTGATGGAGCGCGCGCTCTTCACCTTCGCGTCCCAGCGCGTCACCTCGTCGCCGTAGCAAGTGGCCCAGACGATGTCTGGATTGGACAGGTCGGGAAGAGTGAAGCCCGATTCGCAGCCGCCCATGTCGTGGTCCCAGTCCGCTTCGGGAGGCGTCCCGTATCCGAAACCAGCCACGGACGTGCTGGGGCCGCGCATGTTCCCGTCGTCCTGCATGTTCGTATAGAAATCGTAGGGGGTCTGGTTGTCGACCGCGACGTGGTACATCTGGCCGATGGGCAGCGAGACGCGATTGAATCCGCGGCCATGAACCGTGGTGATGTTCAGGCCGCCGTCGTCGGTGACCACGAAGCGATCAGCGTTCGTGGGATCGATCCAGATGTCGTGATTGTCGCCACCCCAGGGAACCTCGCGAAAGCTTTCGCCGCCGTCAAGCGATTCGAAGAACGAGCTGTTCGAGATGTAGACCTCGTTGTCCCTGGCCGGAGAAACGGCGATGCGAATATAGTACCCGGCGCGGCCGATGAGCATGCGGTTGCGATTCACGACGTGCCAGTTTTCGCCGCCGTTATCCGAGCGCCAAACCGAGCCCTGGTCTTTCGTTTGGATCAGCGCGTACACGCGATTCGAATTGGTTGGAGCAATGGCGACGTCAATCTTGCCAACGGGCGGCCTCGGCAAACCGTGCGCCTCAATGCGCGTCCACTTCGTGCCGCCGTCGTGCGAGACGTATACTCCGCTGCCCGGGCCGCCGCTGAGTTCTGCATAGGTGTGCATTTCGACTTGCCACATTCCGGCAAACAGTGTGCGCGGATTTTCCGGATCCATGGCCAGACCGGAGCAACCGGTGCGCTCGTCGGCGAAGAGAACGCGATCCCAGTGCTGGCCGCCATCCATCGAGCGGTACACGCCGCGCTCCTGCTGCGGACCGGTGGTGCGGCCCAGCGCGCAGACAAAAACTTCGTTCTCGTCCCTGGGGTTCACGAGGATGCGACCGATGCGGCCCGTGTGGTCGAGCCCCATGTGCGTCCACGTCTTGCCCGCGTCACTCGATCTGTAAACACCGTCGCCCATGACATCGCTGTCGCGAATCGCCCAGGCTTCTCCGGTGCCGACCCAGACGACGTTGTGGTCGGACGGAGCGACGGCGAGGGCGCCGATTGCTTGCACCGGTTCTTTATCGAAGATCGGGAGCCAGCGATTGCCGCCGTCGGTGGATTTCCATACGCCGCCTGAGGCGGCTCCGGCGTAATATGTGCTCGGATCACCCGGTACCCCGGCGACGGAGGCCACGCGATTGCCCCGCACGGGTCCGACGAAGCGAAAGCGGAATGTATGTTCGGGGGGTGGCCCAAACCTTCGCTGCGCGAACCCGGGCGCGGTAAAGACAGCGAAGCCGAGAAGAAGTAGACAGAAACGTGCGAGCCAGACATCTACACCGAAGGACGTTCTATTGCGAACGACGCGCATGCATGCCCCCTCGAAAAGGAGATAAAGATAATAGAAATAGACAAATCGGGCGAACTATAGTTCAGCGGATAAAATATGCAAGACTTTTTGGTGAGGAAGCAGGAATCGAAGTGGAAGGGGTTGCAGGGCCGGCCAAGAATGTATAATGTATTCAGGGCGTGGCCCTCAGAGACCGCGCGTTACTTGACTACTTTGTTCTTCCGGAGCTTCTCTGATTGATTGTTGGACTTAGCTCGAATTCTTCGGCGAGACTCGCGTCCGCTGGCTTCTTAGAAACGCTGGTTCTTATCGCGTATGCCCGATCGTTTTGAACGGCTCCGCGTTGTTGACTCTCACACGGGTGGAGAGCCGACGAGGATCATCGTGTCCGGCACACCGACCCCGCCGGCGGGATCGATGGCCGAGCGCCTGGAATGGTTCCGTCGGGATTACGATTCCCTGCGCAAGGTGCTGGTCAACGAGCCAAGGGGATCGGAAGTCATGGTCGGAGCCGCGCTGTTCGAGCCGAGCGATCCGGCGTGCGCCGCGGGCGTGCTGTATTTTAACAACGTCGGCTACCTCGGAATGTGCGTGCACGGAACGATCGGGCTGATGGTGACGCTGGGCTACCTGGGGAAAATCAAACCGGGCGAGCACCGCATTGAGACACCGGTTGGCGTCGTTACGGCAACGCTGCACAACGACGCGGAAGTGACGGTGGACAACGTCCCTTCGTACCGGTCCGCTTCGAACGTTGCGGTTGACGTGCCGGGCTATGGAAAATTGCGCGGGGACGTGGCATGGGGCGGAAACTGGTTTTTCCTGGTCAACGAACATCCGCTGGAGCTTTCCTCCCCGAACATCGAGAAGCTCACTGATTTTGCCTGGGCGGTTCGCCTTGCACTGCAGCGCGACCGGATCACGGGCGCGGACGGCGCCGAAATCGACCACATCGAGATGTATGGCTCGTCGAAAATTCCGGGAGTGAACAGCAAGGGCTTCGTGCTCTGCCCGGGGAAGGCGTACGACCGATCTCCCTGCGGCACGGGGACGAGCGCCAAGCTGGCTTGCCTCTATGCGGACGGCAAACTGAAACCCGGACAGACCTGGCGGCAGGAAAGCATCGTCGGCAGCATTTTTGAAGGGACGATTCGAGTAAACAACGGGTACGTCCTGCCCAGCATCAAGGGATCCGCGTTCATCACCTCTGACGCGAACATCATCGTGGATCCGCTCGATCCCTTCCGCTTCGGAATACCGTAATGAAGCCCGTTGCCGATGTGATTGTCGCCGGCGCCGGTATTGTCGGTGCGGCGTGCGCGTACGAACTTGCTCGCGAAGGCGTGCGCGTTTCCGTGGTCGATCGGGGCTTTATCGGCTGCGGTGCCACATCGGCGGGAATGGGACACATCGTAGTGATGGACGATTCCGAGCCTCAATTTGCGCTGACGCGTTATTCGGAAACATTGTGGGACGAACTCGCGCCCGAACTTCCCGCCGAAGTGGAATTCGAACGCTGCGGCACGATCTGGGTCGCCGCCGATGAAGAAGAACTGGGCGAGGTGCGACGGAAGTTCACGTATTACACGCAGCGGGGCGTGGCTGCGAGCATTCTGGATTCGCGCGACTTGGCGGATGCGGAGCCGCGGCTGCGAAGGCCGCTTGCGGGAGGGCTGCTCGTTCCGGGAGATTCCGTGGTCTATCCGCCGTGCGCAGCGGCGCATTTTCTGGATCGCGCTCGGGAACGCGGCGCCACGCTGCATCTCGGCAAAACAATCGCGGGACTGGGGCATGGGAGCATCGCTCTTGCCGACGGCTCGACGATGACCGCCGACCGCGTCGTGAACGCCACGGGGCACTTTGCGCCGGCGCTGACGCCGGGCGTGAGCGTAAAGCCGCGAAAAGGCCATCTTGTAATCACGGATCGTTATCCGGGAATGATTCGGCACCAACTGGTTGAGCTTGGCTATCTGAAGAGCGCGGCTTCGCTGACGGCCGATTCGGTGGCCTTCAACGTTCAGCCGCGGAAGACGGGGCAGGTACTGATCGGATCGTCGCGGCAGCATGATGTGCCGGACACCGGAGTCGACGCCAACATCGTTGGCCGCATGCTGGAACGGACGTTCGAATACATCCCAGCACTGCGCTCCACCTCCTCCATACGCACGTGGACGGGCTTTCGCGCGGCGACGCCGGACAAATTGCCGCTCATCGGGCCATGCCCGGAGGATCCCACGGTGCTGCTGGCGACCGGACACGAAGGCCTCGGGATTACGATGTCGCTTGCCACGGGACGGCTGGTCGCCGACCAGATTTTCGGCCGCAAGCCTGCAATTCCGTTTGAGGCGTATCTGCCCTCGCGGCAGATGACCGGCGCACATGCCTAGCATGATTGCAATCCGCGTGAACGGCACGAGCATTCAGGTTCCCGAAGGAACCAGCGCCGCCGCGGCAATGATTTTGTCAGGTGGATTCTCGCGAACGTCGGTCTCCGGAGAACCGCGTGCCCCTTTCTGCGGAATGGGGACTTGCTTCGAGTGCCGGTGCGAAATTGACGGCGAAGCCCATCAACGCGGATGCCAGGTGTTGTGCAGGCCCGGCATGGAAATTCGAGCCGATTCCGGCGCGGCGGCTGCTGCTACCGGCAAATCAAGAGACCCGAGCGGAAACGGAACGAAAGCCGCGCAGCTGCACTTTGAAGTGGTCGTAATAGGCGGCGGGCCGGCCGGAATCGCCGCAGCGTCAGCGGCTTCGGAATCGGGGCGCAGCGTGGCCCTTATCGACGACAATTCGGCCGCCGGCGGTCAGATCTGGCGCGGCGGAGGCGCCAAGGGTTCCGACTCCGAAGCTGCAAAGTGGCTTCGTCGCTTGCGCCATTCTCCCGTGCAGGTGATTTCAGGCGCGCAGGTATTTCATCTGGAAAACGGGAGGCTGGCGGCGGAACTGGATGGCGGGCATCTGGAAGTCTGCTATCGCGAATTAATTCTCGCGACGGGCGCGCGTGAGTTGTTTCTGCCGTTTCCCGGGTGGACGCTGCGGGGCGTCTTTGGCGCGGGAGGGCTCCAGGCGCTGCTGAAGGCAGGGCTTTCAGTCGAGGGTAAACGCATGGTGATCGCCGGCACGGGGCCGCTGCTGCTGGCCGTCGCCGCGTACGCGCGCAAGCAGGGCGCGAAGATCGTCGCGATCTGCGAGCAGACGGAATGGAAGAACCTGGCCCGCTTCGCAATGGAGACGACGCGCGCGCCGGGAAAGTTGAAGGACGCGCTGCGGTTCGGATGGGCGCTGCGGAGAGTTCCCTACTGGACAAGCGCGTGGCCGGTTGCGGCTCTCGGGCACGAAGAGCTGGAAAGCGTTCGAGTCTTGAGAAACGGAAAGATTCGCGAACTCGCCTGCGACTACCTGGCGTGCGGCTTTCATCTTGTGCCGAACCTGGAGTTGGCGAGCTTTGCGGGCTGCGTGATCGAAAACGGGTTCGTCGCAGTCGATGAATTTCAGCGGACGTCGGTTCGGAATATCTACTGCGCGGGCGAAACCACGGGAATCGGCGGGCTGGATAAGTCTCTGGTCGAAGGGCGCATCGCCGGATATGCCGCGACGGGAAACGACAAGTCGGCAAGGCATCTCTTTTCAGAGCGGGCGGGCTGCACACGTTTTGCGGCGGCGATGAAGTCTGCGTTTCAGTTGCGGCAAGAACTAAAGTCTCTGCCACAGCCGGAAACGCTGCTCTGCCGCTGCGAGGACGTTCCGTTCGGACGCGCCAGGCAATTCGATTCGTGGCGCGCGGCGAAGTTGCACACGCGTTGCGGAATGGGAGCGTGCCAGGGACGCGTATGCGGCTCCGCGGCGGAAACCCTTTTCGGCTGGAAGGTCGATTCCGTGCGTCCGCCGGTATTCGCTGTCGAATGCGGTAGCCTTGCGGCTGTTTCGCGCGCGGGGGCGAGCGGGGCGAATCAGAGCGAACGTGCTTGATGGACCTGGAGGAAAAATCATGAAGTGGAAGGGCGTTATTCCGGCAATCACAACGTACTTTGACGAGAAGGGCGGCGTCGATCACGGGTTCATGGCGGACCACGCGCGGTGGCTCGTGGAAAACGGGTGCACCGGCGTTGTGGCGCTTGGTTCGCTGGGCGAAGGAGCAACGCTGTCGTTCGAGGAGAAAGCTGAGATCCTGCGCAATCTCGTGAGAGCGTTGCGAGGGCATGCGCCCGTCGTCGCATCGATTTCCTCGCTTACGACGGCGGAGTCCGTGTCGCTGGCGAAAGCCGCGGCCGAGACCGGCTGCGATGCGTTGATGGTGCTTCCGCCCTACGTCTACAAAGGCGATTGGCGCGAGATGAAAGCGCACGTGGCGACCGTTTTCAAGGCCACGAAGCTGTCGTGCATGCTGTACAACAACCCGATTTCCTATGGCACGGATTTTCTGCCCGACCAGATTCGAGAGCTTGCGTCCGAGCATCCAAGTTTTCATGCGGTGAAGGAGTCGAGCGCGGACGTGCGCCGCGTGAGCGCGATTCGCGCCCTGGTTGGCGACCGGCTCGCGGTTTTTGTCGGCGTCGACGACGCGATTGTCGAAGCGATCGGCGTCGGCGCAACGGGCTGGATTGCGGGCCTGGCGAATGCTCTGCCGCGCGAGTCGGTTGATTTGTTCAATTACGCGACGGAAGGAAAATCGGCGCAGGCTTTCGAGCTTTACCGCTGGTTTCTTCCTTTGCTCAGGTTGGACACGGTCCCGAAATTCGTTCAGCTGATCAAACTCGTTCAGGAAGAACTCGGAGTTGGCAGTGGGCGCGTGCGAGCGCCGAAGCTGGAAATAGCCGGAGAGGAGCTCGAATCGACGCGGAAGCTGATTCGTGACGCGATGCGGAGCCGACCCAAATCCGCGAGCACGGAATTGCGAGCCGCGACGCGATCGGCTTGACGCCGTAACATTCAGAGAAGGGGACAAGCGAAAGAAACGCCACATCGGCGGAAATCGGAGCGATTATGGCAGCTACAGGGAGATCATTTATCGGGTTTCGCGAAGGCGCGAATGGCAATACAACATTTCGAGCATATAACCCGACGACGGGAGAGGCGCTCGATCCAGAATTCCAAGCGGCGACGCCGGAGGAAGTGGACCTCGCAGCGAGGCTGGCCGCCGAGGCGTTCGTTTCGTTTCGCGAGCTTTCCGGCGCGGCGAAAGCCGAGTTCTTGAACAGCATCGCGCGAAATATCGAGGCGGTGGTCGAGCCGCTTGTCGAGCGCGCGCATTTGGAAACGGCCTTGTCCAAGCCACGTTTGCAGGCGGAGACCGCGCGGACGTGCAATCAACTTCGGCTGTTCGCGGAGGTCTTGCAGGAAGGATCGTGGGTGAACGCGCGCATCGATCGCGCCGATCCGAACCGCAAGCCGCTGCCGAAGCCCGACATTCGCTCGATGTGGCGGCCGTTGGGACCCGTGGTCGTGTTTTCCGCGAGCAATTTCCCCCTGGCGTTTTCCGTGGCGGGAGGCGATACGGCGTCCGCGTTCGCCGCTGGCAATCCCGTGATCGTGAAGGCGCACTCGGCCCATCCGGGGACAAGCCAGATCGTCGGGGAGGCGGTACGCGCCGCGGTACGAGCACGCGGATTGCACGAAGGCGTCTTCTCGTTGATTTTCGGCGCGGGAACTTCCGTGGGCACGCAGCTCGTGCAGCATCCTCTGATCAAGGCCGGAGGGTTCACAGGTTCGACCGGCGCGGGAAGATCGCTGATGAATCTGGCCGCGGCGCGTCCGGAGCCGATTCCCTTCTATGGAGAACTCGGCAGCACGAATCCCGTTTTCCTATTGCCGGGCGCGATGCAAGCGCGTGGCGCGAAGATTGCGGAAGATCTGTATGGCTCGTTCACGCTGGGCGCTGGGCAATTCTGCACCAAGCCCGGACTGATTTTCTTTTCCGAAGGAAAGACGTCCGAGCCATTCCTTGGCGAGTTGAAGAGCAAGGTGGCGCAGGCGCCGGAATTCGCGCTGCTGACCAAAGGAATCAGCGGCGACTACGACAAGGAGGCGCGAAACCGCAAGCAGCGCCGGGGCTTGAACGTGATCGCAGAAGGCGCGCAACGCAGCGCCACGAATCCCTACTCCGCGAGCGCGGCGCTCTATGAGACGGAAGTCTCTTCGTTTCTGGCCGAGCCTGAACTTTCCGGGGAGCATTTCGGCCCTTCGACCCTGCTGATTCGCTATACGAGCAAGCAGCAGATTCTTGAGGCGGCGCGCAATCTCGAGGGGCACTTGACGGCAACGATTCACGGCACGGAAGAAGATTTGCGGGAATTTTCCGAGCTGATCTCAATCCTGGAAAATAAAGTCGGGCGCATTCTGTTCAACGGGTTTCCGACGGGCGTCGAGGTCTGTCATGCGATGGTCCACGGCGGGCCCTATCCGGCGAGCACCGATGGGCGAACCACTTCCGTGGGTACGCAGGCGATCTACCGTTTTGCGCGGCCCGTTTGCTACCAGAACCTTCCCGACTCTGCGCTTCCCGCCGAATTGAAGAACGCGAACCCGCTCGGCATCTGGAGATTGGTGGACGGCAAAATGGCGCAAGAGGGGCGATAGGCGGTTGGCGCGGATCAAGGAGAGCCCACGGGCACATTCGCCTCGACCAGTGCAAGCCAGCCGTCCATCGGCTCCGCTCAGAACAAGCCCCACCCCACAAGAACACACGATAGCAGTTGAATGGATGACCCGGTCTACCGCGACTTGAAAAGTTCGATGCGCACGTGCCACATGGTCGATTTCCCCGGCTGAAGAAGCACAACGCCCGTGTCCTGCCCGTGCCAGATTCCCCTGTACGGATCGGGGAGATTGAATTGCGGATCGATGGCGACGAAATCCTTGTCGGGCGGCGCATAGATCTGAATGGCTTTGATGTGCGGCGATAAGGCGCGAACGCGCAGCCCGTATTTCGCGGCGGGATCAGTGAGTTCGATCGTGGCACTGCGGTCCGGATCGTAGTCGAGATTGGTGAAGCAGTCGTCCACGAAAAGATCGCCGAGCGCCCTGCCCTCCGGGGCTGTGAAATCGTACGCAGTGCCTTTCAACGGCCCGAGCCGTCCTGTGGGAAATACATCGTCGTAATTGTTCACCAGAGCGCGCATGTCTGCGGGGACATGCAAGCGCACCTGCTTCCGGTCGCCGCTGGGAATCTGGAAGTAGGGATGGAAGCCGATGGCCATGGGGTCGTCCTGGGCGCCGACGTTTTTGGCGATGACGTAAACATCGAGCGAGTCGTCCTTCAGCGTCATGCCGATGTTCACGTTCGTTTCCGAAAGCCAGTGCCCGCCGAAATTTCCGCCCCGCAGCAACGCAAACACCGTCGACTCCTGAGGGCCGTTGTGCGCCTTCGCGTTCTGAAATTTCGACGTCAGGATCAGCCCGTGCATCGCGACGGCTTCGGCGCCGGGCTGCGGCCCGTGCCAATTCGCCGGAAGCGAGAGATGGTGGCCGTCAATGAGTGCGGTGATCGTTTTCCCATCCGGCGAAAGCTTGCCTCGAATCCGATTCGCATACGGCACCAGCATGGCCGCGCCCATTTTGAAGGCGTTGTTGCCGAACTCGTCGTCACCGGTCTCGAGAAACGTCTTCGCGGCGGTTAAATCCATCGTGGTCAGGAGGTCGATATCGCCCTTGCCCGGCAGATACGCCTTGATTTGAAACAAATTCATGCCCACTCCGGGAAGCACGACCGCTTCGAGGAATTGGGGCTTGTTTGCTTCGAGCGATCGCGGACGCGTTAGAACAACGACCGGCTCGCCTCCAATGGAAATGGGCTCGGCCGCCTGAACAGCGAGCGCGACGGCCGCAGCGGCGTTTGCAGAAGCTGTGTCAACGCGCCTGGCTACAGATGTTCGGACCGCGAACGCAGCTGCCAGAATGACGGTTGCGAGCAACGCGGTCCTCTTCATCTTCATCCGCCGACCCTTCATCCCTTATCCATTCTGCCGCAGCTCACTTCAGATACTGGTTGATCCAGTTGACCCAACGCGTGAAGACATCGGTCGCTCGGACTGGATCGCCGGGGAAATGGCCGCCGACAGGATACGCGATGAACTTCGTCGTGACTCCGTTGTCCTTCAGCGCGTGATACATCTCAAACGACTGCGGAATCGGCACCCGGAAATCCCCGGTGTCGCACAGGATCAATGTCGGCGTGCGAATCTGCGCCGCATACGTAATCGGCGATTGCTCGCGGTAAATTTTCCAGTTGTCGCCTACCCATGGCGAGCCGCCCATCGAGTAGTAATCGATGCGGTTGCCGTCGGAGATCGTGGCCTCGACGGTCAAGTCGTTGACCGCCGCGCCCGAAACGGCCGCCTTCCAGATTTGATAGTGGCCGATCATCCACGACGTCATGTATCCGCCGTAAGACCATCCAGAAACCGCGATCTTGTCTGTATCGACGATTCCCATTTTTTCCACGGCGGTCAGGCCGGCCATGACGTCGCGCCCGGGCCCGTCGCCCGCATCGCGATCGATGGCGCGCTGATAGGCGTTGCCGAGATTGTCGCTGCCGCGATAATTCGGCTCGAAGACGAGGTATCCCTGCGCCGCGAGAATCTGCGGGAGCGGGCTGAAGCTCATGGTAGAGCTGGCTTGGGGCCCGCCGTGAATCAGCAGCACGAGCGGATATTTCCCGTCCTTCGCAAAATCGGGCGGAGGGACAAGAATGCCGTCCTCGCGAAATCCGTCGGGGCCCTGCCATTCGACGCTCTGCGGATCCGCGAGGTGAATCGAGGAGATCCAATCGTTGTAGTGGGTCAAGACGCGAGGCGTTGCGCCGGTCGAGGAGAGATAGTACAGCTCCGTGGGGTGGCCGGGCGCGCTTCCCGTAAAGGCGACATCGCCCCTGGGGCCGACCGTCGCGTCAACCCAGAAGGACCATGAAGGATCGATATCCCCCAAATCCAGCTTTCTCGCCGCGCCCCCGAGCGGCTGGAGCCACATGGACGTACGCGTCCCGTCGTGGCCGCCGACGAGCATCGACTTGCCATCCGGCATCCAAATCGCGCGCTGAACGTTCCGGTCGATCCCACGCGTCACGTCGTCGCCGCCGGAGTTAGCGCTCGCGCTTTCGTTGGCCGAAGCAACGAAGATTTCGTTCTGATTGTTGGGATCCCCGTTCAGGCAATACCAGTAGGCAACGCGCGAGCCGTCCGGCGAATAAACTCCGGCGCTCTCGAATTTTTCGTGCGAGGTCAATTTGCGCATGTGACCGGTGGCGACGTCGAGGATCTGAAGGGTCGTCTCGTCACCGTCGCCGGGCTCGGGCGTCTCCTGACGCGTGATCAAAAGCGATTTCCCGTCGGGCGACCATGAAAGCGGAGAGGACGGCGGGGACGGTGGAAACACGACCGGAAGGCTCCAGGCGCCGGCGGTGATGCGCTTGGCGTCTCCACCATCCGCCGGGACCGTCCAGACGTGCGATGACTTGGCCGCAGCGGTTTCCAGATCGTCCGTGTCGCCCACTTCGAACGCGTCGTGATGCTCTTTGATGGCCTTCTTGTCCGTGGGATCGGGCGTGACGAACGCGATCATTTTGCCGTCGGGGCGCCACGCAAATTGTTCCACACCCTCCGGGCCGTGCGTGATCTGCCGCGCATCTCCGCCGTTCATCGGGAGGATGAAAATCTGCGGCTGCGGGTCTTCGTCGTTTTTGTCTTCCGCCGCGCCCTCCGGATCGGCCGCGGTTGCGAGAAACGCCAGACGGTCGCCGCTCGGCGACCAGCGCGGAGAGCTGGCGCCCTTGCGCGTCGTCAGCGTGCGCTGCGCGCCGGAAGCCAGGTCGATGAGCGCAAGCTCACTATCGAAGCGATCCTTCTTCATGTTCACGCGCGAGACGACGACGACCACCGACTTGTCGTCCGGCGAAATCTGTGGGTCGGCGACGCGGACGATTTTCTCCAGGTCGGCAATCTGAAAACCCTTCTGGTCGCGCGTTTGGCGTGCGGCGGAGGCATGCGGTTCTGCCGGATCAGTTGCGCGCGGTAAGGCCGTCGCCGAAGGACGCCTCCCCGCCGCGAGCGCTTCACGATTTTGTATAGCCGCATGCGGTTGACCTGCGGTCAGCGCAGCTACAGCCACGAGGATGACGAAAGTTCGAGCGATCGGGGAAATCGTCACAGGGCGGCCCACTGCGGTCTTCGTTTGCACGGTTTATCTCCGCTCGGTCTGAATCTTGGATACGGGATGCTGACACTACGCCGGGACGCGGGGATTCGTCAATCGGCTTCGGAGACGGCCGCAGAAATGAGCGTGGCGACGGGGCCGGTTATCCGCTAAGATCTGAGATTCTGCTGACGCGCGCTCTACTCCGGGGTGGTGCAATTGGTAGCACATGGGCCTTTGGAGCCTAGAATCCTGGTTCGAGTCCAGGCCCCGGAGCCACTTCCTTCGCCCGCCGAGGCGATCCTGCTGATGCCGGACACGGAGTTCCCGTGGCTGCGGCGTGATTGGGATTTCGACGGACGGGCTGTCAGGCGGCCGAAGCCTTCCTTCTGAGTTTTGGTGCCCTTTTTAGCCTCGCGGCGGCGCGCCGAAGAAGTAGCTCGAATTCCTGATCGGGAGCCTTGGACTTCTTGATCGCGGTCACTTTGCGCCTCGGCATTCCCCACCTCCTTGATGCCGGTTGCAGCGGTGCTGGCACCTCGGTGCCGCTTTTGAGCGGAGATTAGTCGCGCGCAAAAAACGTGTCAAGTCAATTTCAGTAAAATATCGTGCGCTGAAGAATTATTTCGTGCGGAAAGGGCGGTCTTGCAAGCCTGCGCCGCAAATCTTACTCTATGCAGCGCCAATGAATTCCCAACTCCTGTTCGACGGCGTGATCTGGTATATCGCGTTCTTGTTCTCCACAACCTGCCATGAAGGGGCGCACGCCCTGGCTGCGAAGGTTGGCGGCGATCCGACCGCGTTCGAGGGCGGACAAGTAACGCTGAATCCGATCCCGCACATTCGACGGGAGCCCGTGGGCATGGTAATCGTCCCGATCGTTTCGTTCATCTATGCGCACTGGATGATGGGCTGGGCGAGCGCGCCCTACGACCCGGACTGGCAGCGGCGTCATCCGCGACGGGCGGCGTGGATGGCTTTGGCCGGCCCGGCCGCCAACTTTTCGCTCGTTCTGTTCGCGGCTATTTCGATCCGTATCGGGATTGCGGCCCATTTTTTCCAAATGCCCCAATCCGCTTCCTTCACTCACATCACCGAGGCTGCCGCTCCCGGTACGGCGGAGCTTATCGCGACATTCCTAAGCGTCCTGTTCGTCCTCAACCTGGTGCTGGGCACTTTCAATCTGTTGCCTGTGCCACCGCTGGACGGACATACGGGCATCACTCTGCTGATGGGCAAGGACGCCGCGTTGCGATTCCTGGACTGGAGTCGAACGAGCGGGCTGGGGATGGTAGGGCTGCTCCTGGCATGGGTCGTTTACAATAAGCTCTTCGAACCTATCTTTCGCATTTCGCTGGCCGCTCTCTATCCAGGATCGTCCTGGGGATGACGTGCGCGCTGGAATCTCGCTGGTTCATGTCGTTGTTTCAAATCCGCACAGGAGTCATTCAAGGGAACACGCCGACCGTTCCGACACACCCTGAAACACGCCAAGTTGCTCCAACAAAAGGACCTATTGAATGGCCGTTTGGCATGCCCGCTGCAATCCTGACCTGACGTGAGGTGAGAACATGGACGGCCAGTCGGAAATGCTGAGCAGTTGCGGCGTTGAAGCATCGGGGTGGGATGCGGCGGACAATTTCTTTGTCGAGAAAACGACGCTGGGATGGTGGGGTGACGATAACGAAGAGGTTCACCTGCGGTGCTCCCTCCAGCCGGAAGCCGTAATCTTTCTTCGGCGGCTTCATCCTGGCGGCGACAACTTCCCGATCGCGTACCGCGCCGTCCGCATCGAGCAGCGGAACTCGGACGGGAAATCGCGCGTTCTCCTCTCGCCGTTGCGCCGGCGCGAAACGCATAAGGAAGAGTTCGCGCGCTGGCAGAATTCGATTCGCGTAGCCTGAGCGCCGGTTTCGGCTAATCCCGCCCGAAGCCAGTCAGCCCTTTAAGGCTCGGTCCGCACCAGCAAAGCGCAACAAGGGCGTAGGCGCCGCCCATAGGTCCAAGCTCCTCAAAGACGAAGTCACTGCAACATTTCATTCTGGGACGCTTCCGTGCCGTTTCGGAATGCTCCTCCACCGTACATCCCGGAAGATTTGAATCAAACCCACGCACGCCCACACCCGATTCGGCGTTCCGGAAGTGTAACGAAAGCCTGCACGTAAGCAACGTTGCCTCTGACTCGCAGGCAGAGCGCTGTTGTGCCCACCGAACGGGCTGGCAAGAGGAGTGCCTATGGCGTAGTCGGAGGGGCTTATATGACGTCGACGGCAACTATCGAACGGCCGGCCTTCGAAGCTGCGCGAAAGAATGTCTCGATATGTGTTCTGGACGACGATCCCGCACAGGTCGAATTGGTCGTGAGCCGCCTGGAAAGGTCCGGGTACT
>DATGHM010000130.1:0-24929 GCA_035307985.1 Candidatus Acidiferrales bacterium
CGTGCTCGGCGGCGAGAATGCTTATCTGGATCCGCAAGCGGTTCGTCGTGAGACGACGTTGATTTCTTCCGTCGTGCAGCGGTTCCATGACGTTCCCTTCCTGGCGTGGGACCTGATCAACGAGCCGAGCTTTTCGAAGCACCTGTGGCAGATGCGGCCGAATGGCGACGCGTTTGAACGGGCCGCATGGAATCGCTGGCTCGATGCGCGCTATCCGGATCGAGCGCTGCTGGCTGATGCGTGGAACATGCCGTTCATCGGGCCCGGAGCGACACTGCCCGTTCCCGAGGAAGCAGAATTCCAGCTGCGCGGAATGTACACAGGTCCGAATTCGCTGAGACTCTACGACTTCTTCGAATTCGCACAGGACACGTTCGCCGGCTGGGTGAAGAATCTGCGCGCGTCGATTCGAGCCACTGGCTCACAGCAACTCATCACGATCGGCCAGGATGAAGGCGGCTTCGACGATCGGCTCTCGCCCGCCTTCTTCGGCCCGTATGTCGATTTCACGACGAACCACTCATGGTGGCAGAACGACGCGCTGCTTTGGGATTCGCTCGTCGCGAAACAGCCTGGCATCCCCATGATGATCCAGGAAACGGGATTGCAACGCGAAATGACGCTGGATCAGATCGCTCGCCGAACGCCGGAAAACGACGCGGCGCTGCTCGAACGGAAGGAGGCTCTTTCGTTCGTTGAAGGCTCGGGCGCCATTCAATGGTTGTGGAACGCGAACGATTATATGACCTCGGGGAACGAAGTGCCGATTGGCGCTCTGCGCGCCGACGCAACGGAGAAACCCGAAGCGACAGTTCTGCGCGACATGGCGCATTTCGCCGGCGAAATTCACGAAAGCCTGCGCAATCCCGAACCGGCGGACGTGGCCATCGTCACTTCGCAAGCCGCCCAATTTTCCGCGATTCGCGAGATGCAAATTGCGGCACAGCGCAATGCCGTCCGGGCGGCGGCCTACGTTGCCAAAATGCCTGTGAGCGTGATCGCGGCAAATCAAGTCGGCAAGATGGGCACGCCGAAGCTGGCGATTCTTCCGTCGGCGCAGGCTCTCGCCGATTCCACATGGGATGCGTTGCTCGCGTACGTGAAATTGGGCGGCAACCTGCTCATCACCGGCCCCGTCGAGCGCGACGCACACTGGCACCGCGTGAACCGCGCGGCTGCGGTAGGACTCGATGGCGCGACCGTCGAGCCGCTGACAATTCACAACGCGGAGATGAAGGTGAAGGACGAGACCATCTCGCTTTCGTTTGGTTTCGACGCGCAAACGTGGCTCGATACTTTTCAGTTCAAAGATGGTCAGCAATTGAAGGAACTCGCCGCGGGGAATGGCCACATTTTCTGGGCGCCATACCCTGTCGAGTTGGCCGAAGGTGAGGCGGCTGCGGCCAAACTCTATTCCGCTGTGTTCAGCGAAATTGGGCTCAGTGCGCCATTCGAACTAAAGTCCGCGCCCGCGCCGGGCGTGCTGATCTATCCAACGGTGCTGCGGGATTCCGTCCTGTACGTGATGGTCTCGGAGCGAGATCAGGATTACGATCTGGAGCTCGTGGACAACACGAGCAAAGGTGAACTGAAGCTGCGTTTGCCGGCCGAACACGCGGCCATGGCCCTGATTCGCAAATCCGACGGCTCGATAACGGCGAAGTACGGCTTCTAGAAGCCATTTCGCTCCTGTGGGCCATCCTGAACGGAGCGACCAGAAGCGGCGCAGTCGAAGGATCTCTCCGCAATTCAGGATTTCAGATCGGTCGATGCCTTCGGCCATACCTTGAAGATCGCGCTGATCTCCCGCGGGTTCGCCGCGTTCGCAGCAAAATTGAACGTGCCTTGCTCGCGCATCTCAGTCGCCGCGCGAAGGAACGCGCCGAGCGCGGCGCGAGCGAGCGAACTTCCCACACTGATCCGCTTCACTCCCATCTTCGAGAGCTCGGCCAGGCTCAGTTGCACGCCGCGCAGCCCCATCACGACGTTGACCGGGCGATCGACCGAGGTTACGACGGCGGCGATGTCGTCTTTGGTGGCCAGCCCCGGCGCGTATAGAACGTCGGCGCCGGCTTCTTGATAGGCCTGCAGACGTTCGATCGTGTCCTTGATATCCGGCCGGCCATGCAGGTAATTTTCGGCGCGCGCGGTCAACGTAAAGGTGAACGGCAAAGCGCGAGCCGCTTCCACTGCGGCGCGCACCCGTTCCGCCGCATGCTTTCGGTCATAAATCGGTTGGTCGTCGCGCCGAGTGGCATCCTCGATCGAGCCCCCGACGAGTCCCGCAGCCGCCGCAAGCCGGATCGTTTCGGCAGCCGCTTCGGGCGCGTCTCCGAAACCGTTCTCGAGGTCAGCGCTCACGGGCAGATCGGCCGCGGCGACGATCTCGGCCGCGTGGTCCAGGGTCTCCTGCCGGTTCAACGATCCATCGAGCCGGCCTATCGAAATCGCGTAGCCCATGCTCGTTGTCGCGAGCGCCTCGAATCCGAGATGCGCCAGAAGCCGCGCCGTGCCGGGATTCCAGGGATTGGGAATGATGAAAGCGTGATCGCGCTCGTGGAGCGCACGAAAAATCCTGCCCTTTTCAGTTTGCGACGTCATTCGCGATACGATCCTTCTTCATATCCGGGAGGGAATTTCGAACGTGCCGTCGACCACTCCCACGAAGGTCCTCTCCTCTCGAAGGATTATGCGCTTGGTTTCCGCCATCGAGAAATTCTCCCTCGATTCGGGATCGGACTTCAGTTTCGCGCGATACGCCTCGTAGGAAGCAAGGCTGTCGAATGCAATCAGTCCCCACGCCACGTCGTTCGTTCCTTCGTCTGGGAGGAAGTATCCAACCAGATGTCCGCCGAGGCGTGGGATGATCCGTCCCCAGTTCTGAGCATATTTCTTGAACGTTTCGCGCTGGAACGGATCGATTTGGTAGCGAATGAAACAGGTGATGTTCAACTTTTTCCTCCTGGTGGCGCCCGCCGGTGCACCGCCGGGAGCCATAGAAAGCGGCACTCCCAGCGCCCCACTCAAGGAGCACGGCTCGCGACGGGTCAGGCGCTTGGCTGCTTTCCAACGCATGCGGGCAATCTTGCCTGTTGGCATGCGGGGACACTTCGTCTATCATCGCAATATGAATGCGGAGACCGCTGACGTGAGAGCTTCCTCGATCGCGGCCGCCATTGGCGAGCCGGCGCGGGCGCGCATGCTCTATTACCTGGTCGACGGCCACGCGCATACGAGCACGGAACTGGCGGCGGCGGCCGAAGTGGGCGCGTCCACCGCCAGCGCGCACCTGCAGTTGCTGAAGAGGCAGCAGCTCGTCAAAGTGCTCGCGCAGGGCCGCCACCGCTATTACAGCCTCGAAGGCCCGCATGTCGCCGCCGTGCTGGAGGCGCTGAACGTCCTCGCCGGCAGCCCGCGCCACGCGTTCACCCCCAACACGCCGGATCACCTGCGCGCGGCGCGGAGTTGCTACGACCATATCGCAGGCGCGCTGGGTGTTTCGCTCCACGACCGGTTCAAAACGATGGGATGGCTGAAGACTTCACCAGACGATACGTACGAAGTCACGCGCGACGGAGCGGCCGGTTTTCAACGGCTGGGCATCGACGTCGAGGCCGCGCGCGCACTGCGTCGGCGCTTTGCCTTCGCGTGCGTGGACTGGAGCGAACGGCGCCCGCATCTCGCCGGAGCGCTGGGAGCGGCGGTACTGAAAGTCGCGCTGCAACGGAAATGGGTGGTGCGCGATCTCGACAGCAGGGCGCTCGAAGTCACAGGCCGCGGCCGCCGCGAAATGGCCGCCCGATTCGATCTTCCCTCGGAAGGATTCCCACTGCGTGCAGCGAGCGGCGTCCGCTAGACGCGACGCTTTTCTGTGGCGCGGGCGTCCCGCCCGCAGTTCACCTTGCCCGTGCCGCTACATGTTCGTCAGGGAAGGCGCTCGAAACGCGACTTTCCTGAGCCGTAGAAGTCAGATTCATCGCTGATTTCAATCGGCTCAAAATATTTGAGGAGAAAATCGCGGTCTGTGGTCTGTTCGTAATTGCCGTGTTCGTTGACCAGCCATATCACGTCTAGGCCGTCCTGTTTGCTGTGATATCCAATGCGAAATATGCGACCAACGTCGGCCGTCCAGCCGGGAGTCTTAGCATTGCTGCGGACAAGTCGAAAAACAGAACGCGGCGGTATCACCTTGGGTAAGCGCGCTCTTCGTGGTTTCGTGCGCCGCCCTGTCAAGCGATCCTCGCGGGGTGACTTCCACCTCTTGATTTTGCTACTGGCTCATCGCTCCGCTCCCCGCGTGGGGATAATCCACGCGCACGGTGACAATCTCGTACGGGTGCACTGGCACCGTCAGGTGATTCGCGGTGATAGCGAGGGCTGAGCCCTCCGGCTGCTCCATTAAATTCGTCAACGTCGCGGACGTGGCACCCGGCGGAACGCCGATCTGCACGCCGCCGCTGGTTCCCGCCCACTCGTAGAAACGCAAAATCAGCGCGTTTGCGTCCTCCGCCTTTTTCACCGCAGTCAGCACGACGTTCGGATCGCTGACGGTCACGAACGAGTGCTCCGGCGGGCGCTTGCCCTCGTGCGATTCAAGCTGCATCGATTCCATCGGATAATTGAATTCGTAACCGCGCCGCACGGTCATGGCCTGCTTCCACGTCCCCGCATGTGGATATAGCGAATAGCTGAACCGTTGCCGCCCGCGATCGGCGTCCGGATCAGGCCAAGTCGGCGAACGCAACAGGGAGAGCCGCAGCAGGTTCCCCTTCGCGTCGTAGCCGTATTTCGATTCGTTGATCAGGCTGAACCCGTGCCGGCTGTCGCCTAGATCGGCCCATCGGTGCGCCGGCACCTCGAACTTCGCGTCCTCGATCTTGTTGTTCCGTGTGGTAGGCCGCTCGATCGACCCATAAGGAATTTCGAATGTGGCCTCGCTGCTCGACGCGGCGAGCGGAAAAACCGCCTTCAACAGAATGTGCGTCTCGTGCCAGTCGATATCGTTGGCCACATCAACGCGGTCCAACCCTGAATACAACGAGATGTCCTGGACGAATTTCGACTTGTCCCACGTGCGGACCACGCGAATCGTGGCGTGCAGCGGCCCATGTTCGATGAGTTTCACGGAATCCGCATGCTTGAGCTCGGTGAACACCTTGTCAAAACCCGCGTCGATGTTCCAAGCGTCGTAATCCTTCGGCGTGTCCTTGAACGCAACCAGTTCGTTGCCACAGCCGCCTGCGGCAATCGATTCGAAACTCGTTCGCTTATCGACAAGGCTGGTGATGCACCCCGTCTGCGGGTTCACCACGACGCGCAGGAAGCGGTTCTCCAGCGTCAGCCCGCTCGCTTTCAGATCGGTCGCCACGGGACGCGTTCCGGGGACGACGTGCACGATCTCATACCCCATCGATGGAACATCCTTTGCCTCCACCAGCAACTTATAGCTGCTGGTCGCCGCGTTTTCCGAGAGGACCTGCACCGGCAGTGCGGCGCCCTTGGCATCGACGACGGAAATTCCATTCGCTTCCGCCGCCGGCATCTGCACGTGGACGTCAACCAGATCGGTCCGGGTCCAGGCCAGCGGATTCCAGACCATCACGGGCATGCCCGTCGTGGTACTGGTGTCGATCTCGCTGGCGATCCGGTGAAACGCCCGTAAGCTGGCGCCATTCGTGGTCCAGCGCACCACGTCGTAATCGCGAGCCGCGTCCTTATAGATCTGCGCGATGCCCGATCCGGCGGCCAAGTCGTGGAATTGGTTGAACAGCACCTTTTTCCATGCTTCCGTCAGCGGCTCGCTTGGATAAGAAGCTCCGTCAAGCCACGCCAGTGACGAAATTTTCTCCGCGTTGAGCATCTGCTCTTCGGCTTTGCGCATGTGGCGTTTGTGTTCGGCCTGCGTAGTGAAAACTCCGCGGTGATATTCGAGGTACAGCTCGTCATCCCATGTGGGAATGCTGATTTCTCCCGGAGGAGGCTGAGGCAGCGCCGTATTGCCCGCAGCGAGAGTTTTGTAATTCCACACCGGCGAGTCCTGGGTATCCAGCTTTTTTTCGACGTCCGAGAAAAATCCCTGCGCGACGCCCCATTTCACCGGCGGGAAGACGAGACTCGAGTCCGACCAGTGCACACCGTTATCGAGCATGCTCCGCGTCGGGCCGCCGCCGTGATCGCCCACTCCATAAAGGTGCATCATCTCGGGCAGCCCGGGATTCAACTGGCGCGCCTTCGCCACATCTCCCGCAATCCGCACTGGATCAATGCCGTTCGCGTAATCATGCGGGAAGTAGGTCAAAACGCGGCTGCCGTCCGGCGACTCCCACCAGAACAGCTTCAGCGGGAGTTGCGTCGTGTCGTTCCAGGCCATCTTCTGGGTCACGAAATAATCGATGCCGGATTTCTTGTAAATTTGCGGGAGCTGCCAGTTGTAGCCGAACGAATCCGGATTCCACCCGATTCGCGCGACGACGCCAAACTTATCCTTGAAGTAGCGCTGGCCTACCAGCAATTGCCGCACGAGCGATTCGCCAGATGGCATGTTCAAGTCCGGTTCGACCCACATTCCGCCGACGAGTTCCCAACGGCCCTGACGAACGCGTTCCAGAATCTGTTTGTACTCGTCCGGATACTTGTCCACGATCCACTCGCTGTAGGCCGCGGCCGATTGGGTGTAGGTGTATTGCGGATATTCATCCATCAATTGCAGAGCCGTCGCGAACGTCCTGCGCACCACGTCCACCGTTTCCGTCCACGGCCAGAGCCAGGCCGCGTCGATGTGGGAGTTGCCGGAGAGGCGTATCGTCGTTCCCTGAATGAGCGGCTCCATTTTTTCCAGCGCCCCTTGCGCCGTGCGGAGCGAAGCGTCGAAAGTGCCCTGGTCCGCATGACGGAGCGCGACGAGATCGATGTCGTTAATCGCCGTTTCCAGCTCCTGCTGCGTGGCGGCAGAATCTCGGCGCTGATTGCGCGTCAGGATTGCGGTCGATTCGATTTCCTGCACCAGATCCGAGGGATTCGGGCGGGAGGGAGGGAAATCGATCTTCAGATTCGCGCTCGCGAAGAATTTCCGATCCACGGTGTGCAGCAGCTTCACGGCCACCAGAACTTTGTCGCCCGGCTTCGCGTTGTCAAACAGCACGATGGGCTCGAGGTCGTCTCCCATTGCGACGCGCCGCCCATTGAAGTAGATGATTTGTGGCATGGGCCCGTTCGCGTACGCCTCGAATTGAAACCAGATGCGCGTTCCGGTCAGGTCATAGCCGTTCAGATTGCGCGGCACTTCGATTTCGCGGCGGTACCAGACAGCATCCGTTGTAGCCTGGCTCCCTTCCGGGACTGTCTCCCAATTCGAATCGTCCAGGCTCATCTCCTCGCCATGCGAAACGTCCCCTGCGTGAAATTTCCACTCGTCCGCAGGCAAGCTTGTGAGGCTTTTCAGGGTTTGCAGCGCCTGCTCTGCCCTTGTGGGCGGCGTCGTGGTGCGGTTCAGGGTTCCCGACTCGGTCGTGTTCTCGATCGTATAGGATCCGTTGATGCTGTTTCCGTCGGTGGAGAGTGTTCCTTCGAAGGAGAGGCCGTTCGTGCCGAATTTCACAATTCCGTTCTCGAAGGAAAGCCCCCTAAGCCCGTTGCCGAAACTGAAATCCTCCGGATAATCCAGAGTTCCACGCAACCTGCCGCTTGCGTTCGACAAATGAACGACGATTTGGCGCTGCGCGCCGGACTCCGGAACGGCGCCATGCCATTCGCCCTCGATGCTCTGCGCTCGAGCGGGAATCGCGATGGCAATGCTTGCAAGCAGGCACAAGAACGCGGTCTTCATCCTGGTCTCCTCAGATAATTCGCGAACACGATAGCGATATCCGCGGCAACGTGCGGCGTTTCCTCCCGACGAGAAAACGCCCCAGCGGACCGCTGATTATAAGGCAACTATCCGAATCTTGGAGCGCGAACTGACGAGAGACGCCTGGGCAGACCAACTCGGATGGACGAGAGCCCTAGGACGACAAATGCGAAAGACATTTTTGATTGCTGCGAGTCGTTTGCAGTTCATCCTTCTGGTGGCGACCCCGCGTACACTTGCTCAAGTCGTTGCGGGCGGGTGGAACCCGACTTCCGCTCCGATGGGTTCGCCGTACGACCGTTGCTTACTATGAACGACCTAATCTGCGGTAATCGTGAGATTGGCATGTGCCGGCGGATTGCTGTCGAGGTCCACCGCGTCCTGCGGCTTCCTGATCCACTTCCAGATCTGCGACGTCTTCAGTTTCGTCTGCACGATCGTCGCATCATTTCCGTTGAGCGTGACGACGAACACCTGCAGCTCTTTCGCGTCCGGATTCGCGTAAATCATCGTCACATTTCCGTCGTTCCGCGATCGCGCCCGCACCAGCGGATGCCACTTCGTCCCAATCGCCGCTTCCACCGATTGCTCGAACGAATCGACGGAAACCGCATTCGAGTTGAGGACATCATTGAACACCGCAATTTTCAGCCCCGCCGATCCGGGCGTTCCCGCCACTCGCAAACAGAATGTGGCGAAACCAAGCAGCGGTATTCGCATGTGGTGCACGCCATATTCCGTTTCGATCGTCTTCACGAGCGCGTTGAAGTCGCGGTCGCTCCTGCCAAGGCACGGAGTCGCCAGCACCAGCACAGCGCATACGGCCAGCATGCGGCGCGTCACTTGCTTTCTCCCTTCTTCCCGGCGGAATTCTGGTCCATCTCGACTTTGGGTATTCCGAACTGGCCGCCGAGGGCGCGCAGGTCCTCGGGCGTAATCGGCCCGACCAGATCGACAAATGTGAACTCTGTCGGTTCTGTCGCGATCACGACCAAACCCTTGAATTTTTCGCCTTCCTTTCTGAAATACACCTGGACGTTTTGCCCTTCGCTCTTGCTTCTCACATTCACGATCCGTGACCACTCCGGCCCCTTCAATTGATCCCGGATCGCGGCAACATCCTGTTCCGTGTACTCGCCGCTCTTGTCGAATTCGAAGCTGTGGACGTAAATTCCTTTCATGTCCGCGATGACTTTTCGCGCTCGCGCCTGATCCGGATCCTTGGCATCCAGAAATCCGCTCGCAAACTGCAGCATCGACCGGTCGAGCGTCACATCCACAGTTTTTGACGCTCTTGTCGACAGCTTCTTCAGCGTGCCGCCCGGATCCCAGTCCTGCGCGAACGCCGTTAGCTGCGTTGCGAGCAGCAGTGCGACGATTGTCCCGATGCGTTTCATGACTCCTCCAATCTCGTTCACGGCTGATTCTCCTCCGGCGAATTCATTTGCTGGACGCCTTCGGCAGCGATCTGCAATTTGCTGCTCGTGATGCGCAGCGCAAGCATCAGTTGTTCTTTGGCTTCTTCACCCTGCTTCTGCCGTTCGTGGTGGTAGACGAGCCCGGATGTTGCGAGCGCGGCGCACAACGCGGACGCCGCAGCCCATCGCAAGCCGCCCATTCCAAGCCATTGCGGCCACGGTCGCAGCGGCGCGCCTGGCTTCTCTTCTTCCGCTGCTCGCGCCAGCACGCGCTCAGCAAAACTCGCCGGTGGCTCGACCCGCCGCAACGCCTTCTTCAGTTCCTGTTCCAGCTTGTCGCTCATACGTTCCCTTCTCCGATGGCCGCTCCGATTTTTTCACGCAAAATGGCATGCGCGCGGTGCAACGTGCTCTTCACGGTGTTCAACGGGATCCTCAGCGCCTTCGCAATCTCTTCGAGCCCAGCATCTTCTTGGTATCGCAGGATCACAATCATGCGCATTTTCTCCGGGAGCGTTGCGATCACCTGTCTCAATCGCTTCGAGAGCATCGGATCGCCGCGCTGAGCGCTATTGTTCTCCGGTGGCTGTTCCGGCAATTCATCCCAGCTAACTTCCGCTGCCGCATTCTTGTTGCGCCGCGCATAGTCGATCGACCGGTGACACGTCACGCGCCGCAGCCAGAACGTCACATGCGCGCGCGACTCCAATTTCGACAGGCCTCGGAACAGAGCGAGGAAAACGTCCTGGGACACCTCCTCCGCGGCTGCGCCATTTTGCAGGAAGTGATACGCAATGCTGAACACCATGCGCTCGTGCTCCCGCACGAGGTCTTCGAAGTTCAACTGGTTCGCCAGCGCCGTAGCCGCGCTCGTCACGTTGCCCCATCCCGCTGCTACCCCTATATACGGCAAGCCGCACCCCTAAGGTTGCAAAAAATTGCCTCGCCTGAAGCGCCACCCCGGTCCGTCGGTGCGCGGGCCTCTAGCCCAGGCCGCCTGGACCATAGCGAACCCAGATTCGCCGCGAGATCAAGTTCGCGATAGGAGTGCCGTCTTCTTCAGGCTCGGTGTGCTCTGTGCTCGTTTTTCTGATTAGGCGGGCCTCTGCGGCGGCGATTCATGTATAGTGCTCGGGGCTTCGCGGATAAATATGACACCGGCGCCTTACACCATTGGAGTCGACCTCGGCGGCACGAATCTTCGCATCGCGGCCTATTCGAAAACCTCCGGCGTTCTCGAGCAGATTCAGCTTCCGACGCGGCTGCAGGCTGGCCGCGACGCCGTAGTCCGCGACATGTGCGGCGCCATCCAGCAGCTCATCGACAAACATTCCCGCGCCGCGCTCATTGGCATTGGAGTTGGGTCCCCGGGCCCCATCGAGCTTCCCGAAGGCCGCCTGCGCAAACTGCCGAATCTTCCGGGCTGGGAGGGCCTCGAGCTGCGGACCGCAATCCAGGCCATCCTCCGCATACCGGTGATTGTCGAAAACGACGCCAACCTCGCCGCGCTCGCTGAATGCCTGCTTGGCAAGGGCAAATCGCTCGGAGTGGATTCGCTGTGCATGCTCACTCTCGGCACGGGCGTGGGAAACGGAATCATCCTGAACGGCAAGGTCTTCGACGGCATGAACGGGATGGCGGGCGAAGCTGGACACGCGACGATCTGGCCCGACGGCCACATCTGCGGCTGCGGCAGCAATGGCTGTCTCGAACAGTATGCGTCAGCGACGGCAGTTTGCCGGCTCGCCCGCGAAGCGATCGCGCGTGGCGACGCCTCCGGCTTGGCCGCTCTGCAAAAGAAACATCCGGAGTTCACCTCGCGCGAACTCGCGGACCTGGCTCGCGGAGGGGACACTGATGCACAGAGGGTTTTCGATCTCGTCGGACGTTCGCTGGGAATCGGCCTCGCGGCGTTGGTCAACACACTGAACCTTCCACTGTACGTTGTTGGTGGCGGAGTCGCCCAGGCATGGGACCTTTTCTCCGCGAAGATGTTTGAGGAACTTCTGCATCGCAGCTACGTCTATCGGTTCACGGACGGTACACTCGACGCGCAGGGTCATCGGTCGGCAAAAACGTACGTCGAGCCGGCCGAACTCGGCGCGGAGTCCGGCATTTTGGGCGCGTGCCTGTTGCCGTTCACCGTGAGCGCGCCGAACGATCTCGGGATGCGCGCCCGATGACGCCGGCGGGCGCGGCGTTGAAACGTTTTGCTCGCTGCTTTGAACCTTCACGCCTGGAGAGTGCATGAAACTCAATTCGACGTTGATCAAAGCCACTTTCGTCGGCGCGCTGGGAGGCCTGCTCTTCGGCTTCGACACGGCCGTGATCGCCGGGACGCTGCAGTCGCTGACCACTTTGTACCATCTCACCGCATGGACCAAGGGCGTCACGGTGTTCATCGCGCTGTTCGGTACGGTGATCGGCGCCATGTGCGCCGGCGTCATCGGCCAGCGCTTCGGCAGCCGCGAGACGCTGCGCATTTTGGCGGTTCTCTATCTGGTCTCGGCGCTGGGCTGCGCGTTCGCGGCCAACTGGTCCATGCTGGTCGCAGCGAGGTTCATCGGCGGGCTCGGAATCGGCGGCTCGTCGGTTCTCGGTCCCGTATACATCGCGGAAGTTTCGCCGGCGAAATGGCGCGGCCGGCTGGTCGGGATGTTCCAGATCAACATCGTGGCTGGGATTCTGCTTGCCTATCTCTCGAACTACCTTATCGCCACGATAATTTCCGGGCCGGGCGACTGGCGTTGGATGTTTGGAGTAGCCGCGATTCCCGCATTGCTGTTTTTGATTTTCCTGTTTGGCATTCCGCGAAGTCCTCGCTGGCTCGCCACTCAAAACCGCGTCGATGAGGCGCGTTCCGTGCTGCACGCCATCGGCTCGCCGGATCCTGACACCGAGCTGGCGGAAATCGTCGCTTCGATTCACCTCGAGCGCTCGCAAGCGTCCGAGCCTCTCTTTTCGCGCAAGTACCGCTTCCCTATGTTTATCGCCGTCACCATGGGCATGTTCAACCAGCTTGCCGGCATCAACGCGATCCTCTATTACCTGAACGATATTTTCGCCTACGCGGGTTTCAGCAGAGTTTCGGGCGATCTGCAGGCCGTCGCGGTGGGCGCGATGAACTTCGTCGCCACATTTCTAGGCATGGCACTGATCGACAAGGTGGGGCGAAAAACTCTTCTCCTGATCGGATCGGCGGGAATGGTCGGATGCCTGTCCGGCGTGGCCGCCGTGTTCCTCACGAAGACCCATTACGCCAGCCTGCTGTGGTTGCTTCTCGCTTACATCGCCTTCTTCGCAGTTTCCCAGGGGGCGGTCATCTGGGTCTATATCGGCGAAGTGTTCCCGAATCGCGTGCGCGCGAAAGGACAAAGTCTTGGCAGCTCCGCACACTGGATCATGAACGCGCTGATTTCGCTGACGTTTCCGCTGCTCGCCGCATCGTCGCACGGCTATCCGTTCGTGTTTTTCGCGGCGATGACCCTCGTGCAGTTCCTCGTCGTGCTCTTCGTGTATCCGGAGACGAAGGGCGTCTCTCTCGAACAGATGCAGCACCAACTCGGAATCGAATAGCGTGTGTGGCGAGTGAAAAGCTCGCCTCCGGTAGCGCCGGCATCTCGCCGGCGTTTGGATTTTGCCGCTTGGTGCGGGTCACTCGTAGCGCAGCGCCACCATGGGATCGACGCGCATGGCGCGACGAGCAGGGATGTAGCAGGCGGCGAGCGCGACCAGCATCAACACGACGGCGACAAAGACAAAGGTGAGCGGATCGGTGGCGCTAACGCCGTAGAGCATCCCCGCCATCAGGCGTGTCAGTCCGAATGCCGCGGCAACCCCGATGGCAATCCCAAGCAGCGCCATCTTCACGCCGTTGCCAAGAATCAGACGAAAGACGTCTCTGCGCTGGGCGCCCAGGGCCATTCGGATCCCGATCTCGCGCGTTTGCTGACCAACCAAATAGGCAATGACGCCGTAGATGCCGATGTTGGAAAGAAGGAGCGCCAGCCCTGCAAAAGCGCTGAGAAGAATCATGGAGAACCAGCGGTTCGCGATCGAACTGGAAATGACCTCGTCCATTGTTTGAACACCGTACATAACATTCCCGCTGTTCAGCTGTTGCAGGGACTGCCGGATGGAATCGACGGCGCCTGCCCCTGAACCGCGGGAACGCACAACGACTCGCATTCCCAACGGCGCTCCCGCCATCACGGAATCCGGCAGCTGCATGAACGGGAAATACAGTTGAGCCCGGAGATGCTCCGTGTCGTCCGTATCGAGCCCCCATTGCTTTACATGCGCGACGACGCCGATGATTTCCGCCTGCTGATTTCCCTCGAGACTGTCCAGGAAAAGATGCTTGCCGAGGGGATTTTCATTCGGGAAGTACTGACGCACGAAGACGTCGTCCACCAGGACAACCGGCGGCGAATGCTCGTCGTCCCGGGCTGTAAAGAACCTCCCACTGCGAAGGGGAGTTTCCATAACCTTCAGGTAACCGGGATCGACGACGTATTCCAGGGTCCACTTCATATCGCTCTGGTTCGCCGGTTTTGGCTGGCCTTCCGGCCAGAAGAGCCACTCATCGTCGCCACTCAGCGGGAAAGCGCCCCAGTTCATCGAGACGGCTTCGATTCCAGGCGTGGAAGCGAGCTTCGAGTCAACTTCGCGGAACGCCGCGCGAATTGCGGCTGGGCTCGCCTTCCACATCGAAGTCGGGAGCGACAATCCGAACGTCACCACGTTGCTGGGATTGAAGCCCGGATCGACGTCCCAGAGCCGGACGAGGCTGCGGAGCATGAGCCCCGCGCCGGTCAGCAGGACCAGGGCCAGAGCCGTTTCGACGACCACCAGAACTCCATGAGCGCCCGTGCGCGACCCGCTCGCGCCGCGGCCCCCCTCCTTGAGGTTGTCCTGCAGGATCGTTCGGGAAATCCTTATAGCCGGTGCGAGACCGAAAAGGATTCCGGCCGACAGCGCAACCGCGGCAGTGAAGAGCAAGACGCGAGGGTCAATGCCCACTTCTGCGGCGCGCGGCAACGAAGCAGGCAAACTGTCCAGAGCAGCGCGTGTCCCCCAGTTTGCGAGCAGCAGGCCAATTGCGCCGCCCAAAGACGCCAGCAAAATGCTTTCGGTCAAAAGCTGGCGGATGAGACGCGATTTCCCCGCCCCAAGCGCGGCGCGAACGGCGAATTCGCGCGAACGGCCCGTGGAACGCGCGAGAAGGAGATTGGCGATGTTGACGCAAGCAATGAGAAGAACGAACCCCACCGCGCAGAACAGAACGAGCAGAAACGGTTCGACATGGCCCAACATCGACTGGCGAAAAGGAAAGAACGCGGCGCCCGTGGCTTTGTCGGAATCGGGATAGGCGACCGCGAGATTTCTTGTGACTTGGGCAAAGTCCGCGCGCACCTGGTCGATCGTAACGCCAGGCTTCATCCGTCCAATCCCATGAATGCCCAGGCCGGCGCCGCGGCTGAAGAGCAAATTGTTGGTCCACTGAACCATGGGGACGTAGATCTCACTGGGACTGAAGTTGCCCAGTAGAAGATCGAAATCCGAGGGAATCACGCCGACGATGGTGTAACCCCTCCCATCGAGATTGAGCGTTTTGCCCACGATGTCCGGGGCCGAGCCGAACTTCCGCTTCCAGAAGCCGCCGCTAATCAGTGCCACTGGAGCCGCTCCGCGTTGGTCATCCGCTCGCACAAAGATTCGGCCAATCACCGGCTTCACGCCGAGGATTGGGAAGAAGTCGGACGTAACGAACTCCGCCTGCGCCTGCTCCGCTTCCCCCAGGCCGGTGAGAGCGAACGAGGTGGGCCGGGAAACGGCCATGGCCGAGAGCGTGTGGTTATCCCTCTGCCAATCGAGGAAATTCGGATAGGAAATGGAGCCCGTTGCGAAGTTCGGCTTGCTTTCGTGAATGGTCACAAGTTGTCCCGGATGTGGGTACGGCAGCGGATTCAGGAGCACGCCATTCACAACGGAGAAAAGAGCGGTGTTCGCGCCGATGCCGAGAGCCAGGGTAAGCACGGCGACCGTCGTGAAACCGGGGGACTTTCTGAGCATGCGCGCCGCGAAGCGAACGTCCTGCCAGAACGTTTCGACGACGCTTTCCCATTCTGCCGAGTGCACCTCTTCTCTCACCCGGTCGGGACTTCCCATTTCCACGCGTGCCGACCGCCGCGCTTCTTCCCGGCTCATGCCGTTCTTCATCTTTTGCGCCGTGGCTGCATCGAGGTAACCGCGCAGCTCTTCGTCCAGTTCGGAGTTCGCCTTCTGCTTGCGAAACAATGCCTGCAGGCCCGCGATCAAGTTACGCATCAGCGGCATAGCTGTCCTCGCGACAAAGAGATGTTCTCAACCGGAACAGAACGCCGGCGCGACACCGGCGCGACCGCAGCCTAGCTCTGCGCGTCGAGGATTCTCGTGATCGCCCCGATTTGGCGGCCCCACTCCTTCGTTTCCGCCTCCAGCTTGCGCCGGCCGTGCTTCGTGAGCGCGTAATACTTCGCCCGGCGATTGTTTTCCGTGGCCCGCCATTCCGTGTCGAGCAATCCAGCGCGTTCCAGGCGTCGAAAGGCCGGGAAGAGCGAGCCCGCGTTGACCTGGAAGACGCCGTGGCTGATCTGCTCAATGCGCTGCGCGATGCCGTAACCGTGCAGCGGCTCAAGCGCCAGGGTCTTCAGAATCAGCATGTCCAGCGTGCCTTGGACGAGCGTGCTTGGCTTATCGATCATTCCGCTTCTCCTCTAGAGCATCCAGAGGAAGATACCTGATTACTCTAGACTGTCAAGAGGAGAAAAGGTGAGCAACGAAGCGGGACAAATACGCGCCTGCAGGGCCGGCACTTATTTCCGAGGCCCGCGGGCCGATCTGAGACCCGTCCTACGGCCTAGACCCGTTGGGGCAACCGGCCACGGTGCGCCGCATGGATAGAATCGTGCGTCTGCCCTACTTGAGGACGCGCCAGAGGCTGCTGTAGTCGTCTGTCCAGAGCTCCGTCATCGGAGCTTTTGCTGGGAGGATTTCGCCGGCGTTTTCGATCTCTCGTCGGCCGAGGAAACCTTCGCGGCTGCCGAGAAGAATCCACGTCGAAGGATAAACTCCCTGGCTGGCGCCCACTTCATGGTTGACGATCACGGCTTCCTTGCCCAGCCGGCTCGCCGCGGCCGCCACCACCGGCTCCAGATTCAAATACTGGTTCGACACGTGTACGGCCAGCACGCCGTCCGGCTTCAAATGCCCGAAATAAAGCTGGAAGGCCTCGCGCGTCAGCAGATGCACGGGGATGGAATCGCCGGAAAACGCATCTACGATCAGCACGTCGAATCGCTGCGGCGGCTGCTCGCGTTCCAAAGAAAGGCGTCCGTCCCCAAGCACGATTTTGACGTTCGCGGCCGAGTCTCGCAGGAATGTGAACTCCTGTTCCGCCACCTTCAGCACGAGCGGATTGATCTCGTAGAACGTGTAGGAATCCCCCGCCCTGCCGTACGTCGCGACCGTGCCGATGCCAAGGCCGATCGCGCCCACGTGCAATGCGCGCTCTTCTCGCGCCGCTCGCAACGCGACGCCGACCCCGGAATTCCGGCCGTAATAAGTGGTGGGCTCCCTGCTGCGCGCGGGGTTCAAAAACTGCAGGCCGTGATCGATCGTGCCGTTCATCAGCTTGCGGAAGCGCGGATCGCGGTCCCACTGCGGTTGATCTCCTCGGAACACGACATTCGGCTCTCTTTCATCGATCACGCGGAGAACGCCGTAGAAATTGCGCGCCATCAGTCGCGTGTCGACAGCTTGCTCGCGCGCGGTTACAAACAAACTGATGAGGACCGCCGCGACCAGTCCGGCCAGCACCCAGCAGGCTGGATTCCGGCGACCGCCGTTAAAGGGGCTGCCGGGATCGCGGTAATGCACCACAAAGACAAGAATCGCGCACAGCCCCAGGCCAACGTGCAGCTCGTAATAGCCGGAGAAGATTTCCGGCGCCACCAACGCGGCGAATACGGCGCCAGTCGCGCCCCCCAGCGCCACCAGCAAGTAAAAGTTCGTCAGACGCTCTGGCGCGGGCTTCAGGCGTTCGAGTTCGCCGTGGCAGAACATGCAGCACACAAAGAAGCCTGCGCAGAACAGCACGATCATGACTTTCCAGGGCAATCCCGCGAACGACGGCGCAAGCGCATATGCCATGCCGCCAATCGCGATTCCCAACAAGCGCAGAAAGAGGCCGGGCCGGTACCATCCGCGCGCGTCGAAACAAAGAATGAAGCTCAGCAGATAGAGGCTGAGCGGCAGGAGCCACAGAAACGGAACGGAGGCGATGTTCTGCGCGATGTGATTGGTCACCGCGAGCAGCAGAGCCGAACTGCACGCCGCAAGCGCCAGCCACAGCAGTTGCAAGGTCGCCGGCACGCGTGCTTTCGCGGGCTCGGCGCTGGCAATGTTCGCGGGCCCGGTCGCGGCTGCCTCCCTCTCGCGCGAAGTGAGCGCTATGGCGGCGCACAGCAGCACCGTTCCTACGTATGCCGCGGACCAGCCGAACGCCTGGTGCGAAGTCGAAATCCACGGCTCGATCGCCACGGGGTACGTCACAAGCGCCAGCATCGAACCTGCATTCGAGACCGCATAAAGCCGATACGGCCGGGCGCCGGAGAGCGTCTTTGCATACCAGGCTTGCAGAAGCGGACTCGTCGCTGAGAGCAGGAAGAACGGGATGCCCACGGTTGCAGCCAAGAGAAACAGAATCCGTAACGCGGGATGCTCGGGACCGGCTGGCCTCCAACTTTCGTGCGGCACGATTCGCAACGCGATAAGGCTCGCAATCAGCAGCGTGGCGTGGATACGTCCCTGCGCGCGGGGGGAAAAACGGCGCGTCAGGACGTGCGCGTACAAATATCCGAGCAGCAGAGTCGTCTGAAAAAACACGAGGCAGACAGCCCACACGGCCGCCACGCCTCCGAACCACGGCAGGATCATCTTCGCGATGATGGGCTCGACCTGAAACAGACAGAACGCGCTCGCGAAGATCGCAATTCCGAACAGCAGCTTCGCTTGCGGACCTGGAGCAGCAACGGTGGATGAGTCCGACGAGGCGGCCGGTGAGGAACCAGTTGGCGACGATTTAGCGGTCACGTGCGTACTGTGCCACAAGGGCGTCAGACGCCGAAATCGAATCGCGACTACTCGCAGGAAGAACGCCTGTATGATGGTGACCATCTTCCCGCGCGCGGCAGTTCGGCAAATCTTGCGATAAGTTGCTGTTCGCGGATGGGAGGCTGAAGCAAACGTGCACTACATCCTGTTTTACGACGTGGTCGACAATTTCACCGCCAAGCGTGGACCTTTTCGCGCCGAACACCTGTCCCACGCCCGTGAGGCATTTGAGCGGGGCGACCTCGTCCTGGCGGGGGCGCTCGCCGATCCTTCCGACGGCGCGGTGATCGTCTTCCGAGGAGCGTCTCCCGAAGCAGCGGAGAATTTCGCGCGGCGTGATCCGTACGTCGCGAACGGTCTCGTAACGTCCTGGCGCGTTCGCAAATGGACGACGGTGATCGGCGACGGCACCTCCCCGCCGGTCGTTTGATCACGCGGGGCACCGCGACCGACCGTATTGTTCGGACATCATTCCCAGCCAATGACGAATACACTCACGCTTGAGACTGAGCGCCTGCGGCTTCTCCCGTGGAATCACCAGGATTGGCTCCAGCTGAAGCCGATCGCTCAGGATCCCGAAGTGATGCGCTACATCTCGAACGGACAGCCCTGGGCGGACGAGCGAGTTCGAGACCTCGTTGAACGCCAGATTTCCGGCTTCGAGCAAAGAGGGTTTTGCTTTTGGCAACTGCTGCACAAGCGGGCCACCAAAGAGGAAAATGCCGGCGAAATGATCGGCTTTTGTGGTTTGCAGCCGCTCGATGGAACACGGGAGATCGAAATCGGCTGGTGGCTTGCGCGGGCATGGTGGGGCAAAGGTCTGGCGACGGAGGCCGCGCGCGAAGCCATGCGGGACGGCTTCGATCGCGCGAAGCTCCGGCGAATCGTGGCCATTGCACAGCCGGAGAACCGGGCGTCGATTCACATCATGGAAAAGCTCGGCATGCACTTCGAGCGCGATACAACGCATCGGGGATTTCCGGTGGCGTTGTATTCGATCGAACGGACCGGTCACCCGGGGGCCAGCGGCTCGCACGGCTAGCCGATGGCGCATCACTCCTTGTTCTGAAGAGTTAGGGACTGTCGTCGCGGAGATCAGGACGACAGCTTGCCTGTCCTCACCTTCACGCGCCGGTTTAGCATTAAATAGTTGCAGAAGCCGTCGTTCGCCTCGCAGTTCAAGTCGTTCCTCTCCTGTTTGGCTTGAGCCACATTCAGGCAGTTTTGAAGGTTGGCGTCCTTCGTTGCGGTCGTGGTAGCGGCAAATGCAGCATAAGAAAGCGCGAAGAATAGTGCGGAAGCGAGTGCAACCCACTTCATGATGACCCTCCAATTAGGCCTCTTTTTTCTGGATGCGCCGTAGTGGAATCGGGATGTAAGCGGCGCGCGGCGTGCTACGAAAGCATCCATGGCATTCAAGAACCGCCGCGTCCGGCTGCCTGGCGCGCCGGCTCTTCCGATCTCTACGCCTCTGGTGCGGCTTTCCGCTCACTTTCTTTCTTGTTTCCTGAACGGCTTGGGATAAACTCGTCGGGATTCGAAGGAGGTTCGGATGTCCGACAACCAAACTGAACAAAAGAACGTGCTGATCATTCGCGCGCCGCTTTCGGAGGACGGTTACGCCTCGATCTATTTTTCGAGCAGCGACGGAAGGCCGATGAATGAGCGTGAATGGTGGAATCTGAAACAGGTGGTGGAGCTGGCCAGCCAGTTCTTCGTGAAGGAGGAAGTGAGGGCTCAGTCCGCCAGCGCAGGCGGATCGATTTCCTGAGACTGCGAAACGGTGTTCGTTTCGCCGCGCGACTTCGACCGTCCGACGACCGGCGCTTTGGCAAAATACAGAAAATGGCGAAGATAGGGCGAAGGCGAAAAAACGGATTTTGTATCGAGTAGAAATCTGTAAAGGCTTGCTTCTAAAGGCTTTACGACGATTTCTACTCGATAGCCGTATCGAGTAGACGTTCTCTGAGGAGCACCCTCCTGGAGCGGACCGGGATACGGGGACAGCGCCCGCTACTCTACTACTGGTTGACGCCGCTGGCGAGAAAGCCACCGTCCACCGCGAGCACGTGCCCGTTCACGAATCCGGCCGCTTTTGACGCGAGAAAAACGGCGGCGCCGGCGAGTTCCTCTACGTGTCCGAAACGGCCCATGGGAGTGCGCATCCGAAATTCCTGGCCGCGCGCCGTTCCTTCCAGCAGCGTCTTGTTCAGCTCCGTCTGAAAGACTCCCGGGGCGATCGCATTCACGCACACGCCGTGCCGGGCCCACTCCACTGCGAGGGATTTCGTGAGCGATGCGACGGCAGCTTTGCTGGCAGAGTATGCGGCGACTTCATAGAGCGCCACGAAGGAGCTCAGCGAGGCAATGTTGATAATCCGCCCGTACTTCCGCTCAATCATGTGCCGCCCGAACACCTGGCAGGCGCGCAGCGTCCCGGTCAGGTTCGTGTCGAGGATCTCGTTCCACTCCTTTTCGCTGACGTCGAGGGTGGGCGTGCGCTTCGTACGCCCCGCCGAATTCACGAGAATCTCGACGCTTCCGAACTCGGCGCGAGCCGCCGCAAGCAGCGCCTCAATACTGGAGCGTTCCAGCACGTCGGTTGCGACCGCTATGGAGCGTCGCCCGAGTTTGCGAATTTCTTCCGCCGCGACCTTCGCAAGCTCCTCTCGGCGGCCGGTCGCGACCACGTTGGCCCCCGCCTTCGCGAGGCCCAGGGCAATCGCGTGGCCGATTCCCGAAGTGCCGCCGACCACCACGGCCGTCTGGTTCGATAAATCCATTTCCGGATATCCCATGCTCGCTTCCCTTCCGCGAATCGCCGGCCGCCGAATCCAATGCGGCACTTGTCAGGCCGGATTAGCGACTGCGCGCGGCATCCAGGCGGCAACCTGCTGCCTCGATTCGCCGAGATTCTCGAGTCCCAATTCGACGACATCGCCCGGCTGCAGATACTTCGGCGGTTTCATGCCGAGTCCCACGCCCGCCGGCGTGCCGGTGCTGATGATGTCTCCCGGAAGCAGGGTCATAAACTCGCTGATGTAGCTCACGAGGGCAGGCACGCCGAAGATCATGTTCGCTGTAGTGCTTTTCTGCCGGTATTCGGCATTTACTTTGAGCCACATCCCCAGGTTTTGGGGATTCGGGATTTCGTCGCGAGTGGCCAGAAAAGGGCCGAGCGGCGCGAACGTGTCGGCGCTCTTGCCTTTCACCCATTGGCCACCGCGTTCGAGCTGGAACGTTCGCTCGGAATAATCATTGTGCAGTGCATATCCGGCGACGCATTCGTAGGCGCGCTCTTTCGGCACGTAGCTCGCCCGCGCGCCGATCACCACAGCCAGCTCGACTTCCCAATCGAGCTTGTGGGCGTCCCTGGGGATAACGACGGGATCATTCGGGCCGACGAGCGAAGTCGTCGCTTTGAAGAACAAGACGGGCTCAGCCGGAACGGGACTTCCCGTTTCCGCAGCGTGGTCGCGATAGTTCAAGCCGATGCAGATAATCTTGCTCGGTCTCGCGACGGGCGAACCCAGGCGCACCGCAGGGTCGACGCGCGGCGCCTTCGCCGCATTCGTCCGCGCCCATCTTTCGAGCCGGGCGATGCCGTCACTTTCGAAGAATTGTTCGTCGTAATCCGCAGCGAACGCCGAGGCCTCGACATGCGTTCCATCCGGAAGGATCAGTCCCGGTTTCTCTTTTCCCGGCTGGCCAAATCGAATCAATTTCATTCTGAGAATTCTCCAATCCGCGCTCGCCCAGGAACGCCAAAACAGGCTACCGCATTGTAGGAAATCGAGGCCGCCGGTCCAAATAATAAAACCGCGATCCCCCGGGCGAGGCTCCGTTTATACTTGTTGCGGCGCGGCTCCCGATACAACCGGATGCGAAAAGTATCGCTGTTCATCCCCTGCTTTGTGGACCAACTGACTCCCGAGGTCGGCATGGACGCGGCGCGTGTGCTGCGCCGGATCGGGTGCGAGGTCGATTTTCCGGAGGAGCAAACCTGCTGCGGCCAGCCCGCGTTCAACACAGGTTACTGGGATGACGCGCGACCCGTTGCGGAACGGTTTCTGCGCGTGTTTCGCTCCGCTGAGGCGATCGTGTGCCCTTCCGGGTCGTGCACGACGATGGTGCGGAATTTCTATCCCGAGTTGCTGGCCGGGGCGGGGCTGGTTGATGAGGCGAGGAGCGTCGGCAAACGCGTGTATGAATTTTCGGAGTTTCTGGTCAAGGTCGCGGGGGTTTCCGATGTTGGCGCGCGGTTCGCACATCGCGTCGCCTTTCACGACGCGTGCCACGGTCTTCGCGAACTTCACATCAAGCAGGAGCCGCGCGAGTTGCTCCGCCACGTTGGCGGCCTGGAATTGATCGAAATGCCGAGAAGCGAGGAGTGCTGCGGCTTCGGCGGCACGTTCGCGACGAAGTTCGGCATGATTTCCGCAGCAATGGGCGAAACGAAGGCCGGCAACGCCGAAGCGTCCGGCGCGGAATACCTTGCTTCCACCGACCCAAGTTGCCTGCTGCATATTGACGGCATTCTTCGCCGCCGGAATTCACGCGTGCGAGCGATTCATCTGGCCAGCATTCTGGCGCGAACCGAAGCCGGGCGCAACGAGGCAGAGACCGTTTCACAGACGCGGAGAACGGAATGATCACGCCCGCGCGCGAATTCCTGCTCGCCGCGGCGACGAAAACCGCGGACCTGAAACAGCGCCAGACGATCCGCCGAGCGATCGACCATTACGACGCGTCGGCGCAGGGCGGGCGCGAACGCTTCCTCGACTGGGAAGCGGCGCGGCAAAAGTGCCACGAAATCAAGTGGGAGGCGTTGAACCATCTCGACCAATACCTCCTGGAGTTCGAACGGAACGTAAAGGCTCGCGGCGGTCATGTCTTTTGGGCAGAGACAGCGGAGGACGCGCGCCGCTACGTCGCCGATCTCGCGACCGAGCGGGGCGTCCGCACCATTGCGAAGTCGAAATCGATGGTCACGGAAGAAATCCATCTGACGCCGGCGCTTGAAAAGCTGGGCCTTCGCGTTTTCGAGACGGATCTTGGCGAGTTCATCGTCCAGCTTCGGAACGAACCTCCTTCCCACATCGTGATGCCGGCCATGCATCTGACGCGCGCGGACATTGCGAAGCTGTTTGAGGAAAGATTGGGAGAGTTCCTGGAGCAGGGCGATTCAGCCAGGGATGATCCACCGCAATTGGTCGCCGCCGCCCGACGCGCGTTGCGCCGCGCGTTTTTCTCGGCTGAAATGGGGATTACAGGCGCGAACTTCCTGGTGGCCGACTGCGGCATGATCGCAATCACCACGAACGAAGGCAACGATCGCCTCGGAACGGCCCTGCCGCGCATCCACGTTGCTGTTGCCGGAATCGAAAAGGTGCTACCTCGATTCGAGGATCTGGCCACGTTCTGGCCTGTTCTGGCGACGGCGGGGACCGGCCAGGCGGTCTCCGTCTACAACTCGTTGATCGGCGGGCCCCGCGCTCCGGGCGAAATTGACGGCCCGGAGGAGTTTCACGTGGTGCTGCTTGATAACGGCCGCACCGATTTGCTGGCGGATGCCGAACAGCGGGATGCGCTGCACTGCATTCGCTGCGGCGCCTGCCTGAATGCCTGTCCCGTGTTCCGCACGCTTGGCGGCGGCCATGCTTATGGCACCACGTATTCCGGCCCGATTGGCAGCGTGCTGACTCCGCATTTTCGCGGGCTGAATGAGTTTCAGCATCTTTCTTACGCTTCGACTCTGTGCGGCGCGTGCAGTAGCGTATGCCCGGTAAAAATCGACCTGCACCATCACCTGCTGCACAATCGACGCAATGCCGTGGACGCGGGCGACCGCCCGTGGCACGAACGCGCGGGCTTCAGGCTCTGGCGTTGGACGATGAACGGACCGCGCCGCTTCGCTCTGATGGGCTACTTGGGACGCGCCGCCACGCGCGCTCTGCGAGCGCTGGGGCTCGGAGGAACGCCGCTCGATCCGCTGAGGCCGTGGACGAGATATCGCGCCGCGCCCGCGATTCCGCGGAAATCGTTCCGCTCGATGTGGAGGGGAAGTGGAGCGCGCTGAAAATCTCGGCCGCGAACGCGTGCTCGCACGCATTCGTTCCGCGCTGAAGACGCCTGCGCCGCGGCACGACTCTGCCGCAGAGATGGCCCGGATCTTTGCCCCCGTCAGGGATCCGCTCGCGCGATTCCAGAAGGAATGCGCAGCCAACTCCACCGAGTGCATCCGGGCGCCGAACGTGACGGGCGCGGAAGAGGCTCTGCGAGGTGTGCTCGCGTCCGTTCCACCTGGCGAAATCTACGTTCAAGATGCGCCGGCGCTGCATCGCATCGTGCATGGGTGGAACGATCGTCATGGGGTGCGGTGGTCGAGCGAGGGTCCGCCCGGCGAATCGTCGGTAGCGACGGTTACGACGGTCGAGTGCCTGATTGCCTCGATCGGTTCCATGCTGCTGGCGTCTTCTGCCGGTGGGCGCGGCGCTTCGATTATCGCT
>DATGHM010000131.1:0-3036 GCA_035307985.1 Candidatus Acidiferrales bacterium
CATGCTGGCGAGCTCCTCGTTGGTGATTTCGATTTCCACTCCGCGAGAAACGGAGCGGCCGATGCCGTAGCAAAGGTCCACGACGGTCTGGCGGAGCCGGTGAGCCGCGCTGCGGCTGCTCAGGCTCATGTGAACGCAGAGCAGCCGCACGAAACCGTCGTAGGTTATGGTGAGTGCGTTCTCGAAGAGCCGCGGGAAGCGCGCAGTCAAGCTGCGCAGGCGGTCACGTTCCCACACGATTGCGGATCCGCTCTCCACCATCTCAACGCCGAGGAGAAAGGAGCGAGACTCGGGAACCATTGCGGCGAGGCCGAAGGAGTCGCCGGGCGTGATCCAGTGAAGGATGACTTTGTCACCTTCATCGGAAATGGCGAAATATTGAGCGCGGCCGGATCGCAGCAGGCACAACCGGGACGCAGGATCGCCTGCGTGCTGGAGGACCTGCTTGGCGAAAAACCTGCGCAGCTTGCCGGCGGCAAGAACCTCGGCCCGCTGATTCGGCAGGAGACCTTCGAGAAACTTCGACTTCGCCTCGGGCTGCGCGACCAACGCGACTGCCGCTTTCATGCCCGTTACCCCTTTTGTTGAAAAAGTGATAACACGGATCGAACGCTGCCAGCAAGGAGAACCTTGAAGAGCATCCTGGGCCACGCAGGCGCCGGCGGCGAACGGCGACCGAAACTTCCTAAGGGGCATGCGGCGCAGAATTATCGGGCCAAGACAAGCATGGTGCAAGTCGCTTGACAAGTTGAAACCGACCAGCCATCTTTATTGGCTTTCCCTGGCGTGGCATTTTTGCCGGCGCGCGCGATGTGCGGCAGCCCGGCCGTGTGAGGCGGCGGCCAGTTCGCGCCGTTTGGAGAGAGTACAGTGCGAGTGCGTGTTTGCTTTCACGATCGCTGTTTCGACGGAGCCTGCTCCGCCGCGGTCTTCACGCGGTTTTATCGCGAGCGCGTGAACGCGAACGCGGAGTTTCTCTACACGGGAATGACGCACAAGGCGTCGCAGCCGTTCGAGGACGGACTGTTCGACGGCGACGAGAACGCGATCGTCGATTTCAAGTATTCGAGCTCGCCACAGTTGACGTGGTGGTTCGATCACCATCAGAGCGCGTTCCTCAAGCCCGAAGACGCGGAGCACTTCCGGCACGATCATTCCGGAAAAAAGTTTTACGATCCGACGTATAAGTCGTGCACGAAACTGCTGGCCACCGTGGCGGCGCAGAAGTTCGGGTTCGACGCGAAGCCGCTGGCGGAGCTGATTCACTGGGCAGACATCATCGACGGCGCGCAATTCGCGTCGCCGGAAGAAGCGGTGGGACTGGCGGAGCCGGCGATGAGACTGGCGCTGGTGATCGAGGCGGCGCCCGAGTCCAACCTGGTGCCAAAACTGATTCCCGAGCTGACGACGCGGACGCTGGCGGAGATGGTGGAATTGCCGCTGGTGAAGCAACACCTGGGGCCGTTGCTCGAACGCCATCGCCGATCGATGGATATTATGCGCGAGCGCGCGGATGCCCGCTCCGGCGTGATTTATTTCGACGTGAGCGATCTCGATCTCGAGGGCTACAACAAGTTCGTGCCGTACTTCCTGTACCCGGACGCGCTGTATTCGGTGGGCGTCAGCGCGTCGCCGACGCGAGCGAAAATTTCTGTAGGTACGAACCCGTGGAAAGCGGCGCCGGACGAGGTGAATCTCGCTTCGCTTTGCGAACAGCATGGAGGCGGAGGACACGCACGCGTGGCGGCGATTTCGTTAGGCCCGGGCGATCTGGTGAAGGCGCGTCACGTGGCGAAGGAAATTGCGGCCATACTGCGCAAGGTATCTGAGGCAAACGCGAGCGCGAGGCGTCCTACGCTGTAGCCGTCCGGATTTTCACTTCGATCGCGGGCCGGCGGAGGGCGCACCGGTTCAAGCAGGTTTCGTGACTTTAGAAGTGGCGCCCGGAATTCGGGTTAAGCGCGGCTCGCTCGCTGAGCTTGCGACAATGACGCGATTTTCCGCCGTGTTATACTTTCTGGATTGTGGGCCGCTAGCTCAATTGGCAGAGCAGCTGACTCTTAATCAGCGGGTTGCAGGTTCAAGTCCTGCGCGGCCCACCACTCAATCTTAAGAGGTTAGTACGTTCTGAATTTTCTGTGCGGTTCCCTCACTGTGGGGACTTTTGTGGGGACTTCAGATAGATTTCTTGCTCAAGGTCGGCACCGTATCAATCGATCGGAGCGCCCCCGAAAAATGCAAACCATGGAGAGAGCAAGGATGTCGGCCTCTGGCTCCGATCAGCTGTATACCGCCTCTCGGGAGTCGGTTCTCGGTTCCCACATTTCGGACGTGGGTTCGATTCCCATCGCCCGCTCCAGCAACTAGAGAAGTAAAGCACTTACTGCGGGCCTGACTCCAAAATCAGCTGCTTGACTCCAATTGACGTTTTAGGTGTTGCTCGATGCCTGCTGCCAGGGACTCCATCGCTTTCCTATGCGTGTCCTCGATAACGTGCGCGTACCGTAGCGTAGTCCTTGGATCACTGTGTCGCAGCTGCCTCTGAACCACTTTCAGGGGCGCGCCGTGCTCTTGGAGTTCGGTTGCAACTTGATGTCGGAAAGCGTGTAAGCCTGACCGTCGAATTCCTGCAGCATCCTGTGCTGGCCATAATCCGTATTCGACCACTTTCCCGATCGCGTATGGATTCCCGTTCCGGTTTGTAAACAGGAACCCGGCCGCGTTCTGGCATCGGCGGCGTTGGAGGTAATTTCGGAGCCGCTCTTCTAGTTCGGGTGGCATGGGTATAGAGTTTGCACTGGCTTTGGTCTTTGTCGGTTGTACCTCCCGTGTCCGCGAATCCAGTGATCGTCGTATGTGAATCAGCTTTTGTCGGAAGTCAAGGTCGTGGAGCTGCAAACCGAACAGCTCTGAGGCTCGAATTCCCGTCATGCCAAGAATTGCGAACATCGTCACGTACGGCTCCTTTGCGTGCGCGATGATCGCCGCCACCTCCGCTTCCCTCAGCACCCGTACTTCCCGCTTTTGTTCGTCTGG